>PYGV01000307.1 GCA_003022385.1 filamentous cyanobacterium CCP3 | reverse complement strand
CAGCGGGGCGACGTGGTTGGGGCCATCGTCGAGGTTGCTGGCGTAGCGCACAATGTAGTGATGCTCCCACGGCTGGCCGATCGGTCTCTGCCATGCCTGGGATGGGATCTGGGGGAGGGATGAGTCAGTCATCCCAGAATTTTACCGGAGCGGGTTAGTTTGTAGAACGTCCCTGGGCTCTTCTGGTGCCCAAGCTCTGATTGGGCATTGGGGGCCGTGTGGCTCTGTCGCAAGCACGAGGATAGACTTGTCGTTGATTTGGGCTAGAGCTATCTGCCCCAGCTAAGGTTCTAGTAGGGGCCTAAATTTCGTCGGCAAACCTCAAAATCTTTTGGTACAGCCGATGGCTGATGCGAAAGCCCGCCTGCTCCACCAGCGTATCCATCAGCCGCCGCACGCTGGGAATCAGCCCCCTTTTTTTGGCCAAAATAATGATGCCAAAAATACCAATTACCGATAGTTCTAGATTCTGCGCCACCTGTCGACTGCGACGTTCATTTGTTAACAGCTCGTCAGCATTGATCTGCAAAGCCAGGGCGATCGCGTGAGTTTCACCCAAAGCGAGTTGTTGACCCGGTTGCGTGGCCTTAGCGATCGCCAGTTCTGTGGGGGCCTGCACATGCACCCAGCCCGATGAGAGCACTGCCTGAACGCGGGCATTTTTAGCGGTTGCCAAGTCGCTGGCGGCGACCTCTGAAATGAGAACGGTGCCGTAGATAGACTCCAGCAGCCAGAGATAATCTATTAGCGCCAAACTGCCCAAAGACGAGGCATCGCTTATCAAAATCATAGCCAGCCTCGGCCCCGCAGGTTTTTCAAATCTTCGTCGAATTCTTGCACGTCGTAATGAATACAGCCGCCGCGGTTGCCAAGGTATTTTTGAAACTCTATCAGATGCATATCAGCAATTTGGCTAGCACCCCCCAGCGTGACCCGCTCTTGCTCAAACAGGGCGATCGCAAGTTCTCTTAGCCAATCAGCCCTTGAAAAAGCAGGGTTTTGAGCAATCTCATCTGGAATACTGAGGGTTATTTTCATGAGTGAGGGTTGTCGCAGGGCAATTGTTGATTTAAATCAATTTAGTTTATAGCCTGTTTTTCTTTAGTATCTCAAAACCCTGGCTTGATCAATCTTTATCGAGTTAGACATTATTTTTCGGGGTGGGTATAAAAGTAGTGGATTTTATTGAACTTTTATTTCCAGATCGATGGTAGGTGTCTTTTCCTTGATTTGTATAGGTTTGTTAGGTATACCCAAAGACTGAATTCCCTTATACCCACTTCGCCGCTGTAGATATCCCATGATCTCATATAGAGAGAACCTTGGGAGTGTATTTTGCGATCGCTTGGGCAATTGTTTAAGCGCTGTTTCTGGCCTGCCTACGGCGGGAATGCTAGAGAGACTATTTCTTCGAGGTTACGGGCATGTTTACGCAGAGCCGCAAGTTTCGCATCGGCGGTTATAAAGCCGGTCAAAAGCCAGACCATGTCAAGCATCACCAGGCTGGCCGGTTTGAGCAGGAGCAGCTGCCCCACCGAGTAGATCTGCGTCCCCACATGACCGAGGTGGAGGAGCAGGTCGGCAATAGCTGCGTGGCCAACGCCTTTGTGGGAGCCTACGAGTATCTGGCCAAGCGCGATTTGGGCGATGCCGCTGACGTAAGCCGCCTGTTTGTTTACTACAACGCGCGATCGAAGACCGGCAGCCATAACGAGGACGGCGGCACCTACATGTACTGCGCGATCGAAACGCTGATGCAGCATGGGGCCTGCTCCGAAGACCTCTGGCCCAATGACGAAGAGCTCATTTTTACCGAACCTGACGCCAGCGCCTACGACCATGCCGCCAACTTCAAAATTATTGAGGCCGAGGCCCTCGAAACCGATCTCGATCTCTGGCGGCACACCCTGGCCGAGGGCTATCCGATCGCCTTTGCCCTCAACACCTTTGAATCGTTTGACGATGCTACACGCAACAAAGGCCGGGTGCCCAAGCCCAAGCGCTCAGACAACGTGCGCGAAACCCACGGCTGGCACGCCATGCTGTGCGTTGGCTACTCCGACAAAGATCGCATGTTTATTGTGCGCAACTCTTGGGGGTCAGCTTGGGGCGATCGCGGCTACTGCTACATCCCCTACGACTACGTCATCCACGACGACTACAACGGTCACGACTCCTGGATTATCAAATCGCTAAGCGACATCGATTTTAGCGTCGAAGTTTGGGAAGACGACGAATCGTTTTTCGCTAATGATAGCTCGCTTCTGCTATATGAGTTTTATTTGCACACCGAAGATCCCGAAGGGTTTACTAGCGCTCTCGAAGAACTCTGCCAAAGCTATGTCGAAAGCGAGGAAGACTACTACTTTGACTACGAGTATGAGGAAGAAGAAAGCGCCTACCTACTCAACATTCTCAACTTCGATCTAACCATCGACGACGCCACCGAATTCATCGAAACTCTCGATGCTCTCTGCCAAGAGTATGCCGTAGATGAGTCCTACGGCTTTAGCTATGGCAATGATGTTGAGGCGGAAGAGTCTGAAGAAGATTACTCCGAAGAAGATTATTCCGAAGAAGAAGCCGAAGAGGAAGAAGAAGCCGAAGAAGACTACTCCGAAGAAGACTCTGGCGAAGAGGATTACTCTGAAGAAGAGTTTGAGGAGGAATCTGAAGCGGAGGAAGACTACTCTGAAGAAGAGTAGATAACTAGAGTTAGCTGTGGTGCGTCATGCCAGAATGACGCAATCTATGAGAATAGACCTATCCCTGAGCCCCAGCGGCAAAAAGCTGAGCTGCCGTGAGGGTTGCGTCAGCGAACTGGGGTGATGTTAGTCGCCGATCGCCCGCCAATGTACCCACGGTCGTAAATTCTCCGGGGCTGACCACCTCCACCACTAGCACGGGCGGGGGCATGGTCAAGCGAATGGTATTGCGGTGGGCCAATAGCTGAATGTGCTCAGGCCGAATCACCGTCAGGTCAGGGTAGCGATTTTTGGGCTCGCCCCGTACCTCCAACTCCAGACCCTGCCCCCGTACCCGGTCGATGCCTACCAACGTCGCAAAGATCAGAAGCAGGCGATTGGCAAGTTATACATTACGGCCTGACTCTGGTGGCACCTCAATCAACTCTCCATTAAATAGCTCGTAAACATTTTCTGTGCCGTCGTTGTAGGCCAGATAGTCGTCAAAGCTATAGAATCTGGGCCGAGTCTGCACCATGGGAGGGGTTGATTGGGACTATGCCCAGTTTAGTCTGTCGAAAAGGGGTTCAGGTTCAAGGTTCACGTTGGGCCAAAGACTGTAAATCGCAGACCTCAGACCTCATACCGCAAACCCCTCACTCCAGCCCATAGAGTAAAATCAGGCCAGCCTGTGACAGACTATCATTAAGAAAGTTGATGTAAGTAGGTTGGCAGAAGCAACGCCCCCTCGGTGCTAACCTTCATTGAGCACGCAACAGACAGATAAGGAGACGCCAGAGCGAATGGGAAAAGTAGTTGGCATCGACCTGGGCACGACCAACTCAGTGGTCTCTGTAATGGAGGGTGGCAAGCCGGTGGTGATTGCCAACGCCGAGGGCATGCGTACGACCCCTTCGGTGGTGGCCTTTAGCAAAGAGGGCGATCGCCTGGTGGGTCAGATGGCTCGCAGGCAGGCGGTGCTCAACCCCCAAAACACCTTCTACGGCGTCAAGCGCTACATGGGTCGCCGCTACGCCGAGCTAGACCCCTCCTC
The DNA here is from genome assembly GCA_003022385.1 of filamentous cyanobacterium CCP3. GTDB lineage: Bacteria > Cyanobacteriota > Cyanobacteriia > Phormidesmidales > Phormidesmidaceae > Nodosilinea. Next base: position 2,422 of record PYGV01000307.1, on the reverse strand, counting down.
TAAGCGGGTGCCTTACACCATTCGCCGCGACGATTTGGGCAACGTCAAAATTCGCTGCCCCCGGCTCGAAAAAGACTTTGCCCCCGAAGAAATTTCGGCCATTGTGCTGCGCAAGCTGGCGGATGAGGCCAGCCGCTACCTGGGCCAGCCTGTTACTGGGGCCGTCATCACCGTGCCCGCCTACTTTAACGATGCCCAGCGCCAGGCTACTCGCAATGCTGGTCGAATTGCGGGGCTGGAGGTGAAGCGCATTCTCAACGAGCCGACGGCGGCGGCATTGGCCTACGGCCTCGATCAGGTTCAGAACGAGACTATTCTGGTTTTTGACCTGGGCGGCGGCACCTTCGACGTATCGATTCTCGATGTGGGCGATGGCGTGTTTGAGGTGCGATCGACCTCGGGCGACACCCAGCTGGGCGGCACCAACTTCGACACCAAAATCGTCGATTGGCTGGCTGATGAGTTCTTAGAAAAAGAAGGTATTGATCTGCGCAAAGATCGCCAGGCTCTCCAGCGTTTAACGGAGGCGGCTGAGAAGGCCAAGATTGAACTCTCTGGCGTGGCCAGTACCGAAATTAGCCTGCCCTTTATCACCGCTAGCCCTGAAGGCCCCAAACATATTGAGACCCGCCTGAGCCGATCGCAGTTTGAGGGCCTCTGCGGCGACCTGGTCAGCGCCCTGCGCGCCCCCCTCAAGCAGGCACTCAGCGACGCAGGCCTCACCCCCAACGACATCGACGAGGTGGTGCTGGTGGGCGGCGGCAGCCGTATGCCCATGGTGCAAGATTTGGTGCGCGGTTTGATTGGCCTCGAACCCAGCCAAAACGTGAACCCTGACGAAGCCGTGGCCGTGGGCGCTGCCGTGCAGGCAGGCATCATCACCCAGGAAGTACAGGACATCATGCTGCTGGATGTCACCTCGCTGTCGCTGGGTCTTGAAACCATCGGCGGTGTGATGAAGAAGGTGATTCCCCGCAACACGACGATTCCGGTGCGGCGATCGGATATTTTCTCGACATCTGAGAACAACCAGACTTCGGTGGAAGTCCACGTGCTCCAGGGCGAGCGCGAAATGGGGGCCGACAACAAGTCTCTGGGTCGATTCAAGCTGATGGGCATTCCCCCCGCCCCGCGCGGCGTGCCCCAGGTGCTGGTGTCTTTCGACATCGATGCCAACGGCATTCTGCAAGTCTCGGCGATGGATAAGACCACCGGGCGCGAGCAGAGCCTGACGGTTCAGGGCGCATCAAACCTCGAAGAGGGCGAAGTGCAGCGCATGATCCGCGAGGCGGAGGAGTTTGCCGAAACCGATCGCCTCCAGCGTGAGCGAGTCGAGAAGCGCAACCGGGCCGAGGCACTCACCTTCCAGGCCGAGCGGCTGCTGCGGGAGGTGGCGCTCGACTTTGGCATGCAGTTTGCCCGCGATCGCCGTCGCCGCATCGAAGGCTTGGTGCAGGAACTGCGCGACTACCTGGAGCAGAGCGACGAGCGCGGCATCGACATGGCCCAGACCGAGCTTCAAGACGAGCTCTACGACCTCAACCGCGAGGCCTATCTATATGAGGCCGACGATGCTCCCGAGGGCGGCATTTTGGGCCAGATTGGCAATACCCTGAAGAAAACCTTTGCCTTTGACGATGACCTGGATGCGCGGCCCAACTACGGCTACCAGGGCAACTCCTCCTGGGGCAGCTGGGACGACGACTGGGATTATGACAACCGGGGCGGAGCGGGTGGGCAGCGCTACGGCAGCCCCGCCTATGACAACCGCGCCTACGGCACGACCGGCTACAGCGGCCAGGGCTATGGCAATCAGGGGTACGGCAGCCAGGGCTATAGCGACCCCGGCTATGGTGGACAGGGCTATAGTGACTCTGGCTACGGCGGCCAGGGCTACGGCGATCGCTATGGTGATAGTCGCGATGTCGATCGCGGCTACGGCAGCTCTGGCTACGACCGCACCGCGCCTTCATCAGGAAATCGCCCGCCAGAACCCAGTCAGCCCCCCGCCTCTGACTATGGTCGTCAGGACTACGGCCAGTCGAGCTATGGTCAGCAGGACTATGGACGCTCAGACTATGACCGGCAGGACTATAATCGCCCGGACTATGCCCAGGGCTATGGCCGACAGGACTATGACCAGGACTATGGCCGCTCAGACTACGGCCAATTCTCGAATGGGGACGCAGCGCGATCGCCCAGCTCTGAGTCCACCCGCCCCAGCTATGACGAAGCGGGCTATGGCAACTCAGGCTACAGCGATCGCTACGATCGCGAAGCCCCTCCAGGGGAGAACCGCCCCAGCGCACCCGCTCCCGGCTACGGTTCAGACTACGGCACAACTGATTATCGCAACGACAGTGCCGCTGGAACCGAGCGCTTCAATAGCGGCTATGAGGGACAGGGCTACGACCCCTACGCC
>PYGV01000306.1 GCA_003022385.1 filamentous cyanobacterium CCP3 | reverse complement strand
CCATTCTCGGCGGTGCGAAAGAAATGGAGGCCGCCACCCGCGTGCCCGACCTGCGCCGCAACCCCGCCGCCCTAATTGCTTTGGCCTGGTACTATGCGGGCAACGGCAAGGGCGAAAAAGACATGGTGGTGCTGCCCTACAAAGACAGCCTGCTGCTGTTTAGCCGCTACCTGCAGCAGCTGGTGATGGAGTCGCTGGGCAAAGAAAAAGATCTCGACGGCAACCTGGTCTACCAGGGGATTGCCGTCTACGGCAACAAGGGGTCTACAGACCAGCACGCCTACGTGCAGCAGCTGCGCGAGGGGGTAGCCAGCTTCTTTGTCACCTTTATCGAGGTGCTGAAGGATCGCGAGGGCAATTCGGTGGAGATGGAGCCCGGTGCCACCAGCGGCGACTTTCTGTTTGGCTTTTTGCAGGGCACCCGCAAGGCCCTTTACGAAAACCAGCGCCAGTCCATCACCCTGACCATTCCCGAAGTCAATGCCCACACCGTGGGGGCCATGATCGCGCTGTATGAGCGAGCGGTGGGTTTTTACGCCTCGTTAGTGAATATCAACGCCTACCACCAACCGGGAGTAGAGGCGGGTAAACTGGCCGCCGCCGGAGTGCTCGATCTACAGCAGGCGGTGGTCAGCGCCCTGGCCCACAGCCCACAGCCGTTGACCCTCAGTGAACTGGCGGCCCAGGCAGGGGCACCCGACCAGGTGGAGACGATCTATGCGATCGCGCGTCACCTCCATGCCAACCAGCGCAGCCTGGTCATCCACGGCAACCCTGGCCATCCGGAGGCGATCAAGATCGCGGCTTTGAAATAAGTTTGTAGGTTGTTCCGGTGGCCAGTTTGAACATGCCAACTGGCCACCCCAGCTATCAGTCAGGGATCCAGACATAGGGGCTACCCGATACGGTAACGCCCTCAGCTTTAGAAAAGCGAATCACCACTACGCGGGAGCTATCGCGGCCCAGGTCGAGGTAGCCGCTAGCCCAGCGATCGGAGCGCACCACGCCGGTAACCTCGAGCCGATAGCCGCCAGGAGGTAGGTAGAGAGTTTCCTGGCGATCGAAGTTATGGGGGCGGTAGACCAGCTGGTTATTTAGGTAAACAGCGCCCCAGTCGCTGCCTCGGGCGTCAAACTCGACCCGGACCCGTTCGGCCTCTGGGCTGGGGCGGGGGTAGGGCACCATGATGATCGGTGGTTGCCGAATAATCACGGGTGACTGCCGAAGAATCACGCGGCGGTTAGAGCGAATGATGTGATCTGACCCAACGCCTGGCTCAGCGGTGGTGTGCTCCTGGGCCTGGGCGATCGGTGTCCAGGCCAGAGCGACCGTAGTGGCCACCCCCAAACAGAGCCGCCACCGGCGCCGTGACCCCCTAGGGGCAATTTTTCTCTCCTGCCTGCCTGCTTCGGACCTAAGCGCCCCAGCTGCCATCTCAACGCTCCTTGACCTATGGCCTCTGGTTCGATGATAGTTGCCCTTGCCCCTAACTCAGAGCAGCCTGTGACTCTTGGGCAAGCGGCGGCCAACTGGCGGCGAATGACGGGTAGATATCCACACCCCAGACAGCCCGTTGAATTCAGTAAAGTTGACTAAAATCTAAGTAAGAAAAAAACAGCTTACCCAGATTTAGCGGCTAAGCTAGCTCTGAGGTCTAATGCAGCTTGTGCGATGGTCAAAGACAGCCCAGGAGGGCCATCGCCCTGACCGGTCACCTAAATCTATTTTGCCAAATCTATTTCACTGGAGAGGATAGGGCTTTGAGTAACACTAGTAACTTTCGTGAAGCGATTAGCAAGGCCAAGGGCCAATCCTTAGTCGGCCCTAACGTGATCAAAAATGCCCTACCCTTTGTGGGTGGTGGCCTAATTTTGACTGCCCTGGGCTCCTTTGGCGGCCTGAGCGTGATGGCCAGCAACCCGGCCATCTTTATGCCCACCTTTTGGGTAGCGTTCATCGCCCAAATCGCCCTATTTTTTGTGGCGATGAATGTGGCCTCTAAGGGCAACAACAGCACTGCTCTGCCTCTGTTGGCTACCTACAGCCTGCTCACTGGCTACACCCTCAGCGGTCTGCTGGCGGTGGCCATTGGCACCTCCGGGGTCGGCGTCACTGGCATTGGGTTTGCGGCGCTGTCCTGCGGCATTGTCTTTATCGCGGCTCGCCAAATTGGGTCTAATCTCTCAGAGGAAGACGGCTTTGCCCTCACCCGCACCATCGGTATTGGCATTGTTGCTGTCCTGATTGCGGTAGTGGGTCAGTTTATCTTCTCTCTGTTTGGTGGCCCCATTCCCCAGTTTCTCGACATCGCCATCTCTGGCCTGGGCGTGCTGGTGTTTTGCGGGGCTTCGGTGGTGGACTTTTTCATTCTGCCCCGCACCTACAAAGACGAGCAGTACCTGTCGGCAGCGCTGTCGATGTACCTCACCTACATCAACCTGTTTGTGTTCATTCTGCGGCTGCTGATCGCCATCAACCGCGACTAAGTAGGCAAGCGCAATTAAATATAAGCTGATGTAGGTTGGTTTAGGCACGAAACCCAATGCCCGCATGGGTTACGCTACCGCTAACCCATCCTACATTTGCATTGGCCAACCCACTTAATGGTGCCTGGCTGATGCAGCTGCACCATTGTGAGTTGATTTGAATTAACTGCAGAGGCCCTAAAACCGCTCGGTTTTGAGGCCTCTGTTTTGGCAAATTGGCCTGAGCGCAAATCCCTGAGCGCAAATCTTTGAGCAGGCTTTTAGGCCAGGGTCAGGCTTGTCGGCGGGTGAGTTTGAGCGGGATGAGTTCTAACGCCAAGCTGGTCTGCGATCGCCCCATAAACCGCCCCCGCCGCCAGTCGTCCGGTTTGCGCCGCCCCGTTCATATAGCCGTAGTACTCATCGCTAAACTGCTCGCCCGCAAAGGCCAGGTGGCCCACCGCCACGGTCTGCTGCTGCAGGGGATCGTCCGACTCGACGTAGAGAAAGTCTTTGAACTTGAGGTACTGCCCCGGCCCAAAGGTGCTGTAGCCACCGCCAAAATCAGGGTCTTTAGCCCAGGCGGTGCGGGCGTAGCGATCGCCCGCTGCCCCCTGTAGGTCTCGCAAATGGGGAACTGTGCGATCAATCATCTCTCGCCCGCGATCGGCCACGTCTCCCTCAGCACAGCGCAGCTCATCGCCGCCCAAAAAGAAAGTCAGCACGCCCTGATGGTGCTCGGGCTGGCGCTGGGTGTCATCCCACAGGCCGCTGTAGCCCAAGTCGCTCCAGGCTCCGCCCGTGAACCCCTTGGGCTGTAGCCAGGGGCGATGGGTGAACCCGGCAAAGAGTTTTTCGTTGCGACCGGGGCCACATTCCTGAATAAACTCCCGCAAAGTCTTGGGTAACTCAACCCGCAAATCGACCCGCCGCAGGGCCGGAAACGGCAGGGCCAGAATCACGTAGTCGGCTGCGATCGCACCCCGGTTGAAGCTCAAGTGAAAACCGCTGCCCTGGCTCTCGATGGATTGCAACTGCCAGCCGGTCTTAACCGGGTTCTGCAACTGCGCGGCCAGGGTTTGGGGAATGCGCCCGGTGCCGCCTTTGACCAAAAATAGCTCGTCGGCGGTCAGCGGTTCAGCCCGGCGGTTGCGCACCTGAGGCAAGTTATAGATTAGCTGTAGCGCCGACGATTCGTGGGCTTCAACGCCGTACTCGCTGCGAATGGTGGCTTCGAGCAGCGATCGCACGTACCGCCGCCCAATTTTGTTCTGGTGCAAATCCAAATAGTCGGCTACCGACAGCGCATCAAACTGAGGCGCGTAGCGGTCAAAATCGTCAACCAGTAGCGCGCCGTCCCGCCCAATTTGCGCCGCCAGGGGCGTTAGCGCCTCTACCAGCTCCCATTCTTCCAGGGTGCGGCCCTCAAAGTAAAAGGCCACCTCCGGAAAGGGCAGGGTTTTGGTCAGGGAGCGGCGATCGAACAGCTCTAGCCCCAGCTCTTCTACTAGCGCCAGCAGATCATGATGGTCGGAGTTGATGAACGCCGCCCCCAGGTCGTTGACCAACCCCGGCACAATTAGCCCCGCGCGCGACTGAATGCGCCCTCCCACGTAGGGCTTGGCTTCATAGACTGTGGCAGATAGGCCTAGTTTTTGCAGCGTATAGGCCGCATTCAACCCGGCAATTCCCCCTCCAACTACAGCAATCTGTGGCGGCGGAGTCAGGGCAGTTTGGTCTCTGGAAGTCAAGTCTCCCAGGGCTAAGGCTCCTGCCGCTAGGGCCGAGCAGCGCAGCAGGCTACGCCGCGACAGCGTTCCCTTCTCTAGGGGGTCAGACAGCTTAGAATCTTTAGGATCGCCTTCGGACAGGGATGCCTTTGCAACAGCTTGATGCAAAAGCTGAAATAACCGAGTGTGTGCCATAAAAGGGGCCGGACTTCACCGCCTGCCTCACCCTGGAAAGATGCGAGCTACAGGTAGCAAACCGACGCCGTACTAGTTAGTTGACACCAACTATTCTATCGGGTGGAAGATGTGCTTGAGAATAGTACGTTCGTCATCCTCCTTGGCATCGTGGATCTTGCGTCCCTATTGGTCAGCTACTAGAACCAGCTAATAGGGCACCAGCAAGGTGGCATCTGCACCTGCTGACTCAAACAGCACTCCTGGCTCCATCCTTACCTATACTGGTACTTTGGTGCCGTTATTGCCACCGGATCAGTTGTTAAGGAGTCCCATGTCTGTCATCCGCGCCCTGCATCAACAGTTGGTCAGCAAAGAACGCTCTGCGGTGGAGATTACCCAGGGCTACCTCGACCAGATTGCAGCCCTGGAACCCCAAATTCACAGCTACCTGACGGTCACAGGGGAACAAGCCCTGGCCCAGGCGGCCCAGGTGGATGCTCGCATTGCCGCTGGCGAAGACATTGGCATGCTGGCGGGCATTCCCATTGCGCTCAAAGACAACCTCTGTACCCAGGGGGTACGCACCACCTGCGCGTCAAAGATTCTGGAAAATTTTGTGCCGCCCTACGAGTCAACGGTGACAGAGCGGCTGCGAGAGGCGGGGGCGATCGCCCTGGGCAAGACCAACCTAGACGAGTTTGCCATGGGCAGCTCCACCGAGAACTCGGCCTACCAGCTCACCGGCAACCCCTGGGACGTCACCCGCGTACCCGGCGGGTCCTCGGGTGGGTCTGCGGCGGCTGTCGCGGCTAGAGAATGCGCGGTGGCCCTGGGGTCGGATACAGGGGGTTCAATTCGTCAGCCAGCCGCGTTTTGTGGTGTGGTTGGGCTCAAACCTACCTACGGCTTGGTATCGCGGTTTGGCCTAGTGGCCTTTGCCTCTTCCCTCGACCAGATTGGCCCCTTAACCCTCACCGTTGAAGATGCGGCCCTGCTGCTCCAGGGTATTGCTGGCCACGATCCCAGGGATTCCACCAGCCTAAATGTAAAAATTCCTGACTATACCCAGAGCCTCAAGACCGATCTCAAGGGGCGTAAGGTAGGCATTATTACTGAAACCTTCGCCGCTGAGGGCATTGATCCCGCTGTGCGAGCGGCGGTCGAAAAAGCGATTCAGCAGCTCAAAGATCTCGGCGCCGAAGTTCAAGAGATCTCCTGCCCCAGGTTTTCCTACGGTCTGCCCACCTACTACATCATTGCGCCCTCCGAGGCCTCGTCGAACCTGGCCCGCTACGACGGGGTCAAGTACGGCGCTCGCAACAACAACGACAGCCTGATGGATATGTACACCAAAACCCGTGCCGAGGGTTTTGGAGATGAAGTGAAGCGCCGGATCATGATTGGTACCTATGCGCTGTCGGCAGGCTACTACGACGCCTACTATCTCAAAGCTCAAAAAGTACGCACCCTCATCAAGCAGGACTTTGAGGCCGCCTTTGGCCAGGTGGATGTGCTGGTCTGCCCTACCACCCCTACCACGGCCTTCAAAGCCGGAGAAAAGGTAGATGACCCGCTCAGCATGTACCTGGGTGACCTGATGACCATTCCGGTTAACCTGGCCGGGCTGCCGGGGCTGAGTTTGCCCTGCGGGTTTGACGACCAGGGCCTGCCCATTGGCCTGCAGATTATTGGCAATGCTCTGCGCGAAGACCTGCTGTTTGAGGTGGGCTATGCCTATGAGCAGGCAACGGAGTGGCATCAGCGGGTACCGGGGTAGGGGAGTGGATGGGTG
>PYGV01000305.1 GCA_003022385.1 filamentous cyanobacterium CCP3 | reverse complement strand
CGCTCGCAGCCTCGGTCGCATACAGCGTTTTTTTTTACGAGTCAACTCAAGCTTCTGCACAATCCGTCCCATCGACGACCGACTCATCAAAATCGAGGTTTCAGCGGCTAGACGGTCCCGCAGTTCGTCCAGGGTCGCATCGTTGTCCGCATCGACTAACGCCTTCACAAGCTTCAGTTGTTCCGCATTGAGTTTGGGTTGTGGTCCACCCCCATGGGGCTTAGGCAAAATATCACCCGTTTCTCGGAGACGCTTGAGAAGAGTTTCTACAAAACTCTTCGACACGCCAAATCGCTTGGCTAGTTTGCGAACAGACACGTGCTCTGTAAAGTAAACGTCAATGATCTTTTCCCGGAAGTCAAGTGAGTAGGCTTTCATCACACTCTCCTAAAGGAAAACTAAGACTGTAGCGTGCGCAGTATTTCCTCTACTTTGATCGTACCTCGCCCATTCAGGAACCGCTATAACTATCCCGAATAGGCGCGTTATGCATATCTTAATCGGCATAGTAAGCTTTCTCAGTGATGTTATTCAGGTACTTTAGAAAATCTTCACCAGTAATGTCCTTGCCTCTACACGCTTGACAGGGAGCTTTTGTACCAATACACTCATCCATTAAGCCGTTCGGCCCGAGCGGTGTTTGCACAGAACTCGAAAACTTTAGCGCTGCCTGAAGGTGCTCGCAACACCAACCGACAGCTAACCCCGCAACTCTCTCAAGCAGATTGCGAGGCTAGGCTCATGGTACCCTAGCCCCCTCAGTTTGCACGGCAAGCGCGGGTGGCTAGGGTTTTCGCGTTCTGTTTCTTCCGTACCCACTACAAGGAACAGAACCGATGTTTGACTATCAAGAACCAGAAGCCAGCGACAACCAAGAGACTCAAGGGACCGGGTCTCTGCCGCTGCCGCCAGGAGTTGGGGGCCAAGGCAAAGGGACCCGGTCCCTAAACCCCGAGAAGGTGCGCCACATGCTCTACGGCAGCCTGGCGGGCATCGATCGCACCATCAAAATCCTCCACGCCCTGGGCTACGCCGACCCCAACGACTGGAGCGACCCCATGCCCACCGACCAGCCCAACCAGTGGATGGCGATACTGACCAAGACCCTGCTGATTGAGTAGGTTCACTGCAAGAAACCGGGTGCCTATTGTTCATCTCAGTATTGGGCTACAAGCGGCAGGCACCCGGTTTCTAATCGCAAATTGGCACAGCGATAAAGCTTACAGCGCCCGCAACTTATTAAACACAGCCCCCAACTTATTAAACACAGCTCCCAACTCATTAAACTGGCACAGCAATGAAGCATACAGCTGTGCCACTTCGTTAAACACAGCCCCCAACTTATTAAACTGGCACAGCTGTAAAGCATACTGGCACAGCTGTGAAGCATGTTGACCTCGCTGTGAAGTCTACCGACACCACAATGTAAGAACTTCTGGGTTCCGCTAACGCTTTACCCAGCCTACTTGCGCTGGTTCGGGTGCGATCGCCCCTAGCTCACCCAACCCAAATAGATCGCCCAGGGCAGCAGCAAAAACCCTGCCGCAATGCCAACACCCACCACCGCACTCGTGCCGTAGGCCAGAGGCCGAATCTCTCTATTTAATAGCCCGATCGATTGCAGCGCGCTCCAAAAGCCGTGGCGCAGGTGCGAGGCCAGCAGCCCCAAAACGACCGTATAGCCCACCACGTAGGGCAGCGACTGAAACGTCTCAATCACCAGACGGGCCAGGTCGCGCACGGTGTCGCCGCCCAGCTCGGTGGTGTAGTGGGTGCCATAGCGAAACGTCATCAGGTGGGTGACCCAAAACACCGCCAGCACCGAGCCCGTGATAATCATGGTGCGCGAGCTGAGGGTTTGGTAGCTAGAGCCACCCGCCGACTGGTAGGTGCTGTAGCCCTGCAGCCGCGCCTGCCGTTTGCGCCAAAAAATCTCAACGCCCACCCAGGCGTGCAGCAGTACGACAGCCGTCAGCGCCACCTCAAACGCATAGTAGACAACGCCAAAGTTGCTCACCAGCAGGGCGTAGGCATTGTAGGCATCGCGGCCTACAAACAGCAGCAGGTTGCCTACCATGTGCGCCAGCGCAAACGTCACCAGCGCCAGTCCCGTAAACCCGGTGATCAGCTTTTTGCCCATCGACGAGCGATAGAACCGCAGCAGAGGTGACGCAGCGGTTTTAGGAGATTCGGGCTTTGGGTCAGGGGCTTTGAGGGTGTTGGTCATGGTTCATCCTGCACGCTCTCGATTTGCTCAATTACGCGGCGAATTTCAAAGGCATCTGGGGCATCGGGGTGCTCAAACAGGTAGCGCTCCAGATCGCGCTGGGCCTCGCCAAGCTGCCCCTGCTGGTAGTGAATCAGGCCGCGATCGCGCCATTCGTTCACCGCCTCGGGGTAAATCAGCAAAATGCGATTGATCGCATCGAGCGCCTTGGGTACATCTCTATTTTGCAGATAAATCATCTTCAGGTTGGTCAACATTCGCACCAAGAAAGTGGCCGGGGTAATCGGGGCCAGGTGCTGCGGCTCGATCTGGGCGGCGTCGCCAAACATCTGCTTGAGGCGATCGCGGCAGTCTTGCTCAAACAAAATCTCGCCGCTGTGAAAGGGGTCAACAAAAATATCCATCTCATCGACCACAGGGCGAATCAGAAAATGCCCCGGCATGCTCACCCCCACCATCGGAAAGCCAATGCGGCGGGCCAGCTCTAAATACACCAGCGACAGGGTAATAGGAATGCCCACCCGCCGCTCTAGCACGTCGTTGAGAAAGCTGTTGCGGGGGTCGTAGTAGTCAATGCTGTTGCCACGAAAGTTGAGGTCGCCAAACAAATAGTCGTTGATGGCACCAATAATTTTGAGCGGGTAGGGGGCCTTGGGCAGGCGCTGGCTCAGGGTGTCGGCCATGCGATCGAGCATGGCCAGGTAGTCGTCAACCACCAGGTAGGGATACTCTTCTTGCGCAATATACAGAGCCGCCCTGGACAAACTCACCTGATCTAAAGGCTGCTGCAGCTCTTGATACAGGCGCTCTCGGGGTAATGCAGAATTGGTCATTTAGGCGTTGTAGTCCTTACCGCTGCCATAGAACAGGCTATCTCGCCAACGAAGGCTATAGTATCGCGGCACCGGGGGCAGTGACTCAAACACTGGACCCAGGGCGCGAACCAGAGGTTCTAGGGCGCTGTACCCGGCCAGGCTGCCGTAGTGTCCCAGCCAGCTCACCAGGGATTCAATGCCCACCTGGGGAATAATTTTGGCCACCAAACCCGGATACTTGATCGAGGTTACCGCCAGGGTTTTGGCCAGGGCCGGAAACTGCACCACATCCTGTAAAAAGGGCTTGAGGGTGGGGTCGCCCAGCGCAGCCATCGCCGCAAAAATGGAGGTCAGCATGCGGTTGATGTGCTGCTCAGACAGGTTTTGATCCATCCCTACGCTCATCGATTTTTGGAATAGCCAGGTAACCGATAGGTTGGGCTGGTAGGGCTGGAGGGCACCCAGGGCCGCCGCACCGAGGCGATCGCACCCTAGCGCCTCATCAATGCCCGTGACCAACCGCTCCAGGTGGCGAATCATGGCCCCAAAGCCGCCAAAACTCAGCGGCGACTGGCTGCCGCTGCTGTCGCCCACCGCCAGAATGCGCCCCCAGGGGTACTGCAGCGGGCTGTTTTTATAGCAAGGGAAGAAGCCAAACAGGGCTCGTTTGACCTGCAAATCTGACCGGTTCACCCCCTGATACTCCGGCAGCAGCGTCCAGTATTCCTCAAAAAACTCGCTCAGGCTCAGCCGTCTGGGGTCGGCATCCATATAGCTAAACATATAGGTGGTGCGCCCATTTCGGGCCGGAAACGCCTCCCAAAAGTACTGGCACTGGTGCCGCAGGGGCGTAAACGACGCCAGCAAATCGCCCGTCTCGTTTTGAGCATAGCCCTCCGCGCAGGTGCCTACCACCAGGCACACCGCATCGGGCTTGCTGGGGCCTCGCGCCTGGCGCACCAGCGGCGAAAAGTGGCCCATGGCATCGATCAGCAATCGGGTAGTGAAGGGCTGCTTCGCCTTCACCAGCACGCCGTTGGGGTGCACCGAAGCTAAGTCGAAGGCGGTGTGCTCAAACAGCTTGCCCCCAGCCTCTATAAATTTGACCTTGAGCCGCTCCAGCAGCGCTCTGGGGTCTACCCCAACGTTGAGCACATCCTCGACCCAGAGCGGGTCGCCCTCGCCAAACTGAATGCGGGCCGGGTTGTATTCCGAGGCAATGACCTCGTTTAATTCGGTTTCGCTCAGCAGGCCCAGCTCTGTCAGCGCGGTCAGTTCGCGCCGCGAGATATTCCACTCTTGCTCGCGCCCCTGCAACACACCGCGCTCAAGGATAGCCACGCGCCAGCCCCGCTGCGCCAGCCCTGCCCCCACCAGCACGCCCAGGGTGCCGCCGCAGATCACCACATCCCACTCCACCGTTTCCAGGGGTGCTTCGGCCTGGTCAATGACCTGGTGCTGGGGCAAGTCGCCCGTGCGATAGCGCTGCCACAGATCGTCGGCCTTCTCAAGACCCACCAGGGGATTGCCCGGCAAGCCTGTCAGCATGTGTTGGGTGAGGGTCATAGTCCCTGATCTTATCTAATATCAATCGTCCATGCCGCTAGCACCGCACCCCAATCACGAAACTGTAGGGTGAATCCGCGCAGCGATGCACCATCTTGGGTTCATTTTCAGCGCAAATCTATGAAACACCGCTACAGACCATGGATCCCCTGCTTCGCCGCCCCCTTAAAAAGTGGGCTCTCAAAACTCCGATCTGTTGCCCCCCTTTTCAAGGGGGGTTGGGGGGATCGTTAGAGAGCATCTCTACAAGCCCTCCAATTTTGCGGATTCAATACAGCTATAAAAAAAGCAGCCCCATAGCTGAGGCTACCCAATGTCAAATCAGCGACAATTCGACAAATATTTAGAGAAGAGAGAGAATCCTGTTTAAGCCGTAGCTCTATTGACCAAAGAAATCCTTGACGGAATCTACAAAGCTTTCGCCAGCATCTTGAGCGGCATCGGCGGCATCTTCGACAGCACCCTGGGCGCGACCGGCTTCGCGTTGGGCACGACCTTCAATCTGATTGCCAAGGCCATTGGTGCCACCGGTTGCTCGGTCGATTTTGCGCTGAGCCTTGCCGATCTCTTCTTGAGCGCGGCCTTCAAGCTGGTTGGCGGTACCAGCCCCGGTTTTGCTGTCAAACTCGCGCTCGGCCCGCTCTTGGACGATATCTCCGGCTTTGTTGCCGAGGGCAGTGGCGGGGGTGCTAAAGCCAAACAGAAGGCTAGAGCCAATCACTAGAGCAACCAGGCCGACGCAAAGAATGCGCTGAAACTTTGTTGCGATCGCATTAACAGTCATAAAAATCTCCTGAAAGAAGTCGCACTTATCGGTAGGTCATAAGTGGTTGTCTTGCCCAGTTATAGAACGAGCAGTCATACTGCTGCATCGCTCAGCAGGCAGACATAGACCGGTTCTTTGGGTCGATTTAGTCGGCCATGTCTCTTACCTTTGGCTGACCTTTTAGTGAATAAATATTCATATCGGTTGCGAGCCCACCCCTAGCGCACTGTCCGCTGACCTGCCTTAAAATCATTGCACTCTAGAGACTCTTCGCCGCTATGTCTAATGCCGTTACTCAACGCAATGGGGTGTTTGCCGATGGGTCGTTTACCCGCCCAGCCGCCGGGGCTGAACTCACCTGCTCAATTTTGGTGGTGGGCGGTTCGACTGCTGCTTACACCACCACGCTGACGGCGCTCAGGCTCAATCTAGATGTGTGCCTGGTGCAGCCCCACAAAGTAGTGGGGGGCCAGTTCACCGCCCAGGCGCTGCCCGCCTCCGACGACGGCGATTTGCTCCAGGCCAAAGCGGGTCTGTACACCGTAGATGGCGAAGAGTTTGCCATTTCGAAGGCGCAGCGGGCGTTTCGCGATCGCCAGCGCGAGCTACAGCCCGTCGGCGGCAGAAAGGTGGCCAACCCCGGCGGCGGCTGGGTCAGCCCGTTGGCGACTACCCCGGTTGTGGCAGCGACGGCCATGAATGAGGCGCTATTGCCTTATTTACGGGATGGTCGCCTGACGCTGATTCCCTTTGCGGAACCCGTGCAGGTGGCGATAGAAGGGGGAAACGGGCGATCGCGGGTGGGT
>PYGV01000304.1 GCA_003022385.1 filamentous cyanobacterium CCP3 | reverse complement strand
GCTGGCGAAGCCGTAGACGGCCTGCTGGGCAAACCAAATGCCCAGGTAAAACAGGGCTGGGATTCTCAGCGGCAGGGGAAATGGCCCCAGGGGCACGATGGTGAGAATGCGTACGTCTGGGAAGCGAAAGATGTAGGCGCCCATTACCCCGGCGATCGCGCCGCTGGCCCCTAAAGACGGAATGCCTGCCCCCATGGCAAAAAACCACTGGACCAGGTTAGCCAAGGTGCCGCACAGCAGGTAAAACACCAGAAACCGCAGGTGCCCCATCTGGTCTTCGACGTTGTTGCCAAAGATCCACAGGTAGAGCATGTTGCCTGCCAGGTGCAAAAAGCCGCCGTGGAGAAACTGGCTGGTCACGACCGTCAGCCATTCTTCGGCGTTGACGGCTGAAACGCCGGTCGTCAGGCTGGTTGACAATTCTGAGGGCACTACCGCCCAGGCGTGGAAAAAGTCGTTCAGGCCGTAGGTAGGCAGGCTAAGTTCGTAGATAAAAATGACGATATTGAGCACAATCAGCCCGTAGGTGACGTAGGGCGTGCGCTGGCCTGGGTTGTAGTCTTTGATAGGTACCACCGGTTACCTCTCTATTACTGGGGACAATGACGGGAGACAGCCCCACTATTGCAGAGTGTTTAAAAAAATAAAATCCTCCCCGGGTGGGCCTGTGGTGAGGGCGATCGCGTGCTGGCAGCGCAGTAGCGTTGCTTTCGCTCAATAAGCTCAAGGAAACTGGACATCGGCCTGCTGTTCATATGGCCTACTCAGCGTGACGCGCCCTACGATCGCAGCCGTTGAAATACAGTGTTCTAACGGTGGATGCCAACGCTAGTCGGTTCCCCAACCTGGCAGCGCAATTTTCTAGACTGTAGTTGGGGTGTCTCGTCACAAACTGACCGGCTTTAGCCAGACCTCTGATTACCTGCGCCCTGATTACTGCCATGACTTATCTCCTCACCTCTCGGGGCGGGCTAACGGCATCGATAATGTTGGGCGTTTTGCTCACCTGCTGTGCCGGACGCTCTAGCCCCCTGGCTACCAGTACCCGTTCGACAAACACGGCGATCGCAGCCCCCATGGCCGCCAGTGACCCCTGGCACCAGGCGGTTGGCGAAGCCAGTCAGGCCGCCCAGCTGGCCGCCACCGCCACCACCGCGGCCCAGTGGCATCAGGTGGCCGGGGCCTGGGGGCGGGCGATCGCCTTGATTCAAGACCTGCCTACCGACGACCCCCGCCATGTGTTTGGCCAGCGCAAGGCGCGGGAGTACCAGCGCAATCTTGACCTGGCCCAGCAGCAGGCGGCCCAGCAGGGGTTGCCCCGAGCGTTTCCGGCCCTGGGTAGCGATGTGCTTGACGAGCAGGTCAGCCTGTACCGCGCCTATGTGGCGACCCAGGGTCCGCCGGATGTGCTGATTGTGGGCAGCTCGCGAGCGCTGCAAGGCGTCGATCCGCAGGTGCTGCAGCAGGCGCTGGCCGTACAGGGTCACCCCGGCCTGCGGGTCTACAACTTCAGCGTTAACGGAGCCACCGCCCAGGTGGTGAGCTTTTTGACGCGGCAGCTATTGGCCCCCGATCTGCACCCCCGGCTCGTAATTTGGGCTGAGGGGTCGCGCGCCTTCAACAGCGGCCGCTTCGATCGCACCTTTGCCGAAATTCTTGCCTCTCCCGGCTACGCCGCCGTTCGCGATGGGGCCGTAGTCACTCTGCAAAGTCGAGAGAAATCGCCCGCCGCATCAGAAGCCCCCGCTGCAGGCACCGCCGCATCCCCTGAGCTAACCGAACCTGAGCATGGCACGGTTCCCCCCAGCCCGATCAACGCCCAGGGCTTTCTCGCCGTCAACGACCAGTTCAACCCGGCGGTTTATTACCGCAGTTTTCCTCGGGTGCGGGGGGTGTACGACAATTCCTATCGCCCCTTTCGCCTAGAGGGAGTGCAGACGACCTCCTTTGATGCCCTGACCCAGTTTCTCAGGAGCGAAAACATTCCCCTGGTGTTTGTTAACCTGCCCCTCAGCAATGACTATCTGGACGGGGTGCGACTGGGCTACGAACGCCAGTTTCAGCGATTTTTGCAGGACAGGGCCAACCAGGGCACCCTCACCCTGGTCGATTTGTTAGAAGAATGGCGCTGGCAGTCGCACCTGTTTGCCGACCCCAGCCACGTCAACCGCTACGGAGCCCGAGAAGTGGCCCGCTTGATTGCCGCCGACCCGCGCATTCCGTGGCCCAGTGCAGCGCCCCAAACACCGGCTGCTGCACCGGCTGCCGCACCTGAGACAGCACCCAATGCAGCGTCTTCGGAGACCAATGCCGGACCCGATACCAACCCTGCTAACCCTGCGCCTAAAGCGGGTGGCTAAAGCCAGCATTGGGGCAACTTGAGCCGTCAGATCCGCAACCTGACGGCCATGAATCGGCAGGGGCCAGCCTGAAATCCTGCTTGGTTACCTCCGATTTGGCGGGACGCATGCTACGTGCCTCTACGTTTGGTTTTTGGGGAATCGGGGGTTTGAGAATAGGATTCGATATGAATTTCAGGCTAGACCGACGGCTTCGCCCTCTGCTGCCACTGCTGCCACTCGGCAGGGGTGTTGAGGTTGGCCAGCAGCGCGTCATCCACTGCCGGTATTGGCTGCACTGGATTTTGGTTGAGCCAGCCCTGGAGCGATCGCGTTGAAGATGCGATCGCATACTGCCGCAGCGACTCCAGGGCCGCCGTGCGGTAGAACCCACACAGGGGCTCCCAGCGGTGCTGGCGCTGGGGCAGGTAGGCCAGGTAGGGCAGGGGAATGCTGGCCAGTTCGGTGCGCCAGGGGCCTAGGGTCGCCGCCGACAGGTTGGGCATGTCGCAGGCCAGCACCAGCACCCACTCTGGACTGCCCTCAGGCCGCGATCGGAGCCAGGTCAGGCCCTGCACCAGCGCCACCAGCGGCCCCCGGCAGGTTTCGGCCAGCTCTGGCAGGGGCCGCTCGGCGATAAACTGCACCGAGGCCGGTAGCAGGGGGCGGTAGCGATCGCCCCAGGGCGTCACCACATACACCGCATCGGCACAGGCGATCGCCACTCGACAGGTGCGTTCAATTAGCGTTTCGGCTCCTAGCGATATCAGCGCTTTGTCGTGGCCCATGCGAGAGCTGTGGCCTCCGGCCAGCACCAGAGCCCTGAGGGATGTCATCGCTTTACCGCAGTGCCCTGGGCCAGCCTGCGCAGCCGAGCCGCATCGGCCTCGGCCAGCCCCTTAAAAAAATAGATCACCCCAGTCAAAAAGGCCAAGGCCATATAGAACAGGCGAATGCCCCACCCGGCTCCATCAAAAATCATCGAAAACACACCGGGCTCAATGCCGCTGAAGCGGGTCAGCTCTGAGCGAAACCATTTTTGGTCTTCGGCCATGCGCTCCAGCTCGTCGACGGTGGCGGGCAAGATGGGCATGCGGGTGGTGGTAGTGTAGTACCCCCAAAACCCCTGGCTGCCGCCCTCACGGCTGAGGGCCTGGTTGGCCAGGGCGGTAATTTGCTGGCGGGTCAGGGTCGATTCGGCGGTGAGCTGGCTGAGCCACAGCTGGTACCGCAGCCAGTAGCTGCTAAAGAAAACCAGCGGCAGGGCCACCAGCAGGGCGATCGACTTCAGCCCCAGTGAGGTTTTAGCCGGCAGATGGTGGGTAGCGCTACCCAGTCCAAAACCCAGTACCGCAAACAGCACAATGACGCTCAGCTCAATAATTTCAAGGCTTTTGAGCCAGCCACCCAAAATGGGAATGGGGTGCAAAAACACCTCAGCGGCCCAGGTGATCAAAAACCTTACCCCAATGACAGCGGCGGTTACGGCAAAAACCGTCAGCAAATACCTGTAGACAGGGGCTGGGGGGCGCAGGGTAGGCATGGCTGGAGCAATTGAAACAGAGATTGGGGGGCAGCGATCCTCCTAATCATAATGATGTGGCGCAAAGGAGCGGCACTTGCTCTAGAAAAGTCAATGGTCTGAGTTTTGTTACTGCGCCTGCAGCTCGCCCAGCTGGTGTGGAGAAAAGGCCCCCCGCTCGGTCACAATCGCGGTGATGAGGCGGGCCGGGGTGACATCGGAGGCAGGATTATAGAACTCGGCCCCGTTGGGAGAGGTCACCCGCTGACCGCCGTGAATAGCGCTCTGAGCGTCGCCCAGCTGATAGATTTCCTCAGGAGCATGCTCGGCGATCGCCATGCCCTCTCCCGTTGCCACCGTAAAATCGACGGTCGACACCGGGGCCGCCACCACAAAGGGAATGCCGTGGGCCTGCGCCACCAGGGCCAGGCTATAGGTGCCAATTTTGCTGATCGTATCGCCGTTGGCGGCAATGCGATCGGCCCCGGCCAGCACGGCGTGAATGAGCCCCCGCTGCATGCAGTGGGCCGCCATGCTGTCGGTAATCACCGTCACCGGAATGCCCTCCTGCACGCATTCCCAGGCGGTGAGGCGCGACCCCTGAAAGGTAGGTCGGGTTTCGGCGGCGTAGACTCGCTCCAGGCGGCCTGCTTTCCACAGCGATCGCATCATGCCCAGCGACGTGCCATAGCCCGAGGTAGCCAGCGCCCCGTGATTGCAGTGGGTCAGCACCGTCAGCTTGGCCGGACTGCTAGGTAATTCCTGAATGCCATAATCACCAATCGCGTGGCAGAGGCGAAAATCTTCGGCCTGGATGGCCTGGGCCTGGGCCAGCAGCTGCGCTCTCACCTCCTCTATTGAGGCACTGGAGTGGTGCACCACCCGCAGCATGGTGTCAACGGCCCACTGCAAGTGGGCCTTGTCGGGCCGAGTCTGCTTAAACTGGTCGCCGATCGCCTCAATTCGCTCCCAAAAGGCAGTGGGGTCGTCGGTGTGAATTTCGGTGGCCCCCAGGTACAGCCCGTAGGCCGCCGCAATACCCAGGGCCGAGCCGCCCTGAACAATGCCCGATCGCAGCGATCGCACCACGTCGTCACAGCGGTGAATGGTCACGATGTTATAGCGCTCCGGCAGCTGCCGCTGGTCAATCAGCACCAGGTGATCGTCTTGCCAGATCACAGGGTAAACGTGGGTATCGCTGGTGGCAATCATGACGGCTTTGGGAAATACGGAGGCAGCACATTCTTATGACTCCCAGTATGGAGGTTTCCTCGCCCCTGTCAATTCATTCCCGTACCCTAGCCCCTTTGGGGCGGCTGAGTACCTAGCACTCGCTCCGCGAACACCAACGACTCCGCTTAGGATAGCGAATCAAATTAATGTGGGATAGCCGTCCCGGCTGTCCACGGTCAGGCAAGATGCCTGACCCACAAGAATTGCACCTTAAAAAATCCACGTTCCTTAGGGCACAGGAATGCTCAGCATAGGAGAGGCGGCTGCGGTTATCTCCAGTACTGATCACGATCACAACGCTCTATCCGGAGCGTGATTGATCCCCGCTGGAGGTTAAAGCGACACCCCAGGAGAGCCACCATGTTCACCCTTCGCTTCGCCACCGCCGACTACCGCCCCGATCGCCAGATCACAATCCGCACCAACCTCGACAACTGGGCCAAAGACATCCCCGGCCTCTACGAAAACGGGGCCTGGCGCTTTGAGCTGCCCGCTGCCCGCTACGGCGGCGGCTTCACCTTTAAGTTTGTGCTGGAGCGCACCTACTGGCAAAACGGCCCCGACCTCTTTTTGCAGCCCGTCTCCGGCGGCGACTACCTCTACCAGGCCCCCGCCGTCACCTTTCCGCCCATGACCGAGGTCGTGGTCGAAAACACCAACATCCAGCAGGAGTTCTTTCCGCCCAACCTCGACGAGAACCGGCTTTACGACGTGATTGTGGTGGGCTCCGGCATCGGCGGCGGCATTCTGGCCGACCAGCTCTCCGACTTAGGCCTGGATGTGCTGGTGCTGGAGGCGGGCAGCTACCTGTTCCCCACCCACACCGCCAACCTGCCCCGGCAGCACCGCGTCGGCCAGTTCGACAAGCACGTCTGGAACCTCTACGAACGCTTCAAAGTGCAGAACTTTGCCAACGGCTTTGGCTCCACCTTCGACGGCGGGCAGGCCTTTAACCTGGGCGGCAAGTCGCTCTTCTGGGGCGGCCTGATTCCCCGCATGGCCTGGTGGGAACTCGATCGCTGGCCCCGCAGCCTGCGCTGGTTCCTCGAAGGCGGCGGCTACCAGCAGGCCGAAGACCTGATGAACCG
>PYGV01000054.1 GCA_003022385.1 filamentous cyanobacterium CCP3 | reverse complement strand
CAACCTCGCGCCGCTGATTCCCGAAGGCAAGACCCTGCGGGTGACGATAATTTTGCCAGAGGGCCGAGCGCTGGGCGATCGCACCTCCAACGCCGCCTTTGGGGTGGTCGAGGGTCTGTCGCTGCTGGGCACTGCCGGCATTTCACAACCTCTCAGTGCCCCCGGCCAGCTTGATCAGGCGCGAAGAATTTTGCGCGATAAAGCAGCTCGGTACCGCCACCTGGTGTTTTGCCTGGGCGAAAACGGGCTAGACCTGGCGGTAAAGCTGGGGATCGACCCCGATTGCCGGGTCAAAACCGCCAACTGGCTCGGCCCCATGCTGGTTGAGGCTGGTGAACTGGGTGTTGCGGGGGTGCTGCTGCTCGGCTACCACGGCAAGCTGGTCAAGCTGGCCGGAGGCATCTTTCACACCCACCACCACGTCGCCGACGGTCGCCAGGAGATTCTGGCCGCCTGCTGCGCGGCCCAGGGGGTGCCCCTGGCGGTGATTCAGCGAATTCTTGAGGCCAAAACCGTTGAGGCAGGGCTAGAGCTGTTGCGCGATCGCGATGCCGCCTTGGCCCAGCAGGTCTATCAGCACATGGTCGAGCGGATTGACGCCCGGGCCACCGCCTACGTCTATGCCCATACCGCGTCTCCTCTATCGGTCGGGACGGTGGTGTTCGACCGGCAGAGACAGATTGTAGCCCGTAGTCAACTCGCTAAAGAGTTGATCAATCAAGTTTTGGTAGACTAGAAAGAATATCTTTTTATAAAACGTCTTTAAATAGCTGCATACACCACTCACCGCGCTTGCCGCCCTGGGGCAAGCGGTTTTCCCCGCTAGTCACTGCCTCTATTCTGTCGCAGAATCTCTAAATCTGGACGTCAACTGGCCCCAGAGGTAGCCCTTAAGCGCTGATCAGAGCAAAAATGCTCTGATTTCCTGGCTTATCCATGCTTTCCTCCGCCCTAGAGCCGTTGCCCCTTGGTCCTATCGTCTAACGCCTGATCGTCAACTCTCCCGAGCCCACCACCCGCAGGATTTAACCCGTGACCCTTCAAACCGAACCGACTACCCACCTTGGGGAAGACTCCCTGCCAGAGGTCAACCGCCAGATGCTGGTCATTCTCGACTTTGGCTCCCAATATTCTGAGCTGATCGCCCGCCGCATTCGCGAGACCGAGGTGTACTCCGAGGTGCTCTCCTATCGGACCACCGCCGAGCAGCTCAAGCAGCTTAACCCCAAGGGCATTATTCTCTCGGGCGGCCCCAACTCCGTCTACGACAACGGCGCGCCCCACTGCGACCCGGCCATCTGGGAGCTGGGCATTCCGGTGCTGGGGGTGTGCTACGGCATGCAGCTGATGGTGCAGCAGCTAGGCGGCCAGGTCGACCGCGCCGAGCGGGGCGAGTACGGCAAAGCCGACCTCTTCATTGACGACCCCACCGACCTGCTCACCAACGTTGAAGACGCCACCACCATGTGGATGAGCCACGGCGACTCGGTGACCCGCCTGCCTGAGGGCTTTGAGGTGCTGGCCCACACCCACAACACCCCCAGTGCCGCCGTGGCCGACCATACCCGCAAGCTCTACGGGGTGCAGTTTCACCCTGAAGTTGTGCACTCTAAAGGCGGCATCGCGCTGATTCGCAATTTTGTCTACCACATCTGCGAATGCCAGCCCACCTGGACCACCGAAGCCTTTGTGGAAGAGGCGATTCGCGAGGTGCGGGCTCGGGTGGGCGACAAGCGAGTGCTGCTGGCCCTCTCGGGCGGCGTAGACTCCTCAACGCTGGCCTTTCTGCTGCACAAGGCGATTGGCGACCAGCTCACCTGCATGTTCATCGACCAGGGCTTTATGCGCAAGGATGAGCCCGAGCGCCTGGTGAAGCTGTTCAAGGAGCAGTTTCACATTCCGGTGACGCACATCAAAGCGCGCGATCGCTTTCTGGCCAAGGTCGAAGGCATCACCGATCCCGAGGAAAAGCGCAAGCGCATCGGCCATGAATTCATTCGCGTGTTTGAAGAAGAGTCGAAGCGACTCGGCCCCTTCGACTACCTGGCCCAGGGCACCCTCTACCCCGACGTGATTGAGTCCGCTGACACCAACGTGGACCCCAAAACCGGCGAGCGGGTGGCGGTGAAGATCAAGAGCCACCACAATGTGGGCGGACTCCCGAAGGATCTACAGTTCAAGCTGGTGGAGCCCCTACGCAAGCTGTTCAAAGACGAAGTCCGCAAGGTGGGCCGCTCCATCGGGCTGCCTGAGGAAATTGTGCGTCGTCACCCCTTCCCGGGGCCGGGGCTGGCCATTCGCATCATCGGCGAAATCACCGAAGAGCGGCTGGAAATCCTGCGCAATGCCGACTACGTCATCCGCGACGAAATCGGTAAGCAGGGCGTGTACCACGACTTTTGGCAGGCCTTTGCGGTGCTGCTGCCGGTGCGCAGCGTGGGCGTTATGGGCGACCAGCGTACCTACGCCTACCCCATCGTGCTGCGCCTGGTCAGCAGCGAAGACGGCATGACCGCCGACTGGTCGCGGGTGCCCTACGACCTGCTGGAGACGATCTCTAACCGCATCGTCAACGAAGTCGATGGCGTCAACCGGGTAGTTTACGACATTACCTCCAAGCCGCCTGGCACCATCGAGTGGGAATAGAGCTGAGCGGAGTCGAAGAGAACGGCTGACGCAAGCACACAAGTCGTGCTCAAAATAAAAGGGGGGACGTGACTTTTTGAAAATCACTTCCCCCCCTTTTGTTCAGGCTGTTCGCCTCACGGATGCTAAACTGCAGCCAGCTCAGGCGCAGGGCGCTTGCTGTTGCGGATGCCTTCGATCGCCGCTGCATAGTCCGGCGCATTAAACACCGCCGAACCCGCCACGATCGCGTTGGCCCCAGCCTCTAGCACCTGCCAGGTGTTGTTGACTTTGAGACCACCATCCACCTCAATCCAGGGATTGAGGCCGCGCTCGTCGCACATGTTCCGCAGGGCACGCACCTTGTCCACCATGGTGGGAATAAAGCTCTGACCGCCAAAGCCGGGGTTGACGCTCATGATCAGCACCAGGTCGCAGAGGTCGAGCACGTTTTCGATCAGCGACAGCGGGGTGCCGGGGTTGAGCACCACGCCCGCCTCTTTGCCCAGTTCTTTGATTTGGCCCAGGGTGCGGTGCAGGTGGGGCGAGGCGTTGTGCTCGCAGTGAACCGTGATAATGTCAGCGCCAGCTTTGGCAAAATCGGCCACGTACTTTTCGGGCTCGACAATCATCAGGTGCACGTCGAGGGGCTTTTGGGTAACGGGGCGAACGGCATCGACAATTAGGGGGCCGATGGTAATGTTGGGCACAAAGCGACCATCCATCACGTCGACGTGAATCCAGTCAGCGCCAGCCTCGTCAACGGCTTTGATTTCTTCGCCCAGGCGACTGAAGTCTGCCGACAAAATTGACGGAGAGATCACGACAGAATTTTTGTTGGAAGAAGTATGCGGCATGGTGGATGGTTCTCCTGTGCGTTTGTGACCATCGTAACAAAGTCTTAAAATCACTTCTCACAAAACTTGAGGAATTGCTGCAATTCCCCATCAATATATGGTGAAGCCCTGGGATCGCTAAGCATTTGACAGCCGCGCCATCGCCTGCCCCGCCAGCCTGTCGTGGGTCTCGGCCAGCAGGTGCGGAATTTTGTCGGCATGGGGGCTGCGGCGCAAACAATCAGACAGATCCACCTGGTCCAGGTTTTCTGCCTTCTCGCCGGGAAACCAGTGGCCTGCGTTGCCCAGCATGTTGTAGCGGGCCTTGCCGTAGTCTTCCATGTCGAAGGCGAGCAGCAAATTCCGCAGCCGCAAAATGGCGGGAATGTTGATGTTGCCAGGGGTTTGATCAGGGCTGGGCAAGCCGATCGCCCAGGTGCGCAGCCAGTCGTCACCGAGGACAGCCTGGGCGTGGCGGTGCAGGCGATCGCGCACGGGCTTCAAATGCAGCTCAGCCTTCTCTAGCAGGGGCAGGGTTTTGAGGTGTTCGTCAAAATCGCTGGGCCGCGCCGCGCCAACGCTGAGGGTATGCACCTGAGGGTGGCTGAGGCAAAACAGATCGTTAAACACCAGCGGGCTGAGCGGGTCGCAAAGCTCCACCAGCTTGGCGGGCGGGTTGTAGAGGTGCCCCCCTTTGTCCGAAGGGCTGATGATAAAGACCCCTATGTCGTGGCGCTGGGCGGTGTCGATCGCAGGCCAGTTGTCCTGGTTGATGTAGTACCAGTGCAGGTTGACGTAGTCGAACTGGTCGGAGGCGATCGCCTGCTGAATTACTGCCGTGGGCGCATGGGTCGAAAAACCAATGAAGCGCACTCGCCCCTGGCGCTGAAACTCCCGCGCCACCTCCATACAGCCACCGGGGCGCAGGGTCCAGTCTAAAATTTCGGCGGTGTTGATGCCGTGGATGCCGAGCAGGTCAACGGTTTCAAGCTTCAGGTTGGCGAGGGACTGGGTGAGGTGCTGGCGAAACTCGGCGGGGTCGGCGGTGGGAGAAACCTTGGTTTGCACGATCATGCGATCGCGCGGCAATCCCGGCAAAATCTGCCCCAGCTGAATCTCAGAGGTACCGTAGCCCCGCGCTGTCTCGATGTGGTTAATACCCACCTCCAGAGCGCGATGAATGGTGGCCTCCAGATTTGCCTGGTTTTTAGCCGGAACATCCGCCAGGGGCACGTCTTTCCACGAGTGCTGGTAGCGCATGCCGCCGCAGGAGAACACGGGCATCTGAAGCTCAGTGCGACCAAAGCGTCGGTACTGCATAGGGAGGAGTTCTCATAAGGGCAAAGGGCTATCCCTCACGGTAATTAAGGGATTGCCGGTTGTAAAGGTAGCTTACTCAATAGGTGCTTCAATTGTTTTAACCGTCTTGGGCAGCAAAAACGACAGCCCCAGGCACAGCAGACACAGCGCCAAGATCACTATCAATGTGCTCTGCATCGCCTCGATCGCCGCCGTTTGCAGAATGCCGCCCAGGGCGGGCTGAATCGACTCGGGCAGGTGGTCAAAGATCTGGCGGCGATCGCTGCGTCTGAGCGTTTGAATGGCCACCTGAAGCGATCGCACCGCGCTGCGCCTTACCTCTGGGGTGGCTGTCTGGCCCAGCTCAGCCAAAATGCCATCGACGATTTTGAGTGAGGCCAAACTGATCAGCAGCGTGCCCAAAACGCCCCGCCCCAGCGAGGCTCCCAGGTTTTGAAACGGGCGGTAGACCCCGCGCGCCTCGGCTTTTTGGTCTCTGTGGGTATCGGCAAAGGTGAGCGAGGTAATGTAGGTGGCAAATAGGCCCGTGCCAGCCCCCATTACCACCAGGGCGGGCAGCAGCTCCAGAGCCGTTACCGGGGGGCTAATGGCAGCCCACAGCAGGGCAATACCCACCGCTTTGACCACCAGCCCCGACTGTAGCAAGTAGCGGGGCGGAAACTGGGGCTGCCGCTTGACCAGCAGCAGCAGCACGGCCAACTGGGCCACGGTGAAAGGCATCACCGCAATCGCAGTTTGCACCGGGTTGAGGCCCATCACCGCTGGCATAAACTGAAACAAATTGAACTGCACCCCCACCGTGGTCATGGTGTGTAGAGTGCCAATGGCCAGCCCCAGGGTATAAATGCGGCGGCTAAACACCCCCAGCCGCAGCAGCGACGGCTGCCTCTGGCTGGCCCGCTCCCGCTCCCAAAAGATCAGTATCCCCAGGCAAATGAGCCCCACCGCGATCAGCACCGGGGCCACCGAAATGCCAAACGGGGCCAGCACAAAATCGAGCCTTTGAGGGTCGCCCTTGGGCTGCCACCAGCCCAGTTCTGAGGCCAGGCTGAGCCCCACCAGGGTAAACCCAAACCCCGCCACCGAGAGCAGCCCCCCCAGCCAGTCGGCGGGCAGCGTCTGGGCCGGGGCGGGCACCGCGATCGAGCGCACTAGCCACCAGATAGGCGGAATCAGTCCCAGCTCAAAGGCAAAGGCCCAGCGCCAGCTAAAGTCAAAGGCCATTACGCCGCCGGTAATGGAGCCGACAAGCGCCCCGAGAACGCCTGCGATCGCCAGCGCCACCAGTCCATACCGCTGAATGCTTTCACCGGGCAGAGCATCCATCAGGGCGACGGGGGTACTCATGAGCACGGCCCCGGCCACGCCGATGCACCCCGCCAGCCCCAGGGTAAACAGACCAATATTCGAGCTGAGCACAATCACCACCAGCCCCAGCGCAAAGAAGCCGAGGGCGATCGCCAGCACCGGCCGCCGCCCCAGCCGCCGACTCAGGTTTTCGGCGGTGGGGGTAAACGAGGCCGTCACCAGCGACATCAGCACCAGGGCCGACTGCACATAGCCCACGCTGGAGTTAAACTCCTGCACCAGAGGCGGCATAATCGGCTGCACCACCCCAATCGTGTACGACAGCATAAACAAAATCAGGCACAGCCCCAGCGGCTGGCCCCAGGTTGCTAAAAATGGCTTTCGCAGGGCTGGTGGAGTGACCATCTGCATCTAGAGGGGTTAAGAACCGTTGGTGTCTGGCGTAGATTTCTTTACCCAGAATCTCCTAGCGGCGGCTGACCGTTGGTGCCCTGCACCACAAAGGCGGGGGCGACGTAGTCGGCAGGCAGGTAGTCGGCGGGAATGGTGGAGTGGTTGCCGTCGCGCAGGGCCGAGAAGGTGGGCGACAAAATTTCAATGTCGGCGGCGTTGCAATAATCTTGAATGTTTTGGTGCAGGTGAGAGTAAATTACCGGCATCTTCTGCGGGTAGGCCGTGTAGGCGTTGAGCTCATAGCTGACGTTAAAGTCGTTGAGTGCGGTTTGCAGCACAAAGGGCGCTGGCTCAGGGCTAATGTCGGAGGTGTCCAGGGCAGCCTCGATCAGCACCTCGTGCACCTTGCGCCAGGGCACGTCGTAGCCCAGGGTAATGGTGGTGTGCAGCAGCAGAAACCCGTGCGACTCGCGGCAGATGGCGCTGTAGTTGGTGACGTTGCTGTTGAGCACCGAGGCATTGGGAATGGTGACAGTCTCCTGTTTGGGCGTCAGCACGCGGGTCACAAACAGCGATTTGTCCTGTACTTCGCCCACAATGTCGTCAATGCGAATGAAGTCGCCGAGCTGAAAGGCGCGGGTGTAGATCAAAATAATGCCCGACAGAGCATTGGCCACCGCCGACGACGAGCCCAGGGTGAGTAGCGCCCCTAAAAAAATCGAAACGCCTTGAAACGCCGGGGAGCCAAATCCCGGCAGGTACGGCCCGGCAATGACAAGCGCGATCGCCACAATCAACAGCATTGCCAGCCGAACTGTCGGCTGCACCCACTCGGGGTAAAACCACGGGTAGACATCGTGGCGGCCCAGCTCGATGATCACCTGTCGGGCAAACTCAATCGCGTAGTAGGTGACCATGGCAATCACCCCCAGCGTCGCCAGTTCGGGCAGGTAGGCCACAAACCCCTGGGCCAGCAGGCTCAGGCGAAAGGCCATATCCTGCAGTAGGCTATCGCCAAACGCTTCTGTGGCCGGAAACTGGCTCAGCACGAAGGGTATATACAGGTACAGCGCCAGCAAAATGAGCACTGGGCGCAGCAGACGCACCAGCCCACCCAGCAGATAGCTGGTGGCCCCAGACCCCAAAACCTGCACCGACCGAAAGCGGATGGCCAGGGTGTTGGCGTTGCGCCGCTGCCGAATGTAGGTCAGCAGTCTGGAGCTGCCAAACAAAATGCCCCGCAGCACCAAAAACACCACAATGGTGCTGAGAATAGTCATACCCAGGCTGGTGACAATGCGCCGAATGCTGCGCTGCTCGCGGTAGATAACAATTCCCTGCTGAATTCGATCTACGGCTTCCGCCGCCAGTTCGGGATGGGAGAGTCCATCGTAGGCCCCAACATCCTCCTGACGCACGGTGAACAGCACGGTGTCGCCCGCCAGCACCACGCTCTGGTTTTCTTCGGTTTCGGCGCGAATGGCATCGGGGGCCAGGGTAGGGTCAGCGGCGATCGCCTTCACCCGCTGCGTAATAATTGCGGCCCGCTCCGCCGCCGAGGTCACCCCCGCAATTCCCTGCCTGACGTAGAACAGCGTCTCCCCATCCAGCACCACCGGAAAGCCATCGACCACGTTGCCAACCACCGCCTCTGCGGGCACCGGGCTAGCGTTCTCGGCCCCAGAGCGATCTAAATCAGTCCGCTCTACCTCAGCGGTTTCTGAGGCCGGGGCGGTTAAATCCCCAGTGGCCAGGGTAGGCGGTACGATCACCAGTAGCACCATCGCCAAGCTCAGCAGCCAGCGCCCCATCCAAACTCGCCAAGGTACCCAAAAGCCCATAGTGTTGATCTTTAAATAGGGACTAGGAGACTGAGGTCTGACGTCCCTATCTCCCACAACAGATTCGGCATAGAGGAAGAATAGCAAAGATACGCTACGGAGATTTTGGCACTACTGGGTTAATCAAGGCTACGAGTTCTAACCAGAATTGGTGGGTTTGAATAGTTATCGTAGTATTGGATTCACAATCTTTGGGTTCTGATCCATAGCAGAGCCTTCCCGTGTTTTTTGATCAGAATTAGGTGTATGGCTAAGCGCGCCCTAGCTCAAATCAAGCAACTGGATAAGGGACTTACCCGTCAAAGCAAAGGGGGGAAACTGCCCCGCTGTGGGCTATGTGGCGGCACTACAAAATTGACCAAAACCGAGTGCTGCGACAACTGGATTTGCGACGACGAAGACCAGTACGTCATGTTTTCCTTCGCGCACAACAGCTGCTATCGCAACCACCGTCGCTACACTCTGTGCGGTGCCCACTATGTCGAAGACCACTCAGGTAGCTGGAAAGACTGTGAAGCGTGCAAAGAGCTGTTTGAAACCGAGATGTATGTCTACTACGGCACCAACGAATACAACTTCGAGAAGCTAAAGAATCCTCCGAAATATGCCCCCACTCGCTGTGAAACGTGCAATCGCATCATTCGACTGGGTTACGATGCCTATTCCTATGGCCCTGCGGGATATATGTGCGATCGCTGCTCCAACCAGAAGTTTGGCGATACTCTATAGCTTTAACGGCGGACCCAGCACCAACAATGTGATCTAGCTAGGGCGACTCTGCCGCTGTCTGTAGGCCAGGAGACCCACGGTCTAAGGCAGATCACCTCAACCGTGGGTCAACATCTTCGAACCCTTCAGGCAGAAACCCCGAGCCAGGTTTCCTTATAGCTTACGCACGCTGGCCTGGCCGTCTTTGACTTCGCCCACCAGCACTTCGGTGGCCACACCCACAAACAGGCCGTTGTCGAGCACGCCGGGGATATTGTTGATCGTCTTCTCTAGTCCTGCCGGGTCATCGATCGCATCGAATTTGACATCCAAAATCATGTTGCCCTGGTCGGTAATCACCGGGCCGTCTTTTTTGATGCCCATGCGCAGGTCAGGTTTCCCGCCCAGGGCTTCCAGCGCCTTGGTGACAGGGGTAACGGCCAACGGCATGACTTCCACGGGCAGGGCAAAGGTGGTGCCGAGCTTATCCACCAGCTTGGAGCTATCGACCACCACAATAAATTCTTTGGCTAGAGAATCTACAATCTTCTCGCGGGTGTGGGCCGCGCCACCACCCTTGACCAGGTTCATTTGGGGGTCAACTTCATCGGCTCCGTCGATGGCCAGGGCAATGTCGTCAACTTCATCTAGCGTCGTTAAGGGAATGCCGTACTGCTTGGCCAGCACCGACGCCTGAAACGAGGTGGGCACACCCTTAATATTGCTGATTTCGCCCTTGGCCAGCCGCTCGCCAATGAACTGGATGGCAAAGGCCGTGGTTGACCCGGTGCCCAGCCCAACGACGGTGTTTGACTGCACCCGCGCCGCCGCCTGACGGCCCACTTCCTGCTTCATCAGCTTGACAGGATCCATTTCAGCCATAGCTCTGTTTTCTCCGTACGCTGCGTTTTCGGTCTCTAGCATGACCTAAAGCGGTGCGGCTGCATAGGGTAACACCTGGTGGATAGGCTATGGCTTAAAAATCGTCATCCTCTTCTACGGGTTGAATGGTCTGATGGACAAGATCGTGCCAAACGGCCAGGATTTCGCTGGAGGCATTAGCGGCTACCAGCTGCTGAGTAACCGGCCCCGCATCAGCCTTGAGTTCTGGAAATGCCAGCAGCAACATAGCGATATCGCGCCAGTCGGTACCCGACTTGGGTTTGCCCCGCCGCTGGTAAAACGCAATCACTTTCTGGGCGATCAAAGCGTGGGGCGTTAAAACTAAAACCTGCTCGATGCGTTCAGCCGGGGGCAGTGTTGCCACGGCTCTAATGTCGATTAAATGACGGTTGCCTGTCTTTTGGAACTGATAGACACGGTAGCCTAAACCAGCTTTTACCTCTCGAACCCGAACCGCAATTTGAAACCGCTCGGCCAGCCAGCTGCGCAGTTCTTCGGCCAGGTCAGCAGTCCGGTTAGAGAATAGATCAATATCTTGGGTCATGCGGGGGTCATTGACCCAGGCGTTGACGGCCTGCGCTCCAAATAAAACAGCGTCGTCGCGCTGCTTTAAAAACTCCAGCACCCCCGCCTGTAGGGTTGCGAGCGGTAGGGTTTCTCCCATGGCAAATTCGTGAAAGGTCAAAATTCCAGCGTTGACCATAAGTAGCCTTCTCCCCGGATGCAAGGCCCTATGCCCGAGTCTATCATTTGCCTCGAAAGGCTGCTTTGCCAGAGTCATTCATCGCATTTGCTCTACAGTGTAGTTAAAGGAATTCCTCCCTTTGTACTGAATCCGCCCCGGCTATCCCCGATTGGGCTGGGCAAACACCGTAAAGCCTCTGGCTTGACTTCGCCTATGCCCTACGCAGACTGTCTACTTGGAATCGGGGTTGTGCAATTCAGATTTGATATGGAAAGCTTAATTTCGCTACGCTTTCGTCGCTAATGGCTACCTCTCCGACGCTGCTGAGCAGTTTGCCGTCTACCCTGAGCCAGGCTGGATATCAGCGCTTCTGGCACTGGCGGGGCTGGCGGGTGCGCTACTGGTTTCACCCGGGGCCGGGGGACGTGGACCTACCGCCCCTGCTGCTGATTCACGGGTTTGGGGCCAACTTGAACCAATGGCGGCACAACCTGCCGGCGCTCAGTCAGGTAGCCCCGGTCTATGCCATTGACCTGCTGGGCTTTGGCGATTCTGAGAAGGCGGCGACCCTCTATGGCGCGGAACTGTGGGCGGCTCAGGTGGCCGACTTCATTCAGCATGTCATTGGTCAGCCGGTGGCGCTAGTGGGGCATTCCCTGGGGGCGCTGGTGGCGCTGACGGTAACCCACAACCATAGCGACTGGGTCAAGCAGCTGGCGCTGATTACCCTGCCCCTGGAGGGCAACCGCGAGGATCTGGTGGCGGGCTGGATCGCGGCCCTGGCGCTGCGGGTCGAAAGTCTGGTGGCCAACCCGCTGCTGATGCGATCGCTGTTTACCCTCGTCCGCCGCCCCAGCTTCCTTCGCCGGGCGCTGGCAGGCATCTACACCGTGGCCGATCGCGTTGATGACGACCTGGTGAACCTATTTGCGCTGCCCACTGGCGATCGCGGCGCGGCCCGCACGCTGTGCTATCTGGTGCGATCGCGCACCTCACCTAGCTTTAGCCCCTCGGTCAAAGACATGCTGACCACCCTAGCCGTTCCTACCCTGCTGCTGTGGGGCGACCAAGACCGAGTGGTGCCCATCGCCCAGTCGAAGGGACTAGCCGACCTCAGCCCGCTGCTGACCCTGGAAGTGCTGCCGGAGGTGGGCCACTGCCTCTACGACGAAACCGACGCCGATTTTAACCAGCGCCTGCTGGCCTGGCTTCAGAGGATTTAGCCTGTATGAGCCAGTGCATCGCTGCGTGGATGCACCCTACGAATCACCCGCGCTGTGCCTAGGGCAGCGACACTGGTCCGGTCGGGCGACCATTCTGTCCTCGGCTGAGCGATCGCTTGGTGCGCCATTTGCGAATCGCTTGGGCCTCTCGCTGAATGGGGGTGAGGTAGGCGTCGGGGTTAAGCACGACCTGATCGTCATCGGGAGGGTAGGGAGAGCGATCGCGAGTGTTCATGCAGCCTGCCAGGGCCTCCAGGTGGGGCTCTAGCTCCAGGGCGCGCTCTAGCTCATCGACGGTGGTGTAGCGATCGCGGGCGTCGGGCATCAGCATTTTGTCGAGCACCATGGCCAGGTGGGGGCTAACGTTAGCGGTGTGGTGCCACCGAATAGCGCCCGTTTTGGGGTCCTGGTCAAACTCGATCGGGGTGCGGGCCGTCAGCAGGTAGAGGCTGGTAATGCCCAGGGCGTAGACATCGCTGGCGTAGCAGGGGCGCAGGGCCAGCTGCTCGGGCGGGGCAAAGCCAGGGGTGCCCACAAACTGGGTGGCCGGAGCCTGGAGCGTAGTCTGGTCTTCGACGTCAGACAGAAACTCGCGCACGGCTCCAAAGTCGATCAGCACCAGGCGACGATCGCGCTCGCTGCGAATAATGTTGGGGGGCTTGATATCGCGGTGAATAATGCGGTTGCGGTGGATGAAACGCACCACGGGAATGATTTCGCGCAAAAAATACTTCACCTGGGCCTCGGTCAGTCGACCCTGGCGACGCACTTCCTGGGCCAGGGTTTCGCCGTGGATGTAGTCCTGCACCAGGTAAAACTCGCCCCCGGTGGTGAAGTAGTCGAGCAGCTGCGGAATTTGCGAATGGCTGCCTAGGCTGGCCAGCGCCCTGGCCTCGCGGCGAAACCGCACCTTGGCCCGCTCCAGCGATAGCTCGCTACCCGCCTTGGGGCAAAGCTGTTTGATCACGCAGTAGGGCTCCCCCGGCAGAGTGGCGTTTTGCGCTAAATACGTCACCCCAAAGCCTCCCTGACCCAGTTTCTTGAGCACGCGATAGCGATCGCGAAACAGCCGATGGGACTGGTAGTAGTGGCGAATTTCAGAGTTGGCTGTGCGGTCTAGGGATTGTCCCGGTGATTTAGCCATAGTGTGTGTGCCCGGCCTCAAGCGAGGGGAAGATGCCTGTTTCCCAGTTTAATCATTAGCCTATGGGGGCTAGGCCCGACTGCGGTGTAAAAATGCACAGGAACTCAAAAACGCAGCAACCTAAGGGAGCCGACCGCAGCGCAGCATTCATCCCATTAGACTAGCCAGTCCATCAACAATACCCAAAGATTTAGGGTTTCGTCAGTCGTAATGCTGCGTTATCAGCAACGATTAGCCCTCAGGGTACCATGACAAGCCAGCTCTACTCGACTATAGATCTCTTCTCTATCCAAAGGTAGATTTTTGGCGGAAGAAAATCTTGGCGATCGCTTTGAATGGGGCAGTTCCGGGCAGGTCTGATTGCAGAACGATGCTCTACTGTTTCGCCAAGCTGCCCCAGCCGTTAGTATTCCCCCCGAGCTAGCGACAATGCCGATCTCCTGGCCAGTTCCCCCCTGTCGTTCAAAAGCCCAGATCGGCACGGGCCAGTTCTGAGGCCTTAAACACCACCTCGTCGGGCAACTCCTCCCAGGCGGTGGCTCCCACCTCGGTGTAGAAGGTGCTGTCGTAGGGGCGGGTGCGCACCACCACCGGCATCGGTACCGCGTGGCCCAACACCAGGGCCTGCTGCTTGGAGTCGAGCTTGGCCAGCACCGATCGCAGGCTTTGCCCCCCCGACACCCCGGTAAAAATCGCATCAATGTCTTTTTCGTCGTTGAGCAGGGCGGTAATGCGGGTGCCAATCTGCGACATCACCTCGTTGTCAATGCCCGAGGGCCGCTGGTCGACTACCAGCAGAGTGACGAAGTATTTACGCATTTCGCGGGCGATGGTGCCAAAGATGGTTTGCCGCGCCGTGGCCGGGTCGAGAAAGCGGTGGGCCTCTTCGATCGTGATCATCAGCTGGCGGGGCCGGTCGACCACGTTTTTGGTCTGCAAAAAGCGATCGGCCTTTTTGACGTAGCTGGCGTGGATGCGGCGGGCAATCACGTTGGTGGCCAGCATGTAGGCCAGCATGTTTGACTGGGAGCCAAATTCGACTACCACATGCTTGCCCTCGTCAATGGCGGCGAGAATCTGGCTGATGTAGTTGGTGCCGCTGGCCGCCTTCATATATTTGATGTCGGCCAGGCGCGTCAGCTTGCGCTGCAGCGCCATGATTGACGACTTGCTGCCCATCTTGGTCTCGCAAAATTCTTGAATCTCCTCGTTGGTCATGGTCAACAGGCGGTTGATCCAGCTCTTGCCAAACTCGTTGCGCAGAATAATCGCGTTCTCCAGGCTGGCCTCCGACAGATTCAGCTCGCCCCGCACCAGATTTAGGTCTTCCACATCGATCTGATCAAAGCTGATGTACAGCTCCTGGGCATCGCGCACGCCTCGCCGCTGGGTGGCCTCGGGGTCGAGGGTAAACATCTGCACCTGGCCGGGGAACAGCTGCCGCAGGCCTTTAACGGTGCTAAACTGCTTACCTTCGCTGACCGCCTCCCAGCCGTACTCAGAGTGCATGTCGAAGATGAGATTTACCGCCGCCCCCCGCTGAATGGTGCCCGCCAGCAGCAGCCGGGTGAGGAAGGATTTGCCGGTGCCCGATTTGCCAAAGATGCCGTTGCTGCGCTCCACAAAACGGTCTAGATCCAGGCACACCGGCACCTCCATGTCGATGGGCTGACCGATCGCAAAGTTGCGCCGATGGGGGTCGTCTTCCCAGCCAAAGATAATCCGAAAGTCGCGATCGCTAGCGTCGTACACCTGGCTAAAGTGAGCCGGAATGGTCTTCACCGGCAGCAGTTCCACATCGGCACTGCTCTGCACCTCCATCGAGGCGTAGCCATCACCCTTCTTTTTACCCTTCGCCTTCTGCCCTTTACCGTTTATCCCATCACTCCTCATCCCCCCATCTCCCTCACCCTCCTGCTGCGTAAACATCAGCATCGGCGTCAGGTTGATCGTCCCATAGGTGCCCGTTCCGGCCAGCACCTCCTGCAAAAACAGATTTGACGGCTCCGGTGGATGGGCCAAAATGCGCTGGCTGCCGGTGCCCAGGGTGACATCGGTGAGCATGCAGAAAAACTGCGATCGCCGCCCCTGCACCACCAGAAATTTGCCCACCCGCATATCTTCCACTGAGATATCGGGGTGCAGGCGCACCTCCAGCCCCTGGCTCAGCGAGCCCTGAATCACCGACCCTAGCGGCTGACTCATCCCCATTGGGCAATCCTCTGCGTGAGTTCAGTTGATTTTAATACATTTGTCCTGCTTGGGGACAGGGAGCTGGGTTTTGGCTGCTGGATTTTGAATTTTGGGCATACGGTTCACGCCTTGCAGTCTAGCCATTTTGCCTCAGCCCTAACCCCTCAAAAAAGGCGCCCGTGCAGCCCCTAGGCCCACGAGCGCTTTCAAGTGTTGTTTGAGGGTTAGCGCCGGGTCTAGAACTGGATGCCAACGCCGCCCTGTACAGAGATCGCCATGTTGCCGCCCTGGCGGTAGGCATCGAAGGCAAAAATAGCGTTGCCAAAGGCCACCAGGTTGCTGTTGGGGAACAGATAGTCAATCCCCGGCTGTAGCACAAACGAAGTTTTGTCACCCACATTGGAGGGGTTGTCGTCGCCGCCACTGACAAAGGAAGCCCCTGCCCCAACGTATACGTCGGTGTTCCAGCTCAGGGGTACATCGTAGGAAACGGTGGGCACAAAGGCGAAATCGCCGCCGAAAAGAAAGGCCTGGGCCCGCAGCGAAACGGGGTACCGCAGGAGTCGGTAGCGACCGGAGATTACCCCCTGAATGCCGCCACCCTGTCCGGTAGCGGCATCGCTGGTAAGGCCTACCCCAGCGCCCACCCCCACATAGCTACCGTAGGCCACCTGGGCCTGAGCGGCTGCAGGCGCGATCGCCGCCCCTGCGACAGTCGCTGCCGCCGCTAGCAGGGCGGCCCCTGCCGTATGCCCCATCCAACGCCCTAAGCTTTTCATGGAGTTACTCCTCAAACCTTCAAACTAGTGATGTTGGCTGTCTGTGCTGGGCCTTTCGGTACCGACCTGAATCTGTCGCCGTGGGGCGATTTCAGCCACCATTGCCCTCAGCCTGCCGTAAGCTTACTGCAAGGTTCAGATTTCAACACACTAATTTTTTCGAGCAAAACAATGAGCTACGGCCTATCCGATCAGCAACTTGAGGAAATTATCCAGTTCATCGCCGCCTACCCCGAGGTAGAAGAGGCGATTTTGTTCGGCTCCCGTGCGATCGGCACCTATAAACCCGCCTCCGATGTGGATATTGCAATTAAGGGCAACGGGGTTGACTCAGCTATAGCGGCCCGGCTCAAGTTTGACATTGAAGAAGACACCTATCTGCCCTATTTCTTCGACTTCGTGGCCTACGGCACCATCACCCGCGAGGAGCTGAAGCGGCACATTGATGAAAAAGGCGTGTCTATCTACCGCAACTGTTTATCTAATAATCAGGTCTATTTAGACTGAGTAAAGGGAGTAGCGGAAAGCTTCAGGCTCAGCGGCAGGCGGGTATTCTAGAGCTAAATCACTGACAACCAACGCAGCGATCGCCGTAATGAACGATTCCAAAACCCTCTTCGACTACTGGCACAGCAAGGTACGCCTCAAAAATCTGAGTATCGTCTCTTCCCCTGACCATGTCGAAACCCACCGTCTGCGCCACGATTGCACCAACTACGACACCCTCCGCGACAGCCGCGAAGTAGCGCTGCTAGACGAGCTAGAACGCAGTCGGGTCATTGCCGTCATCAAGTACCAGTGCACAGCCCAGGTGCTTCAACGACGAGCAGGCTTTCTCAACAGCCATATTGCAGAGCTTCAGAACGAAGTCCAGAGCCTTGCCCACGAAAATAATAAGCTTCAAAAAATAATCCGGGCGCTGCAGGAAATTATCTTTGGCAAAGACCAGGATGTTCAGAAGCTACAAAATCGAATTTCTATCTTAGAGGCTGAAAATGAGACCTTTAGAGCCGAGGCTGAGCGAGCCAAAGCCTATAGCGACTTGCTCCAGGAGTTTGAGGCCCTAAAGCAAGAATTTGAGAAAGTTGCCAAGCGCAAGCAGGAACTCGCTAAAAACAACCAGCGCCTGGGTGGACGTGTTGCCCATACCAACCGTTTTCGAAACGAGCGTGACGCAGCCCGAGCAGCAGCAGCAGAACTGCGCCAAAAGCTAGCCCAAGTTACAGACCATAACCAGCAGCTCCGCAGCGAAAACGAGGCGCTAAAGTCAGAACTATCTCAGCTCCATAAACAGACCAAACTAGGTATTGTAGAAATTCGCCGCAATGGGAATTAACGATTTGAAGGCCAGAGCCTACGAGTTAGCTGGCGTAATCACTACCCAGCAGCTCAAAGCTAAGTACGCGGCGATCGCCCCGCTCAACCTTTGCCTAAAAGCTTCCTGGCAGGAGGCAATCGCTTTTCTGGAAACCAAACCTGTCAGCGATCAAACCACTACCAAAACCATCGGTGAGCTAAAGACTGAGGTCTACATCCTGGCTCAGGCTTCCACCCCTCAACAGCTTAAAGCCAAGGATGAATTGCTAAGAGCACTCAACTTCAGCTTCAAAGCCTCGTGGGAAAAAGCTCTCAATGTTCTGAAGGCCAACCAGCAAGACTTCCAAGCTTGGTTAGCTAATCCTCCTGAGCAATACAAAGCCCTGTTTGCTGAAGTTGAGACAACATCTAAGGAATTCAGTACCAAGTTGAAAAGAGCTAAGCAGCTTGGGGAAGAGGCCCAGAAAATGGCTACCAGCCTTGATCACCTGGCCCAAGAAGCCCACAATGAGGCTGAGCAGATGCGGCAAGAGGCCGAAATTGCCTACCGGGTTGCCCAGCAGGCGAAGCTCAACTAACTGAAGCCATTATTAGCCCGTATTACGCATTCCCGCCGCGATACCGTTGATGGTGAGCAGTGCGCCGCGCAGCAGTTCGCCCTGGCTGTAGCGCGATCGAATTACACCCGTCGCCGCCTGGTCTTTGTACTG
Source organism: filamentous cyanobacterium CCP3 (assembly GCA_003022385.1). Lineage (GTDB taxonomy): Bacteria > Cyanobacteriota > Cyanobacteriia > Phormidesmidales > Phormidesmidaceae > Nodosilinea. Next base: position 4,567 of record PYGV01000054.1, on the reverse strand, counting down.
GCGCAGGCGCTTGAGCAGGGCCACCTGCAAAAAGCCGAGGGGCACGATGGTGCCGTTGCGCAGGTAGACCGATCGCTGCAGGTCGGGGTCGCTATCGAGCAGGCGTTCGTGGCCTGCAATGCGCAGCACCATATCGCGGGTCAGGTAAAACTCCTGGGAAATAGTGTCAAACAGCTTCAAAAAGCGCTCTTTGTCTTCGGGAGTAGTGAGTTCGCGCACGTAGTGTTCGGCGATTTGCAGATCGACCTTAGCTAGGGTCATCTCTACCTTGGAGATCACCATCTTGAAGAAGGGCCACTTGTTGTAGAAGTAGCGCAGCACCTTGAGGTGCTCCTCCGGCGCTTCATCGACAAATTCTTGCAGGGCCGTACCCACCCCGTACCAGGAGGGCAGCAAAAACCGCGCCTGGGTCCAGCTAAACACCCAGGGAATCGCCCGCAGGCTGCCGAGGTCTTTTTTGCCGCCGCGCCGCGAGGGCCGCGAGCTGATCTGGAGCTGGCTGATCTCCTGAATGGGGGTGACCTGGTGGAAGAAGTTGACCAGGTCAGGCTGTTCGTAGATCAGCTGGCGGTAGTGGCTGCGGGAGCGGGTGGCCAGTTCCTCCATGGTCTCATTCCAGGGCTGAATGTCATCGACGCTGTTGCTCAGCAGGCTGGCCTGCATAACAGCGGTGGTGACGGTTTCGAGGTTGTATAGGGCCAGGTCAGAGAGGTTATACTTCGAGGCCAGCACCTCGCCCTGCTCGGTAATTTTAATCCGCCCCTTGATGCTGCGCCCCGGCTGGGCCAAAATCGCCTCGTAGGCGGGGCCACCGCCCCGGCCCACCGAGCCGCCCCGACCGTGGAAGATGCGCAGCGACACCCCGTAGCGATCGGCGGTGGTTTGCAGCGACTGCTGGGCCTTGTGAATTTCCCAGTTGCTACTCAGAAAGCCCGAATCTTTGTTGCTGTCGGAGTAGCCCAGCATCACTTCCTGCAGCGGTACGGCGCGGGGCGTTGCTACCCCCCCTGGCCCCTGGTCAACGGGCAGGGCCGCCTGCCCCTGGAGCATGTTGAGGTAGAGCGGGGTTTCAAACAGCGCCTGCATGACGGCTGGGGCGCGCTGCAGGTCTTCGACGGTTTCAAACAGCGGCACGGGCTGCAGGCTGCTCAGCTCGGTGGTGGGGTCGTAGAGGCCCGCCTCTTTGGCCAGCAGCAGCACCTCCAGCAGGTCGCTGACGGTGTGGCTCATGCTGATCACGTAGCTGCCGCAGATGTCGGCGCCAAACTCTAGATGGAGCTGGCGCACCATGTGCATCGTGGCGATAGTCTCGCGAGTTTTGTCAGAAAAGGGCAGGTCGCGGGGGGTGAGGGGGCGACGGGTCTGTAGCTCGCTGACCAGCCAAGCCACTTTGTCGGCCTCGGGCAGCTCGCTGTAGGGCTGGGGCAAAATGCGCAGGTACTGGGCTATCTCGTCGAGGGCGTCGGAGTGGCGCGAGCTTTCCTGGCGCAGGTCGAGCTGGGCCAGGTTAAAGCCAAAGATTTCGACCTGGCAGATCAGGGTGCTGAGGTCTTGGCAGTTGAGGCCGGTGGCCTCCAGGTTGCGCTGAATTAGCCGCAGCTCGGCCAGAAACTCGTGACCATAGCGATAGATGGGGCTACCGATAGATTCGCTAGAGTGGTCGGCAAAGGGGTCGCTGTGGTACAGGCGCTGGCTGCGATCGAGGGTGTTGATCAGCCGCTGCTTGATGTAGGCCAGCTTGAGCCGGTAGGGCTCCTGGCGGTAGCGAATGGCCAGGTCGTCGTAGATGTCGGGCATTTTGACCTGGTCTTGCTCAAGCGATTCCAGCAGCTCGGGCAGCACCTCGCTCCAGTGCAGCGACAGGCTAAGCAAATCGACTAGGCGCTCAACCGAGGCAATGTACTTGCTGAGCACCAGGTTGCGCTGGTAGCAGGCGGTCTTCCAGGTGACTTCGGGGGTGACGGAGGGGTTGCCGTCGCGATCGGCCCCTACCCAGGAGCCAAACCGGCAGAAGCGATGGCGGGGCGGGTCTAGCTCGGGGAAAGTGGTGGCGATCGCGCGATCGAAGCGCTGATACAGCTGGGGCAGCGCTTCGAACAGCACCACCTGAAAATAGTGCAGGGTGTAGTCGACCTCGTCGAGCACCGAGGGCTTAAACTGGTGCAGCTCATCGGTGCGCCACCAGAGGCGAATCTCCTCGGTCAGCTGCTCCTTGAGTTCCTCCATTTCCCAGGAGGAGGCTAGCCCCAAACCCTGGGCACTTTCCTCAGCGTGATCCATCTGGCGCAAAATGCTGGCGATGCGGCGCTGCTTGTCGCGGATGGTGTGGCGCACAATCTCGGTGGGGTGGGCCGTAAATACCAGGCGCACGTCGAGCTGGTCGATCAGGTTTTGAATCACCTGGGGCGGCACGTTGAGCCGCTTGAGCGTCGGAAATAGCCAGTGGAAGGTGCCCGCCTCTTTGCGACCGCCGGGGGCATCGGCCACGCTGCGGCTGAGCAGATCGGCCTGGAACAGGTTGCTCGCTGGTTCCCCGTCGCTGCCGTTGGCTGAGCCAAAGAACGACTGGCCCGCCCGCTGAGCCAGTTCTGAGGTTTCGTAGGCGGCCCGGTACTGCTGCTGCTGCCCCCGCTGCTCGTAGTGCTGCTCGACAATATTGATCAGCTGAAAGTAGAGGGCAAAGGCTCGCGAGGCCCGAATGGCGTCTTCGAGATCGAGCGCTTCGACCACCTCGACAACGGCCTTGACCCGCGCCTCGGCGGCGGTGGGCGCCTGGCCCTCGGGGGAGCACATCTGCCGCAGCTGCTGCAGCAGTTTCAGAAGCTCGGGGCCGCAGGCGTGCTCCAGCACGTTTTCCCACAGGTCTTCGACCACTCGCAACCGATGGCGCAGCAGCAGGTCCTGCCGGGAGGGCTGATCATCCACCGTGGCAGGAGGGCTAGACAGGTCGGCTTCAGCTGCGGGCCGGGTATCCCCGGAGGAGTGGAGCGTAGAACTCATGGGTATAACAGGCAGAGAGAACGGGGATATCGCAAAGATTCTATAGGATTACCCTAGTCTGAAGAAGTTTATATAGATGAACAAATTGAAAACGTTACAGCGGCACCAGCGCTGAGCTAGAACGCTGAGCCGTTTGCTGATAAGGGTTTTATGAATTTTACCAGGGATGGATTGGAGGGGTTAAGGGCCTGTATCGGCTGGCCGAAAACTGGCAAATTTGGCTGAGGGTAGCGGGGCCAAGTATCTGGGTGTGGGCCTGGCCGTCTGTCGCCGCCGAGAACTAGTCCGTCGCAGGCGTGGGGGGATGGGGCGAGGTAGGCGGCATATTCAGGTTGGGAAGCCGCTCTCCGGCAAAGACCTGCTCGCTGGATAACCCCGCCTGGGTAAGGCCATCGGCCAGGGCGCGGCCAACCGCAATGCCGATCAGCACAGGGGGGACCAGCAGACTAACCAGCACTTCGGTAGAAAGGCGAGCCGCTGGGGCAACGGAGGAGCTAGACGGTGTCATAGGAGGGCAACAGTGAGAAGAAACCGGAGCTGAACGCAGGCCTGGCCCAACGGTGTCGACGCCCTAAAACCATAGCCTAGGAGCCGTTGCCCTCTGGGGGCCACCATTGGCACATTTGATCCTTAATATAGTAAATGTGGCCTCAGCCCGGCCAGGCGGAGCGAGGGGTTTTATTGGAGGCATTTTGGCTATTGTGCGGGCGAGTAGCTAAGTTTTTGAAAATTGCTTCTCAAGAAATCGCCTGATTGGCGCTGGAGTTGGTATAAATTAAACCGACTGCGCCGCCCTCCGGCACAATCATCCCTGGGAACATGGCCTTGGCTTCGCTGTTACCCTGACCTCCTATGACTGTGTCTCTATCACACCCGACCTTTAGCCCCAATTCGCCAGCGGCCAATGTGCTCAGCTGGCTCCGAGAGGCTATGGGGTTGCCCGAGGCCGAGCTGCACATCAAGCTGAGGGGCAACATTCTCCACGTGCTGTGCGAGACCCCGGCGCCGCTGGAGCAGTCAGTAGTGCTGCTCAAGCTGGTGCGATCGCTGCTTGACGGCGGGGATGAGCTGGTGCGCCAGCACTACCCGCAGGTCTATCAGCTCTACGTCTACAGCCGCCTGACGGGCAACCCCACCCCTGACTGGACGGCACCGATCTATCTCAATCGACTGGAGCGCCATCTGGCCCAGCTAGTGCTGGAAAACCAGGATGAAGCCGACATGAAAGCCACCCAGTCGCTACTGGCGCAGTACACCCAGGGCCAGCCCGAGCTATCGCTTGGGGGCGAGGGCGGCCACGGCGCGATCGTGCTCTCGAACCTGAGCCTGGCCCGCAAGGGCGACCCGGAGGCGATCGCCTGGTACCTGAGCGAAACCCTCAGCAGTCTGGACGTGGGGGTGTGGGTCAGCATCAAGGCGATTCCCGGCACCGCCCACCTGCACCGGATGGCGATTGCCCTCGATGGCGACCCCGCCCAGGTCAATAGCGATGGCGATGGCGGCAACGACACCACAATTTCGCGCCTGTGGGTTCTCTGTGAGGCCACCTACAGCCCCGACCCCTCGC
>PYGV01000303.1 GCA_003022385.1 filamentous cyanobacterium CCP3 | reverse complement strand
CCACCCCACCCGCTTAGAGCTTGAGGGGGCAGACGGGTTGGCCGGTAGTTGGGGTCCCCTGGCGGGGCTGGAGCTGGTGTGGCTGGCCAGCCGTCTAGAGGCATTTTTGGTGCAGGTGCAGGGATCAGCTCAGCTCCAGCTCACCAATGGTCAAACGATGTCGGTAGGCTACGCGGGCCGCACCGAATACCCCTACACCAGCATTGGTCGTGCCCTGGTCAACGACGGCAAAATTGATCCAGAAAACCTGTCGCTGCCCAATTTGATCGCCTATTTTGAGGCCTATCCCGAGGACCTAGACCGATACCTGCCCCAAAACGAGCGGTTTATTTTCTTTCGCGAGGGTGGTGGTGGGCCACCGACGGGCAGCCTCAGCGTCCCGGTCACGGCAGAGTACTCGATCGCCACTGACAAGTCGCTGCTGCCCCCAGGGGCAGCAGCGGTCATCCAGGTTCCGTTACCTCAGCCAACCGCCGAGGGCATTTGGAACAACCAGCTCACTACCCGCCTGGTGCTCGACCAAGACACCGGAGGCGCTATTCTTGGTCCGGGGCGAGTTGACCTATTCGTGGGGACTGGACCCCAGGCCGGAGAGCTAGCCGGGCGCATTAACACCTCAGGTCGCTTGTATTACCTACTGTTGCGTCCTTGAGCGCTCACCCCTACCGTGGCGATAATTTCCCTAGTCTGCCACAGTAGGGGTGTTACCCTATACGCCTATGGATACTTCCTTTGCCCTCACCCTACAAATTGTGCTTACGGTGTTGGCCGGAGTCGCAGCCCAGGTGGCTGGAGAAATTGCCAGAGTTCCCAGCATCATTTTTCTACTGCTGTTTGGCATTGGCCTGGGGCCAGACGGCATTGGGCTGCTCCATCCCCAAGATTTAGGGGTGGGGCTAGAGGTCATTGTGGCTCTCAGCGTAGCGCTCATTCTGTTTGAGGGGGGGCTCAGCCTGGAGCTTAGCGAACTGGGTCAGGTGTCAAACAGCCTGCGCAATCTGGTGACTGTTGGCATTTTTATTACCCTCATCGGTGGCGGCATGGCGGCCCACTGGCTGGGAGAATTTCCCTGGTCCCTGGCCTTTCTCTACGCCTCTCTAGTGGTGGTTACGGGACCCACAGTGATCAGCCCCCTGCTGCGCCAGGTGGAGGTCGATCGCAAGGTCGCCACCCTGCTCGAAGGGGAAGGGGTGCTCATTGACCCGGTTGGGGCTATTCTCGCTGTGGTGGTGCTCGACATCATTCTCAATGGCGACGCTGACCCAACCACCGTGGTTGGAGGGCTAATCCTGCGGCTGGGCATCGGCACTTTAATTGGCGTAGTGGGCGGTGGGTTGATCGGCCTTTTGCTCAAGCGAGCCAACTTTCTAGGCGAAGATCTCCGCAATCTTGTGGTGTTAGCAGGGCTGTGGGGGCTGTTTGGGTTAGCCCAGAGCATTCGCAGTGAGTCAGGGCTGATGGCTACTGTGGTGGCGGGCATGGTGGTGCGCTGGCTGTCGGTGCCCGACGAGCGGCTGCTGCGCCGATTTAAGGGGCAGCTGACCGTACTGGCGGTATCGGTTCTGTTTATTCTCCTAGCCGCTGACCTGTCGATCGCCAGTGTGTTTGCCCTGGGCCGAGGGGCCGTATTGACCGTACTGGTGCTGATGGTCGTAGTCCGCCCCATCAATATTTGGCTGTGTACTCGCTCCAGCGACCTAAATTGGCGACAGAAGCTCTTTTTGGGCTGGGTAGCTCCACGGGGCATTGTTTCTGCTTCGGTGGCATCCCTGTTTGCCATTTTGCTTACCGAGCGAGGCATTAGCGGCGGCGACGCTATTAAGGCCCTGGTGTTTCTCACGATTATCTTGACCGTACTGGTGCAGGGACTGACGGCACGGCTAGTGGCCCGCTGGCTTGGCATTACCAAAGCTGACGCTGTGGGTGCAGTAATTGTCGGATGCAGCCCCTTGAGCTTGTTAATTGCCCGTTTAATCAAAGAGTACGGCGACCCGGTGGTCATCGTCGACACCAATGAATCTACAGGTGCAGCGGCTGAGAAGGAGGGCATTGAGCTGTTGATCAGCAGCGCCCTCGATCACGATGCCCTCGACAAAGCTGGATTGGGTAAAGCCGGCACTTTTTTGGCCATGACCAAAAATGGCGAGGTCAATGCTGTGGTAGCCCAGCGTGCGCTGGAGGAGTTTCAGCCCGCGCGGGTGATAGCTGTAATACCTCAAGATAAAAATTTGGGTGACCTGCCCAATAAGGGACAGCTCAAGGGCGCTCAAACCCCTCAGCTGTCTCTAAAGCAGTGGAATACGTATCTCAATGACGGCGAGGTACGCCTGGGTGAAACCCAAGTGCGGCAAGAGAACGTTGACTTTCAAAAGGCCCATCTAGCCTCACTCATCCAAAGCGGTAGCATGGTGCCTCTGCTGGTTGAGCGAGGTGATGCGCTGCGGGTGATGCTGGGCAAAGACGCCTGGGAACCAGGCGATCGCATCATTTACCTGTGGCACGACTCTAAACCCAAGTTGCTCAAGCAGTTAGCTGGCGGCATTCAGCCCACCCGCCTGACCTTAGAAACCGTACCGGCTGTAGAGGCAATTCCGCGCGAACTGCCTCCACCACGGCCTAAGGCTGAGGCTATGGCTGCAGTTTTCCCCGATCATGTGGCGACTTCTCCCAACGGGGCTGTCAACGGGGCTATTGCCCAAAATTTGACAGAGCCAGCCCCAGATGGACCTAAAGATGGCTCTACAGCCGCCGCTGACGCTTAAATCAACCGCTTGCGATCGCACTACAGCCTAATGCCCGGCATTTCCCCCCTAAGCTAAGTGAGTGGCTCAGCTACGGCTGTGCCAACGGTTTAGCGTTATCTTCATATCGTCCTATGGCGTCTACCTCTGCTCCTCCCTCTCATCCAGGTACCCTAACCGGGATCGGCGTTGGCCCAGGCGACCCTGACCTGCTTACCCTCAAGGCCCTCAAGTGCCTCCAAAGTGCTGATGTCGTGGCCTTTCCCCAGGGGCGCAATGGCCAACCAGGATTAGCGCAACGCATTATCACACCGCATTTAGGCCAGCAGCAGCTGCTGCCTCTAAATTTTCCCTACGTTCTCGACCAATATCAGCTTTCTGAGGCTTGGCGGCAGGCAGGCGATCGCATCTGGCAGCGCCTCAGCCAGGGCCAAAATGTCGTGTTTGCCTGCGAAGGAGATCTGAGCTTTTACGGCACCTTTAATTATTTGGCCCTCGATCTAGAGCGGCGCTACCCGGCGGCAAAAATTCATCGTGTTCCAGGCATCTGCTCACCCATGGCGGCGGTCAGCGCTCTGGGACTGCCCCTGACTGTGCAGTCCGACAGGCTTGTGGTGCTACCAGCTCTCTACGCTCTTGCCGACCTTAAGTCGGCTTTAAGCTGGGCTGATGTGGTCGTACTGCTCAAGGTAGGGTCGGTATATGACCAAGTATGGACGCTCCTAAAACAGCGGCAGCTGCTGGAGCAAAGCTGGGTTATCGTCAACGCCACCCAGCCCGATCAGGTTGTCTATCGCCCGCTTACGCCTTACCCCGATCTCGATTTACCCTACTTCTCTCTGATGGTCATTAGGTCGGGAGTAAATCCGCTACCCTAGAAAAGAGCAGGAACTCAGACCTACGAGGTCAAGTCAACACCCTACGTCTACAGCAGGCGCGCGATCGCAATGAATCCATTTACTGCACCTAGGCTCAGCCAGTTACTCACTACTATTCGCCACCCTCAGTGGATTGCGGCCATTGTGTCGCTGGGCTTTCATGGTGTACTATTTGCGGCCGGCCCCTCTTTCTCTAGCCTCAACATGACTGCCCTAGGAGGCAGCGACCCAGAGTTAGAAGAGCGTCGAGTCCCACTAATTGAGCTCACTGCCGAAGAGCAGAACCGTCTCCCAGATTTTTCTGCCCCCTCTTCGCTATTTCCCAGTAGCGACGACGATTTATTTAGCCTCTTTCCACCCTCGGGCGATAGCTTACCCCTAGAGCCTGGCTCATTTGGTGCATCCATAAAAATACCAACGCCTCAGTTACCCTCTTCCTCCTTTCCAACCGGTATTTCTCCTTATACAGCGCCCGGACGTTCCACAATCAGGCTGTCACCCCGGCGTTCTACCCTACCCTCTATCCCCAACAGCAATGTCTTGGGACGGCGACCCCAAACGCCTACCCAAGGGTCTACGCCCCAAACGGCATCGACTCCTACAGCTGCTGCTCCAGAAGGGGCTAATGCCCCTGGAGCCGCTGACTTAGCGCTACGCCAAGATAATGCTCAAGCTAATACCGCTAGCAGTACGCCTTCGGCCGCGCTTAATCCCTCTCCCTCCAACGCCTCAGATGATACGGAGCAAGCCAGTGATCTTCTGGCTCGGGTTGAATTCAGCGATGACCAAACCAGCGCAGCAGAGGTAGAAACGGCTAAAGCAGCCTGGCTACAAGCTGTCAAAAATAGGCTAGGCGATACCGTTACTGAAGCTCCTGAGCCTCTAACGATTGAAGTGCCCTATAGCGGTCGGTTGTGCCTAGAGCCTGAGCCTGCTGATGGACTGCTAGGTGTCGTTGCCGTCCCCGATGACACTGCTGGCCTCAAACTTTGGACTGCAGTACTTAAGAGTACGGGCTATCCATTTCTTAACCAAGCTGCTGAACAAGCTCTACAAGACCTTCAGCAACAGGCAGGCACAGAAGATGAAAGTCCAATAGACATCAACACTCGCTATGAAATTGTTGTAGAAGTAGATTACAACAGCCAAAACTGCATAAGCCGCGAGGCATTGCTACAGTCTCGTACGGCCGAATCAGAGCAACCCTCAGCACCAGTAGAATAAGCTACTGGTGTCAATAAAATACACGTATTGAGGTTTTTTGCCAATAAATTTAGCTAAAGGTCGAGGTGCTTTAGGTTCCTAATCTTAAACTACTTAATTGTTGTAATTAAAGTCAATAACAAGAAATCCTGAATTAATGAACTTCGAGATGATTTAGTGCCATTTCCAGGCACTTTAAATCTACTTTGAAAGGGTCTTTGACAGGAGACATTAGTGGATTTAATTGCTTGCCGCTAAAGTCAATAGCTTGCAGACCCTCAGGAGTAATTTGGCCACGCACGGCAGACCACCTGCCGCCTACCGAAGCCGCTAGTTCTCGACTAGCAGACGGCAAGGTGAAATAAGGGGAAAAGATATCGATGAATTTGAATCTTTCCCCATGATCCATATTATCTAGGCTAACTCGATTAAAAAGTAGATGGTATGAACCAGCTCCATGAACAGTGATCGCGACTTTTGCGTTGCGAGCAATGGACCACTCTTCAGGAACAGTTAAGTCTTCAAAATAGATAGTCTTAAAGCCTTTTGCTTCAAGCAATTCGATGACTTCGTCGTTATTGATTAGGCTTCGAGCACCCCTACGAGGAATGAAAACTCGTTCTGGAGTATCTTTCTGGTAGCCCTTAAATTCAAAGTTTAGAAGACTAGGCGAAAGCTGAAAGCAATTTTGAAATATCAATTGTTCACAATTAACAATGATGTCGCCAAAAACTTTTCCGTCAGTGCAAACTGTAGGAATATCAAGGGTTTCATACATTTGCTTGGCTAAGTTTGAAGCTCTTGCTCGCAGGACGACCGTTATCTTAGCAGGTTGGCCCAGACGCTTTGATAGGGTTTCCGATATGAGCAGAATTACGATCGCCACCCGAAGAACGTGGGCTGGATTTACATCGGTATCTTGTCTGGCATCAAAAATAAAGTTATCTGCAAGGCTTAAAGTCGGTTCTTCTTTTAATAATTTGGTGACTTTGTTATAGATTTGATACTTAAGAGAATTGTTTTTCCTCTCGCCAGTGTATCCGGTGGCAACTCTAATCTTAATTGTTTTAGCAGGAAATACCAGCTCAGGTAAAAGTACTTGCTCAACTGCTGGATGGTATAAATCTGCTAAGGCACTAGGGTAAGAAAACATCAACCCTGTATCGGCGATGAGTGCTGGTAACTCTCTTTCAATTTCTAAGTTCATAGGGTCTTTAATTTTCTAAGGTTCTTTTAGAATAACAAAAGTTTAGTGATGATTCTCATTTTCTAACAGAACTAACTGTCTTTGGGGCTAGTCCTTTCAGATTCTTCCGAATTTTCTTATTTATAATAAAGTCTTGATAAACTTTCCTGTGTAAGTTTAA
>PYGV01000053.1 GCA_003022385.1 filamentous cyanobacterium CCP3 | reverse complement strand
TGGCTCGTTACCCTTAATTGCTCTATCGTTCTACCCTCTGACCACCGAGGGGAAACTTGCCTTAGTCTAAACTCCAAATCGAATCCAGCAATCGCGGTTTTTACCCAAACGATCGGCGTTCCTCTCCAGGGCTTGCTGAGAAGTCCGAAGATGATCGCCATTCTCAAACTTGTTGCCCCTGCTGCCCACCTGTGAGGCATTGGGGGTGGCTGGATTGCGCGGTTCGCGAAGCGTTCTGGAATCGACTCGAAACGAGTATCCGTTCCAGAATCGCTTGGCAAAACATGGTCACACCACAATATGAAAGGAGCCGTCATGCTTAGAGCCGATCACGTTTCTAAAACGGTTCATACCCCCCAGGGCTGGAACCAGCACCTGCAAAGTGCAATAAATCAGTTTCGGCGCTTTAGTTGTTTCTATGGCGACTATCAATCTCTGCCTCCGGCAGAGCGGCGGCGGTTTGTGATCGAGCGACAAAAGCGCGGCCAATAAGTTGGCCACCGGTTGGCGAAACAGGAGATTAGTGACTGCATTTGGGGGGTGGTGGGCAGTGCCCGCCCTACATTTAGGGTAAGTCGATGTCGCTGAGCTCGGCTTGGAGGGCGGCGATCGCGTCGTATTCTCGCGCAAATACCTCGGTCAGGCGCTCGAATATTGGCAATACTTTCTTATAGACCGTCACGTTTTCGGGGATGGGCTGGTGGCGATAGGTTGCGCCAATCATGGTGCTGACCATTTCAAGCGATGGCACCCGGCCCAGGCCGTGCAGCCCCAGGACGGCGGCCCCCAGGCAGGAGCTTTCGTAGTGCTCGGGAATCGTCACCTCGCGGTTGAAAATGTCGGCCATCATCTGCCGCCACAGGGGCGACTCAGCGAACCCACCCGTGGCCTGAATCAGCGTTGCGGGGCCAGCAAAATCTTCCAGCGCCTTCAGCACCAGGTAGAGGTTGTAGACAATGCCCTCCAGCACCGCCCGCACCAGGTGCGACTTGGTGTGCTTGACGCTGAGGCCAAAGAACGAGGCCCGCGCGTTGGCATTCCACAGGGGCGATCGCTCGCCCATCAGGTAGGGGTGAAACAGCAGTCCCTCTGAGCCGGGGGACACCGCCGCCGCCATCTTGGTCAGCAGGCTGTAAACATCCTGGCCCAGGCGCTTGGCGGTGGCCACCTCGGCGTCGGCCAGCTGATCGCGCACCCAGCGCAGGGCAATGCCACCATTGTTGACCGCGCCGCCAATCACCCACTGGTGCTCGGTCAGAGGGTAGCAAAACAGCCGCTCCTGGGGGTCGGTGACGGGGCGATCGACCACCGCCCGCACCGCGCCGCTGGTGCCCACCGTGACCGCCACCAGACCAGGGGCGATCGCCCCCACCCCCAGGTTTGACAGCACGCCATCGCTGGCCCCAGCAATGATCGGCGTCTCGGCCCGCAGGCCCATCGCCTCGGCCATGGCAGGCTTTAGCCCCTTGAGAACGGTAGTGGTCGGCACCAGTTCAGAGAGCTGGCTGGGGTCAACTCCGGCGATCGCCAGCGCGCCCTGATCCCAGTTCAGCGTTTCTAAATTGAGCAGCCCCATCGCTGTGGCAATGGAGTGGTCGACCACGTAGCGCCCCAACAGCCGATAAAACACGTACTCTTTGATTGAAATAAACCGGGCCGCCCGCTGAAACAGCTCGGGCTGCTCGTGGCGCAGCCAGGCCAGCTTGACCAGGGGCGACATGGGGTGAATGGGGGTGCCCGTGCGCCGATAAACCGCGTGGCCATCCATGTCGGCCTTGATGCGCTTGTCCCAGCCGGTGCTGCGGTTGTCGGCCCAGGTAATGCTGCGGCTAATCGGTTCGCCGTCTTTATCCACCAAAATGAGGCTGTGCATGGCCGAGCTAAAGCACAGCCCCAGCACCTGCGACGGGTTGAGCACGTAGGCATCCATCACCCCGTGCACCGTCTTGATCACGGCGGCAAAAATCTCCTCCGGATCCTGCTCGGCGGTGGCGACATCGGGGGTGTAGAGGGGGTAGGTGACCAGGGCTTTGCCCACGACTTTACCCGTTTCGGTAAACAGTACCGACTTGGTGCTAGTGGTGCCAATATCGACCCCGATGATGTAGTTTTGCTCGGCCATTGCGGTGCCTGTCATTATAAAAAGAGTCCCACAATTAGCATAATGATCAGGCCCACAACGCCAATGATGGTCTCCATCACCGTCCAAGATTGCAGGGTTTGTTTCTCAGTCATGCCCAGAAATTTACCCACCAGCCAAAAGCCCGAGTCGTTGACGTGGGAGAGCACCGTGGCCCCAGATGCGATCGCAATGGTAATCGCCCCTACCATCGGGGCCGAATAGTTGGCCGCCGTCACCGCTGGGGCCACCAGGCCCGCCGCCGTCACCATCGACACCGTAGCTGAACCCTGGCTCACCCGCACCACCGTCGCGATCAAAAAAGCCAGCAGAATAATTGGCAGGTTGGAGGCGGCCATGGCCCCAGCCAGCGCTTCGCCAACGCCGGTCGCAATCAGGGTGCGGCCAAACACGCCACCGGCCCCGGTGACCAGAATGATCAGCCCGATCGGCTCAAAGGACTTGGTAGCAATGCGCTGAATGTCGTTGCGGGTGTAGCCGCGCAGCGTGCCCAAGAAATAGAACGACAGCAGCGTTACAATCGTCAGCGCCGTGAACGGATGGCCGATGAAAGCGGCCCAGTTGCGCACGGGGTTACCCTCAGGCAGCGTTACCCCCAGCACGGTGTTGAGCAAAATCAGCACTAGAGGAATCGCCACCAGCGTCATCACCATGGCAAAGCTGGGCAGCTCTTTCAGCGGAGTGCCCTGGGGCGGCGGCGCGGCCTCTTCCATTTCGGCAGGCACATTGAGGTGAATTTTGCCCGCGATCTTTTTGCCAAAGTACACGCCGCCGATCGCCATCGCCGGAATGCCTGCGACCAGACCCATCAAAATCACCCAGCCCAGGTCGGCCCCCAGCAGCGAGGCCACTGCCACCGGCCCCGGCGTCGGCGGAATGAACGAGTGCCCCACCGCAATACCCGCCACCAATGGAATGGCGTAGTACAGTAGCGATCGCCCCGTCCGCCGACCCAGGCTGTACACCAGCGGAATGGACAAAATCAGCGCTACATCAAAAAAGACCGGAATGGCAATCACCAGCCCGGCCAGGCCCAGGGCCCACTGGGCGTTGTCTTGGCCAAACTTTTTCACCAGGGAGTTGGCAATCTGCTCGGCTCCACCAGAAACCTGCAGAATCTCGCCAAACATAGCCCCCAGTGCGATCACAATGGCAATGTAGCCCAGGGTATTGCCCATCCCCTCCTGAATCACCTGGGCAATTTCTGCTGGGGGAATGCCGCCAATGATAGCGACAAAAAAGCTCACCAGCAGCAGCGCCAAAAACGCCTGCAGCCGCAGCACAATAACTAAAAAAAGCAGCAGGGCAATGCCCAATACCGCAATGAACAGCAATGAAAAGGTAGACATTTTTGAAAGTCCTGTATGGTGATGCCCAAGCGTTGTGGCGGTCTAAAATGCTACGGAAAACTAAATTTGAGTAGCCGCTACAAGCCGTACGAAAATGTCAAAGCCAAATCAACGTCAATCGGCCAAAGGATAGATATATTGACCGTTGATCTTGTTTGATAAGGCCTGTGGCCGTCGCTTTAGCGAAAGGCGAACATTGAGGCGACGCAGGCATTGCCTCGACTTTGGAGGCAATACGGCTGGATAATTAAGCGTGAATTAACCAAAGCTAAACTCCAGAAATCTAAAAATATTCAGATTTCTTTTGGGAGGCAATGCCCATTTTTAGTCGACAACTCTCATCTTAAAAAGAAAGAGCCAGGGTGTAGAAAGTTGATTCACAAAAATAAACTGTGATGCCGTTTTTTGGTGCAGTAATTGGTAATTTACCAATTACTGCACCAAAAAAATCTCTCTCAGGTGGGGTGACTTTTTGCTACCGTTTGGGGCGATCGCGCATTGCTTTGTGAATCGTCTTCCATCGGCGCTTGCTGTTGAGGCTGGCGCGGGCATCCTGGCGCTGCTCAATCCACTGCTGCTCGCGCTGGAGCTTGTGGTAGCTGTGCAGGCGATCGCACTCTAAATCGCCTGCCGCGATCGCCTCTTCCACCGCGCAGCCTGGCTCGCCCTGATGCCGACAGTCGCGAAACCGGCAGTCTGCCGCTAGAGCCTCAATGTCGGCAAAGGTGGCCTCCAGCCCCGCGCTGGTTGTCCACAGCTGCAGTTCCCGCATGCCCGGCGTGTCGATCAGCAGCGCCCCCGAGGGCAGGGGCAGCAGGTGCCGCCCGGTGGTGGTGTGCCGCCCCCGACTGTCGTCGGCCCGCACGGCCTGGGTGGCTTGGTGCTGAATGCCGAGAAAGTGGTTGGTCAGCGTCGACTTGCCCACCCCCGACGAGCCAATCAGCGCCACGGTTTGCCCCAGCCCCAGGTAGGGGATGAGCTGCTCTAGCCCGGCCCCCGTAGCGGCGCTAACGGCGTGAATGGGGACGCCAATGGCAATCGATTCGACCTGAGCGAGGCGATCGCCCAAGTCGTCACAGGTATCGGCCTTATTCAGCACGATCACCGGGTTTGCCCGGCTCTCCCAGGCCGCCACCAGGTAGCGCTCGATGCGGCGCAGGTTAAAGTCGCCGTCGAGCCCCGTCACCAAAAACACCGTATCCACATTGGCGGCCACCACCTGACCCTCGGTTTTGCCGCCCGCCACCTTGCGCACAAACGCGCTGTGGCGGGGCAGCACCGCATGAATGGTGGCCGGGTCGCCGCGATGAAACGCCACCCAGTCACCCACCGCCGGAAACGCCTGCTCGCTCTCGGCCTGGTGGCAAAATTGCCCAGTTACCTCTGCCGAAAGTTCGCCCGTTGGGGTCAAGAGTTGGTAAGCGCCCCGCTGCTCTAGCGCCACTCGACCCGCCTCAAACCCGGCCTCTGCCCAGGGGGCAAACGCGCGATCGCAGGTGGCACTCCACCCGCCTAAATTGTGTAAATTCAAGGGTTTTTCCTCAAATGAAGCCTACGTAGGGCAAGGCTTCATGCGGTCAACCCACCAGAGGTGCCGCCTAGCCTTGCCAGAAAAGAATTACGTTGCCTTCTAATACCGACTCAGCCATAGGTCACCTCCCTGGTGCTCATACTTGGCGCTGACTGGATGGGGTAGCTCTCGGCATACCCACTTCCAAGACTACAGCGGCGATCGCGGCGATTCCGGAACGGATACTCGTTTCTAGTCGGTTCCCGTTTCTGGGATGCCGCAGGCTATACGCTTCGCAAATCGCGGTCACTGGGTCAGCTTTGCAGCAAATCTACAAACTTTTCTGGGTTGACTAAACTATTTCTCGGTTGGGGAACTCTAGCCCCTAGAACACTTTCTGACATAAACCAGTGATTGTTTAAGGGATAGCGATGATCAATGTTACTGCGGCCATGCTGTTGGCTCTTGGCATCACCCTCGACTCGTTAGGGGAAAACTACGCGCTGTTGGCGGCGATCGGCATAGTCTTCGCTATGGCGTTCTTTTTGCTGATGTATCTGCAATATCCGGTCTTCTTTATCGGTTCTGCCCGCTATCCCCTGGCTAGAAAGTGTTTTCCGTTTATTCGCTGGGCCATTTTTGGCATTTATTTGATCGACCTATCGACCACGCTCATGCGCCACTACGATGGCCCCGAGCTGAGCGTATCTATCCACGCCTACAGCATTTGGGCTGGCGTTTACCTGGTGGTCTACAGCCTGGCCATTCTCACCGGGCCGCCCAAGCAGCGACGACGCAAACCGCTACTCAACCGCTACGGTCGCCATCGCTGGGCTGGCAAATTGGTCCCCGTCCCGGTCTCCATAACCTAAAAACCCCTGCATCCGTAGGGTGCATTCCTGGCCTTAGCGTCCTCGTGCTACTCCCCGTCTCGCGTTCTGGGCCACCATGCACCACTTACGGTGTCGAGCTTCTTGCTTGTACCGTAGTCTGTCAAGCCT
Organism: filamentous cyanobacterium CCP3; assembly: GCA_003022385.1. Classification (GTDB taxonomy): domain Bacteria; phylum Cyanobacteriota; class Cyanobacteriia; order Phormidesmidales; family Phormidesmidaceae; genus Nodosilinea. The sequence goes on along the minus strand of PYGV01000053.1, from coordinate 16,617 downwards.
TGAAGCGTAGGCTGGGTGGCGCGCCAGCAAAACCCAACAAAATTAGCTCTGGGGTTGGGTTCCATTACATTTCACTCAACCTACAGCAACTCTCCGGCCACTTCCAAAGACTTTCTGACTACTCTCAAAGACTGCTCGACTAAGCTCAGAGACTACTCAGCGTAGAATACGATGACCGGAAGCTAAGAGTGTAACAATTCTTACTTGCGCTGGGTGGCGCGATCGCTTACATTACTCGGCTATAGCTGTGTGCGTGCAGCTTGTCTTCCCAAAAATTTGGTCAAGCGCCACTGGAAGGTGTGGGGACACCAACCAGCGGCTAACCCCGTCGACTGACCTACCAGTCTCGGAGGCTAAGGTTGATCATACCTGGCCGCCCTGAACTGCACATGTCTGGGGCGGCCAAGTTTTTGGGGGTTTCCTGCCCATCCATCTCTTTGGAGGAATCCCTCATGTTGTGTTTAACTCGTCAAGATCCCCGAGTTCTTCAAGAACTCGGGGATCTAAATCCCTCGCGCTTGACTGCTCCCAACCCACAGCCAGGGCGCGAACGATTGCGCCACCTGGTCATTGGCTCACCAGAGGGAGTGCAGGGCGCGATCAACCACCTGCATCTGCTCCAGTACGCCGAGCGCCTGGAGTGGAGCCGCCTATTCACCATCCCAGAATCAGGAATTTTGATCACCCCAGAGCAGGGCGAAGTGTTTAGCTACCTGCTGCGGTACCGACAGATAGGTTAAACCCCAAAAACAAAGCAGGCCTTGCCCATTTAGCCACCTAGTGGGCAAGGTTTTAGCTTTTCCCAAAATCCTGAACGTTTAGCCAGGATATTGCTTGGCGATGAAAAGCTGCTGACGCTCCAACCGTCGCTCAGAATCGTTTAGTTGCAGAATATGAGTGGTCACTCTTCCTTCCGGAGTTAGCGGTACAATCTCGGCTTTATCACTGAGCTGAAAGTGGTCTTGCCATTGCTGAGTTCTGGGATTAAAAAACGGAGTCAGCTTGTTTGTTACAGGATCGATGGAGCCTAAATCGGTTCCTTTTGCCCGATTGCAGTAAGGACAAGCCAACGCCAGGTTATCTGCCAACGTAGCACCACCATGCTTTTCAGCGACAATGTGCTCCATTTCAAATGTAAACAAGGTTGCTTTCTGAGGAAACAAGCAATATTCACAACGGTTACCAGCACGTTGGGTTACCAGTTGTCTGAGGGCAGCTGAGACGTAGCTCATGCACTTTTTTGCAATTGACCGTAAGCATGAGCTTTGGCCAGGCGGACTAAATGCTCAATGGTTAAATACCGTTCTAGCTCAGCTTCTTCCTTTGAGGCTAAAGTACCAGCCTTGCTTGCAGCCAGCAGCTCGCTGACTCGGCTTTGCAGTGTTGCAGAAGGCTGAATACCTAGAATTTGCTCTGGCGTCGGCTGCCTCGCCAGTAAAGCAATGATGGCTTCAGCATCCAGTCCGTTCTCAGTGCGGCTATCGTTGAGCAGGTCTCGCAGACCCCGCTCAAGCAGTTCGGGCAAGCGATCGCGGAAGGGGGCTAACCGCTCCGCCAAGTTGTCTGAAAGCTGTAAGGTGATGTGAGCCATACGGAAGGAGAGGGCAATTGCTAGACGTATTATCGCAAACAGCCTCGACGTTAGCACAGTCGAGCTTGGACGAAGCTCTTAATTACCAGTAGCCACAAAAGTCAAGAGCCTACCGATCAGCCGAACTAAGTTCAGCTAAATGCTCCACCAGGTTGTATTGAAAATCCTTCAAATCTTTCCAGGCTTGATTAAACCTGATGAAGTTAGGGCTTCTAAATGAATGAGTGTTTCCATCCCTATATTTAGGATCAAAGCCCAAAATCTGTTTTTGATGAGGTAGAAGGTGCCAATCTTTATGCTTGAGCATCCAAATTACTTTAACTAATCGAAAATTCCCTACATCTGTTTTTCGAACATTCCCATCTAAAAACTCAATGAGATGAGTAACTTTTGCTTGCTGATGCAAAAGCATTAAGTCTCCTGCCTTGGGTCGATCAACTCCACGACCGTTTGGGCGCCACATCAGTTCAAAAGTCGGAGCCTTGGATGGCAAAACGCCCTCAAGTAAATAGGCCCATCTGCCTGAAGGATCCTTAATATTCTTGATGAACAGAATTTTGGTAGGATCACAATGCTGAACAAGGCCTAAAAATGGCGACCGCTTTTCTGCATCAGGCAAACTCAACGAGGAACTAGTGAGTGAGTTGGGCTTAACACCAGTAATCCCCCACTCCAAAAGGTCGAGGCCTTGTTGATTTTCTACGCTCTCTTCAAACTGAACGAAACGAAATTGCTGTAAGGTTAACGCTTCGTTTGGTATTGCCTTTACAGGCGGTAGTAATACAGGGATGATTTTCATCCCTTTCTGTATAAACAAATTGATCGATATTTGTGCTTCAAGATCTTGCCATTTCCCCAAGCCTGTAGAGCCAATACATATCACTGCTGTTTTACTTTGAATAATTGCTTCTTGGATTTTTGTAAGAAAAACATCTCCTGGGGCAATCTCTACAATATCTAGCCAGGGTTTAATTCCTCGATTTTGCAGCTTCCTGTAGATTTCCTGAACAAACGGTCTATCGTTGCTGTTATGGGCCAAAAATACATCAAAGGTCTGCTCTGGCATTGACCAATCGCTCCAGTTAACTTACTCAATTGCAGTCTAGAAAGGCTCTATAAACCTACATCTACTTTGAGAGCAGTTCCGGAATAAGTAGCCCTTTCAAGTCCAGACTCTTTAAATCAACCTTCGATGAAGCCAAGTCAATCTCCAAACCTACAACACCGCCATTCTCGTCAAAATCAACCACCACATCCGGCGCAATTTCTTCCGACTCAGTGCTAAGAGCATCATTCAGCCGAATCGATAGCGTATCCGTATCAGGGAAGTATTGAATTTTCATGGCTCTAGGCCCCTTTGTAGACGAGAGCGAAAATTGCGATCGAAGTAGACATTGTGCGGTTAGTAGGGTGCTGTCATCGCGCAGCGTGACGCACCAAAACCTCATCTATTATCCCTCCAAACCATCCTTCAAACATCCCAAACTCCCAGCGCATCAGCATAATCAATTGCACTGCCACCCCAATCTAACGGATAAACCTTCTCCTGCACCAACCTGTGAAAACTTGAAAACGGCCAACTCCGAGCAGCCTCACACAACCCATGTCGCACCGGGTTGTAATGAATGTAATCACAAGCGCATGGCGAAGAGCCGTTCTGCCTAGCTCTGTGCAAAGCCAGGGCTGTCTTTTGTAAGTGACCTGGGTGATGAAATAAGTCCCACCGGGAATGTAATGTCTGCGGTAATCGGGCATCAATTGTGGATTTGTGAGATTGATGTGATTATTCCCAGATCGGATGTGGTGCGTCTAATTAAATGTTGCTGTAGTTGCTGTAGGGTGTGTTGTGGCGAAGCCCAACGCACCGGTAGTTCTGGGCTTGGTGCGTCACGCCAAGCGATGACGCACCCTACGATAATCAAGGCTTTCTACTTAGGAGAGCAAACGGGCAGAATGGTTGGGTCATGCTAGCCGCAACTCTTTCTGTGGAAGTAGTCGAAGGCGACGACAAACTTACCCTTTGAGAGAATCGCAACTACCCCTATAGAGCCTGCGGCTGAAGGCTACCTATTTCCACAATTGAATGAATAAGTTGATGTAATGCTAAGGAAACGGATATGGCCAGGTCAGTACATTCTCGCTGCAAACGCTCTCGCTGCAAATGCGGCCAGACTACCACAGCTCAAAACAATTTCTGCAAAGAATGCTGGAGTTTGCTGTGGTGGCAGGCGATCGATCTGACGATGAAAGGCAAGCTGCAAACCCCCGTCTCCATTCTGGCACTCGATGGCATCAACAAGCACCACCTTCATGAGGTCAAAGGGTTACCCGCCTAGTTTGGCTTAGTAGCTATGGATTGCCACATCTATAAGCTTGGGGCAGTTGATACCAGGGCAAATGAGGGTGCAAATGATGCTCCAGATGGTACCCAAAGTGGTAGCAGGATATGAAAGACCAGAAAGCTGAAGCGTGAATATTTCTAGCGCAATGGCGATTGTCAGGCGTCTTTTCACTACGTCGGTGGGGGAGATATATGCCAAACGTGAACAGCTGAAAAGAGCTGAGCACCATGGGCAAAACCCAGAACAGCAGAATATTAGCTATTGAGACTTGACATGTTATCAAGATGCCGAAGATCACGGTAAAACCGGTCAACGATATCCAAACCTGCCCATCCGCCTGATACGTTGACATGAATTTGGCATACCAAGCCCAGAAGCCTTTGGCCTGCTTGCCATGGTGGTCGGGGTCTCGCTCGGTAGCGGGAAAGCGATGATGAAGGTGGTGATTTCTAGCCAGTGGCTCGTAGAACAACAGGGCGTAGAACCACGACCCTATATGGCCGAACGCGTCGTTAAATTTGCGAGAACTAGAAATATTGTGGTGAATAGCCTCGTGGGTGACGATAAACAAACCTGTGTGAAAAAACGTTCTTACCGCTACGGCTACGAGCAAGTAGACGATATGAGTTTGGGCACTGAGGAGTGTCAACGAGCCTACTAAGCTAACGAACCAAATCAGTACAATTAAGCTGGCCCAATATAGACTCAAGTACGAATCACTAAAACTCCCGCAGTAGCGAGATTTTACCTGACTGACCATTTGTGTTTGTCTCTCTAGTCAGGTCAAGCTACTCTTCAAACGCTTCTGGAGTGAAATCGATACCTTTGCCGATGCCCCAAGACTCTTTCAAGATTTCACGGAAGGTCGTGGCCTGATACAGCATAGACTCCCGAAGCTCAACGAGGAGATTCTGAGCATCTGAATGGGAGAGGTTTTGCACCTGAGTTTCAAAGACCTGAAGCTCAAACTGCTGCTCTAAGGGCAGCTGTTCACGGATATTCATCGGTGTTCTTCCTAATGCGTGAGAGTCAACGTTAGGTTCACTGTAACCGAATGTAACGTTTTGTTGAACGCATTTAGCAATTATCTGCCTTCCGTGGTAATCCCGATGGTGCGCCGCTGAGGCGATCGGTACCGATATTGTCCTTGCAATCTATAAGCTGTCTAAGGTAGCCAGAAGCTGGGTAACCCCTTCAACCCCTGCCGCACCAAGCGATTGACCGATCGCAGCGCCTGAATATGGGGCTCATCGGGAATCACGGGCAAGATCTCCGCAGGCTGGCCCTGGCCCAGGGCTGCAATCACCTGGTTCGCCGCCTCTAGCCCGGTCACGTAGGCTTTCTCCTGCGACCACGAGCCGTGGCGCGTCACAATCCAGTCGCCCGCCATAAACAGGTTGTCGAAGCTGGTGGTGGCGGGCAGCAGGTAGCGGTAGCTGCCGGGGGCAAAGTGGGTTACCCCCTGGGCAATGCGCACCACGCTGTGATCTACAATCTTCGCTTCGCCAAAGGCGGGAATGCACCCGGCCAGATCCTGCTGCACCTGGGCTAGCACCTGGTCGTCGTCCAGCGCTAAAAGCTGGTTGGCGTGGTAGTAGTCGGCCTCGACCACGGTGCCGGGTTCGTCGCGGTACTCGTCGTGGAGCGCGTTGAGGTCAAAGAACGTCCAGCCGGTGGTGGGGTGAAAGCCAAAGCAGGCGTTGGAGGGTAGGGGAATATCGACCTTGCGATCGAGCCACAGCCGCGCCGCCAGCACGTCGATCGCCCCCAGGTTACGAATATCGCGAAACTCCTGGCGATCGCGCAAACTCTTGGACTGCTCCACAATCTTCTTTAGCCCGGTGATGCCCACGGCAAACACCACGGCATCGGCCTCAAACACCTCGTCGCCGCAGACTACGGCAGTAATCTGGTTGTTCTCCACCATCACGTCCGACACCCGGTGGTTGGCGAGAATCTTGCCCCCCGCCCGCTCGATCGCCTCCGTCCAGGGCCGAAAGATCTGCGCCCCCACGGTACCCCGGCACCAGCGCACGTCGAAGTCGGGCTGGTGCGCCAGGATGAAGTAGTAGAGCATGCCCAGGGCCGCCGCCGCCGAGCACTGCTCCCCCGGCGCAAACAGCCCCACCAGCAGCATCGGCTCAAAGGATTCGTGATAAAGGCGCGCCGACACGCCATACTGACGAAACAGTTCGCGGGCGGTGATGCGATCGTACTTTTGCCAGGCCTTGTCGGAGTTGTCGAAGTCGATCAGCGCCTGCAGCAGGGGCAGGGCCGAAAGGCGATCGATCAGCGGCAACCGCTTGAAGTCGGTGTAGAGAAAGGTGCCCAGGGGCGTGGGCAGGTAGGGCTGGGCCTGAAACAGCGGCGACTCGACCTCTAGCCCGTGAGGCGAATACTGCGCCGATCGCGTCCATGGGGTAAAGGGCTGAATGCCCAGGTGGTCGGTGAGGGCAAAGATATTGCGGTAGGGGTACCAAAAGCCGTGGATTCCGGCCTCGACGGCGCGACCCTGGGGCGTTTGCCAGCCCGCCACCAGCCCGCCGGGGTAGGCACCGGCTTCTAGCAACGTAACGGCGTAGCCCTGCCGCGCCAGGTGATAGGCCGAGCCCAACCCGGCCCAGCCTGCACCGACTACCACTACTCGCTTTTGTGCTGTGTTTTCCACGATTCTCGCCCCCGTTGCCCATGGACCTTCTCTACTCTATCGGTAGCGGCGTCGGGTAGGGTTTAGGATCAGGGGTAGATATTGCGTCCTCGGCCTCCCTCACCCCCAGCCCCTCTCCCAGGGGGAGAGGGGAGCAGAGCTGTCCCTATGAACTATTCTTATTAGGCAAATGAGCAGTAAGAAACTTGTGAAAAGCGGCGTTAATACAGTGATGGGGGTCAACGAAGCCACCCGTGACACTACCATCCAGACCGATCTAGCAAATCCTAGGTGGGATCAGAAAGCTACGCTGACCTACCTCGGCGCAACGATCGCCCAGGTGGTGGCCATAACTGCGCTGCTGTGGGCCATGGATGTGGCCTTCGGGTACTTCAACCTGGGCGCATTGGCTCCCTGGGCCACGACGGCGATCGCCTGCGCGTTTTTTGCCTTTGTGACGCTGCGATCGCGCCTCTTCTCCATGCTCGACAACACGCGCAACAGCGGACGCTACAAGTCGCTCCAGCGGCCCGGCTGGGCACCGCCGCCCCTGGCCTTCCCCATCGTGTGGATGAGTATTGCCGTGCTGCGGGTGGTCTCGGCCTACCTGGTGTGGTCGGCGCTGGGGCAAACGTTTTTGAGCTGGCCGCTGATTCTCTACGTGGTGCACCTCAGCCTGGGCGACACCTGGAATACGATTTTCACGGTAGAAGGTCGTCTGGGGGCTGCGGTGCCAGCGGTGATTGCGGGGCCGTTGCTGTCGGTAGCGGTGGTGACGATCGCCTATTTTCGGGTGGTGCCGCTGGCGGGGTGGGTGATTTTGCCGTCGCTGGTGTGGCTGGCGATCGCCACCGCCCTCTGTATCAGCCTCTGGCGCTTGAACGGTCAAGAGCCACTTTACCCAGTCGTATCCGCTTAGACAGCCGACTCGTAGGGTGCATTCGCGGCCCGTCAACCTTAGCGAACTATCCGAGAATCCGCTTTGGGGACGCAATGCACCGATTGCGACATCGGTGGTAATGGTGCATTGCTCCGCGTTGGCGGAGCCTCGCCTTAGCGTTATGCACCCTACAGCTAGCCATAATGGATGTTAACGATGCCGAGTATCTTGTTTGTCTCTAGTGGTAAAAGCCCCCATGGTCACCCTTGAACTACGCCAAATTGAGGTACCCCTGGGCAAGAGCCTGGTGCTGCGCGACGTGAGCTGGGCTGAGTTCGAAGCTATCTTGGCCGAGCTAGGGAATCACCGCAGCACTCGTATTGCCTACGACAAGGGATTCTTGGAAATTATGGCCCCTCTGACAGAGCAGGGATATTTTAAGGAGGTGATTAGCATTGCTGTTGGAGATATAGCCGAGGTACTAGAGCAAGATTACGAGTGCTACGGCTCCACTACCTGGCGGCGCAAGGCTCAGCAGGCAGGCATCGAACCCGACAATTGTTTTTACTTCCAAAACGAGGCGCTGGTGCGCGGCAGGCTGGAGTTTGATCTAGAGCGCGACCCGCCCCCAGATCTGGCTCTCGAAGTCGATCTCACTAGCAAATCCCTCGATCGCTTCCCCATCTATGCCCGCCTTGGCGTACCCGAAATCTGGTGCTACGACAGCGGTGCGCTGACGATTTATCTGCTAGAGAGCGATCGCTACGAGGCATCAGAGCAAAGCCAATCATTTCCCACACTGGATATTCGCGCGCTGCCGCAGCTAATTGAATCGCAGCGATCGGCGGGGCGGTTGGCATTGCGGCGATCGGTGAGAGAGTGGGTGAAAGCACAACTGTAGGGTGCATTCGCGCAGCAATGCACCACGCGGGTCTTGATCCTCGATACCGCTAAAACCATAAGTGGTGCATTGCGGCATGGCCTATTTGGGATCGACTAGCCGAGGTTGACGGGCCGCGAATGCACCCTACGCATCTTCATCTTCGAGATAAACCCTGGCCATCTCTAGGGGAACGCCAATGGGCGCACACAGCACTTTGATTAGCTCAATGCCGCCTGCTTTTAGCGCCCGCCGCCATTTGGGATGTTTTTCAACCTCCTTACCGAGTTCTTTCATCAACTGCTCTTTTCCGGCATCGGTTGTAGTGTTGTAGGTCTCTGCCAAAGTATTGCGGAATGCCTGAATCTCTTTTGCAGCATCGACTAAGTTTTGCTGCCCAAGAGCTAATGTTTCCACTGCTCTATTTAATCGCGTGTTTTCTTTACGCTCGTGTTTAAGCAGGCTTCGGAGGTCGTTTAAATGAGCACCTTGCAAATGAAATCTTTCTCTATATCGGGCTTCGATCGCAGCTAGCCTATTAGCATAGCGCTGCTTTACCTCTGTCTCAATAGCAGCTTTATTGACCTCGGCCTGCACTTCTAACCGCACAACAAAGGCATTGCCCTTGCGCTCCATGCCTTGAATTGAGATGTCTTCGTCGGGGCGACTGGTTCGCAAATCTTGGAAGGACTGGAAAAAGGCCTGCCAGTCGATGCCCTCGGTGAAAGTGATATCAATGGTTTCCAAGGCACTAGCGATGATTTGAAAACGTTGGGTGAATTCGCCTGGGGCAAAGGCGCTTTCAGGATTGACAGGGAGAAGACCTGTGAATTGTTCAGTTTCGTCGTCGTAAGTGCGAAAAACATAGTCGCATTTAACGTCTTTGAGGATGGTTGAGCTGCTAATTTGCCAGTCGGCTATGCAAGCGCCTGTGAGTGTTGCTTGAGTGAACTCGGCATGGAGTACCTGAGACCCGATGAGAATGGCGTTGCTAAGGTCGGCCTCAACTAGGATGGCGCTGCTAAGGTTGGCATAGCCGAGGGTGGCATTACTAAGATCGGCATTAGTGAGAGTACTGTTACTGAGATTGGCGCTTCCTAGATTGGCGTTGCTAAGGTCGGCTTTACTAAGGTTGGCGAAGCTTAGGTCAGCTTTGCTGAGGTTGGCGGATTTGAGGATTGCGTCGCTAAGGTTGGTGCCGATGAGGCTGGTATGTCTAAGGGTGGCGTGGCTGAGGTTGGTGTGCTTAAGGTCGGCGTGACTAAGGTCAGCATTGCTAAGGTCAGCATTGCTGAGGTCAGCTTGGCTAAGGTCAGTGCAGTTCAGGATAGCTTTGCTGAGATTAGCGTTGACGAGGTTAGCGTTACTAAGGTTGGCAAATCTCAGTAATGCATCGCTGAGGTTGACACCGATGAGATTTATCTCGGATTCGGGATTTTTCTTTCTCCAGGCATTCCACACCTCAGTCCCTTGTTTTAGCAAAGCGACCTGTTCTTCATTTGCCATCGCCGTTGAGTCTGCATCGTCACCTCACCCTAGACTACGCGCGATCGCTCATCCGTTCCGTATCGTTTTTGTGGTTGAGGGCTAAATCCTTGCTTGTCTGCCTTGAAGTTGTCTTGGGCAACGTCAAGATGCTGAATGTAGCGTGGCTGCTTGCTTTTGGGCTTCGGCATAGATTTTCAAAGCCGCCGCCATGTGTCGTTCTGCACCTTCTCCTTGGGCTTGAAACCAGCCTAGGGTCTCGGCGTCTACGGGCACAGCCACTACAGAAACCGTGGATTGAGGCATCCGCAGCGTTGCTTTGGCAAAAAAATCCTCGCCCAGGGGCGGAATATCTGACGTATCGATATCGTCATCCGTCATCGCGTCAATTCTGGCCCAATCGGTTTTGGAGGTATTGTTCGTAGCGCCTTCGTTCATGGGAGAGTGCCTTTCTTAGAGAAATGACGCGAATGGTATTGTCGGCTAGCTCTGTGAATACAACAACGATAACGCGACCATCTAGCAGCCCGATGCCAATCCAGCGATCTTCACCGTAATCATCACGTTCGTCTGGGTCAACCAACAGCGGCAAGTCAAAGATGTGATCGGCATCGGCAAAGTCAAAGCCATGTTTGTCGATATTGGCTGCATTTTTCCGCTCATCCCACTCAAACCGCATAGGCAAAACCGACTGTATGCCTAGAGTAGCTCGGCATAGACATCATCCTCGGCGTTATCCCACACGGCATTTAGGGTCGCCGCATACAGAGCATTCTTGTCGATATCAGTGTGGTTACTGTCTACCTCCACTACCAGGTCAGGGGGTGGGTCAACCGCCAGGTCGATCGCACGGCCCGCCACCAGAGGCTGATTCTGAATGTAGTAGCCGTTGACGGGTTCAGCACCTCGATTCAGATCTTCGCGATCGAGCGTGGTAGACCCCAGCGTTTTGACCCGCAGCCCCAGTTCAACAACCAGGATGATGATGAACCGCTCGATCTAGGCGGGCATAGAACTCGTGGGCTGCGGGGGGGCGTGGTGATGTCAAGGGTGCCGCGATCGTAGGTCAATTGCTGAGCAACGATAACCGCCTACGCTTTTAGGGCTTCCATGGTAAAACGTAAGCATTGCGAAATTTGTCAGAACAGACCGCTGGTTGTGTTTCTCATAAGGACTGAAACCGGTTGGCCTAACTGCGATCGCACTCCTGTCGGGATGAAACAATGCAAATTCTCCACGGCACCTGGATACCTCAGCCCGCCGCCGACTTTGTACAGACGGGGGCTTTTTGCCTGTGGGTAGAAACGGAGCAAAAGAGCCGTCGCAAGCAACCGCCCCAAACCCATCCCTGCCATCTATCTGGGCCTGATCTCGTGTCCCTGCTCACTGATGAGCTAGGGATACAGTCGCCCGATCGCCGTCCCCTGACCACCTTCATCACCCCCTGCACCTTCCTGCTGCCCACGGTGGAGGGGCAGCCGCTGCCTTCGTTAGAACTATCGCGCTACCTGGAGGTAGAGACTCCAGACTGCTTTGACTGGCAGTATTGGCAAGTCGATGGCTACCGGCTCCCGGTGCTCGCCGACGTGATTAGCCTGCTGAATAATCTGCACTTTCTCGCCGTCTACAACCTGGCGGAGGTGCAACTGGGGGCTGACTTGCTGTTTTGGTACCACTATACCCAGGCGTTTAAGCAAGTGATTCTGCGCGATCAGTACATTCCCGCTCTCAAGTATCGGCAGATCGCAGCTGCCAAAGCATCCACAGGACGCAAGACAGCAAGGACGAAGTCCACAACTAAAAAACAGACAGCAAAATCAGATCTAGGATTTGAAATATATCCGGGTTGGGAAATTATTGGCGATCGCTACCACGAGCACATCCAAACCTACGTAGACTACATGCCGTTGCTCTGCGTCGCCGGGTTTGAGGACCCACCGCAGTCCTTTCGGGAGCCGACTCTCTATGACCGGGAAACGCTGCTGCGCCACTTCTCAGAATGCTGGCTGGACGCTCTGGTGCGGGGCACGGCCATGCCCCAGAGCTACCTCAAAACCATTGTGCCGTCGCTGATTCACGACTGCCTGGAGGCCGAACCCCACCACTTTGAGAAATCGGCGGCGGCGCTTGAGCGGTATCAGCAGTGGCAGGGATGGCGCGATCGCATCAGCCGATCCGAAACCGCTGCCCCGTTCCACATCGGCTTTCGCCTGGAGGAACCTGCTACCCCAGACTCTCCCTGGCACATCCAGTTTCTCGTCGCCCCCAAAGACGATCCCTCATTGCAAATTGCGTTGGAAGATTTTTGGCAGCTGCGGGGAAAAAAACAAGCCCAGCTGCGCCAACATCTGGGAGAAAGCTTTGAGCAGCATCTGTTAATGAACCTGGGCTACGCCGCTCGCATTTACCCCAAGTTTTGGGATGGCCTGGAGACGGACCAGCCCGTGGGCATCCCCGTCAATCTCGACACCGCCTTTAGCTTCCTCAAAGAATCGGCCTGGGTGCTCGAAGACGCGGGCTACAAAGTGATCGTCCCCGCCTGGTGGACGCCCAAGGGTCGCCAGCGGGCCAGGGTGCGGCTGCGGGCCAAGGGCAAATCTATTGGCGGCAATGACAAATCGAAGGGCTACTTTTCCTACGACACCCTGGTGCAGTACCAATACGACCTGGCGATCGGCGATCAGCCTGTCACCGAGCAAGAGTGGCAGCAGCTCGTCAACGCCAAGTCGCCCCTGGTCAAGTTTCGCGGCCAGTGGATGGAGCTAGATCAGGACAAAATGCAGCAAATGCTGGAGTTTTGGCAGCAGCAGCAGGCCACCACCCCCGAAATGAGCCTGCTCGACTTCATGCGCCTGACCAGCGGCGAGGCCGACGACGATCTGGAGGTGGAGTTCGATCGCGACGACGCCCTGGCCACCATGCTCACCCAGCTGGGCGACAAAACCCGGCTTGAACTCACCCCCGACCCCGACCAGCTCCAGGGCAACCTGCGCGACTATCAAAAGCGGGGGCTGTCCTGGCTACATTATTTAGAAAATCTGGGCCTGAACGGCTGCCTCGCCGACGATATGGGCCTGGGCAAAACCGTGCAGGTGATCGCCCGCCTGGTGCAGGAGCGAGAAGAGGCGGCCCAGAATGGCCATCAAAAACTGCCGCCCACCCTGCTGATCGCCCCCACCTCCGTGGTCGGCAACTGGGAGCACGAAATTCACAAGTTTGCGCCCCACCTGCGGGCGGTGGTGCACCACGGGGGCGATCGCAACCAGGATACTAAAGCCTTCAAAGCCCTCTGCCGCGACCACGACGTGGTGATCACCTCCTTCACCCTGGCCCGCAAAGACGCCAAGCTGCTGGAGGGCGTCACCTGGCACCGCATCGTGCTCGACGAAGCCCAAAACATCAAAAACCCCAAAACCGCCCAGACCAAAGCCATTCTCAAGCTCAACGCCAACCACCGCCTCGCCCTCACCGGCACCCCGGTGGAAAACCGGCTGATGGATCTGTGGTCGATCTTCAACTTTCTCAACCCCGGCTATCTGGGCACTCAGAGCCAGTTTCGCAAGCAGTTCGAGCTGCCGATTCAAAAAGAAAACAGCCCTACCCGCTCCGCCACCCTGAAAAAACTGGTGGAACCCTTCATTCTGCGGCGGCTCAAAACCGACCAGAGCATCATCAAAGACCTGCCCGATAAGGTGGAGCAAAAGCTGTTCTGCAACCTCACTCCTGAGCAGGCCTCGCTGTACGAAGCGGTGCTCAAAGACGTCACCGAGCAGCTCGAAACCACCGACGGCATTCAGCGCAAGGGGCTCATTCTCGCCACTCTGACCAAGCTGAAGCAAATCTGCAACCACCCCCGCCAGTTCTTGCAGGATGAAAGTGAGTTTACGCCGGAGCGATCGCACAAACTCAGCCGCCTGCTCGACATGCTCGACGAAGTCGTCGCCGAAGGCGAAAGCGCCCTGGTCTTCAGCCAGTTTCGTGAAATTGGCGACGCCCTGGAGCACCACCTGCGCCACACCTGCCACTACAACACCTACTACATCCACGGCGGCACCAACCGCAACAAGCGCGAGCAGATGATCGCCGAGTTTCAAAACCCCGACAGCGAACCCGCCATCTTTGTACTGTCGCTGAAAGCCGCCGGGGTCGGCATCACCCTCACCCAGGCCAATCACGTCTTCCACTTCGATCGCTGGTGGAACCCCGCCGTCGAAGACCAGGCCACCGATCGCGCCTTCCGCATTGGCCAAAAGAAAAATGTCTTCGTCCACAAGTTCGTCGCCATGGGCACGCTCGAAGAACGCATCGACCAGATGATTGAGGACAAGAAAAAGCTGGCTGGCGCGATCGTCGGCGCCGATGAATCGTGGCTAACGGAGCTCGACAACGACGCTTTTAAACAACTGATCGCCCTGAATAAGAGTGCGATCATGGATTGATGCCGTGAATATCTTCCATAATTGAGGCAGCACCGTCATGCCAGAGGGATATTGTGAACCTTGAACAAGCCAACCGGGTTTACCACAGTGAAAGTATATAGATCCTTAGATTAAAAGAGCCTATGACAAAACGAGAGAAACTGCGTGAGCGTTTGAAGAATAACCCCAACAATGTGAGATTTTCAGATATCCGTAAGCTGCTTGAGTATGAAGACTTTAAGCTTGATCGAGTTACAGGAAGTCATCATATTTTTATTAAAGGTGAACTCATATTGGTGATTCCAGTTCACAATAATAAGGTTAAGACGGTCTATGTAAAACGAGTGCTTGAGCTAATCGACCAGGTCAACGACTGATTCAGACTAAGGAGAAGAATCTATGATTGCTTTAAACTACCCGATTGTAATTTACCCTTGTGATGAAGGGGGGTATGTGGCCGAGGTGCCCGCATTAAAAGGTTGCCTGGCCCAAGGAGAGACGCTGGCTGAAACGTTGGACGAGCTAGAAACTGTAAAACAGCTATGGATGGAAACGGCTGAAAAGCTTGGCCGCTCTCTGCCTGACATCAACCGGGCTATAGAGAAGGTAAAGTCACTAAGTGTAAGTTGAAACACCCAGCCTTAGTGACATGAAAACTATCTGGTCAACCCCATGATTCAAATTCAACTTACTCTACTGAAAAGTGCTTTCTCGGTTCTATGCAGCACCCCTGACGAGTTTGACCGAGAACTGCTGATTGCTGCTGTGGTGAAGTGATACGAAGTAGGGCTGGCCTCTCAATCGAAGGCGGCGGAAAACGCGGGCATTTGTCAGCAGGAGTTTGAGGCTAAATTCTTATGTGGATTATGTGGGAGTGGATTACTCAAGAAGAGTTTCTTGAAGTATTAGCAATCATTGGCTTTGTGCTTGCAGTTATTGGTCTTGTCATAACTATTTATTTTGAGGCCAAAAAGAAAAAAGTTTTGGGCTTGCAAGCAGGAGGAAGAATTTTAATTAATAATTTTCCGTACGGAAAGATAGATGATCTGCGTGTGACTTACGGCGATGAGCCCATAGGAAATTTAGCAGAAAATCGATTCATCATTTGGAATGCCGGCAAAGAAACGATTGAAGGCAGTGATGTATCACCTGGCGACCCTCTTAAAATAATTGTCGATGGATATATTATTGGTAAGCCTGAAGTTTGGTTCAAGGGTAAACTCAAAGGTGTAAATAAAAATTCTGTTAGGTTTAGAGAAGATTCCAATAAAAGCGAACTGTTTTTAGAATTTGATTATCTTGATGCAAATGACAGTTTTGGCGTTAAATTTTTTCATACGAATGAAGAAATATTAATGATTCCTAGATTAATGGGCACACTAAAAAGAAATGGAGTAATTCAGCACAGAGTTTTTGGTGCCACCTACAGTTGGTTTTATATTCGACTAGATGAAATCCTTGAAGCTTTTATGCAAGTTGTAAAAGCTATAATCTGTCTCTTTTTTGCAATCATTTTAATTCGCCTGCCGTTGTTACTTGGTGTACCCCAAAATTCCATATTCTTTCTTTTATGGATTTTATTTTCTTTCTTTATTTTAATTGTTAACATGAATAAACTTTACAAAAAACTTGAGAGAAATCCACGGTTTTTGGTTAAATATCTTAAAATAAAAAACCAATTGGCATGGTGGTCAACGATATCTCTAGCAAAGATAAAGGGAGATCCTTTTATAGAGGAACTTCAGGAAAATTCTCCTTTCTCAGAAGAGAGCAAATAAAACAATTAAGTGAGTAGGATGGGGTAGGCATTGTTCTGGGAAAGCAAAATTAGGGCGGGCACTGCCCACCATTCAAGTAGTTCTTTCTATCCATCACTCCCCGATCGCCAACTCCTTTTCTATCATCCGTTCACTCGTATCTGTATTAGTAAAATGGACCTACGATTCTCAAAACTCATGTCTTAGGTATAATGCATAACTTTTTCTCCTGCTATCAAAATATCCGCTAGATAAAGTCGCAGGTCACGAGACATAGACTGCCTCTCTTTCTACCATCTCTCGCAGGTGAGGCTTTAACGACTTCCAGATAACCAGATCGACCTTTTTGCCCAGGTGGTCTTCCAGATAAAGCTTGACATCCACATAGCGATCGAAAGTGATGGGAGGTTCAAACTCGACCACGATATCGATATCACTGCTGGGTGTCGCTTCATCCCGTGCAACCGACCCAAATAAGGCGAGCGTTCGCACACCCAAACCCCTCAACACCGTTTGATGTTGCTTCAACGTTTGCAGGATTGTATTCCGCTGCATAGCCAGTATCCTATTTTAAGCAAAGCTAACCAGCATTATAGTCAAGAACCCTATCTCTCCAG
>PYGV01000302.1 GCA_003022385.1 filamentous cyanobacterium CCP3 | reverse complement strand
CTACAGGGGGGGCACCAGCTAGGGGCACTCCTAAAGGGTCTGAGGGTGGCGCGATCGCAGCAGATTTAGTGGAGGGCGAAAAAGCTGGCTGGACTGATGCCGTTGCAATCTCGGGGGATTGTACCCGAGGCACAGCTGCCGCTATCGCAGACACCGTTGGCAACGGCTGGGTAGAAAACACTGGATGTTGACTGTGCTCACTTATTTCAGGGCTGACCGGGGTAGCTACCTGGGGCAGCGGTTTGACGGCAGCGGCCTGCACCTCGGCGGCGACTGGAGGAGGAATGTCTGGGGGCAAAGTAGGTTGGGTTGCGGGCGTGCCCCCCTGGCCCAAGGTAGCCAGCATAGTAGTTAGTTGCGACGATAGTCAAAGGCAGCTGTGATCGGGCCTTGGGGCAGGGCAGCCGGACGGGGCAGAACATAGCGGCGGCTCTGACCGGGTAGCACCGTTGTCCCGCTAATGCCTTGTAATGCTTCTGCCGATAGGGTGACAGACTGTCCCTGGGCCGTGAGGCTGAGGCTGAGATCTCGTAAGCTGGCGCTGGCATTGCCCGTGTTGGCAAACGTGATAGCGATACCGTCAGCCCCCTGGGCATCGGGTTGAGAGACAACGGACTCGATGCTAACCGCCGCTTGTGCGCCAGCCGGACGCACAAACAAAGACCCCATATAGCGCAACAACACCTGCACCTGCCCAACGGGCCTTACAGGCTCGGCTTGGTTTGGGTCAACCAGGTTAATCGGCAGTTGCTCAGCGACTAGTCGAAATGCCAGCTCTTGAGCTGGATTGGGATCGCCAAGCCAGCTCACCCGCACTACCTGAGTAGCACCGGGCTCTAAAATCATTTGAGACGGGTAAATTAAGAAGTCATCCTCAGCCGGCTGGTAGGCTTCTTCACCGTCTAAATTCATGTGGCGTTCAACGACGGTGACTTCTACTGCAATACGATCCTCTTCATCATTGACAACTTCGTAGGCGCGGGTAGCATTAGGGCCTGAAGGAGCAAACACCTGGGACATTGGCTTAAATTGAAAAGCCATAGCTGGGTTCACCCGCATTAAAACCAGAAAAGAAAGGGCTAGCAGTAGTTTTATCGGGCATCTCATAACAAACACCTAATTGAGAGGCTTAAAAATGGCTCGGGATAATGCTTGAATCAGCCATGCCAAGTTCAGCTCGACACCTGTAGTTTTCCCACAGGTGAAACCCCACTTATGAATCAGGTGAGGTTTGTTTCAATTCGAAAACTTAAGAACGTTATCCTGGTCGCTAAAAGCTAATTGTCAACGACAGAAATATCGATAGTCGCGCTGTAGGCTCCAGGGTCTTGTAAGGCACTGGGGGTGTAGAGAATGTAAACATCGCGGCTTTCAGAACCAGCCGCTAGGGTTACATAGGTATAAACCTGACCAGAGGGCACGGTGAAATCGCTGCTGGAGGGGGCGATCGCATCATTAGCTACCGTAGTCACCTGAAACGAAATATCACTGCCATTCACCTTAGTCAGGTTGCCCGATGTTAGCCACAGGGTGAGGCCACCGCTATGATCAGTAGAAAACAAAATATCCGCCACCTTGACAATGTGTGTGGACGCACTGCCTTCACCGTCAAGGTCTAGGGATGTGCTGATGGCCGTAGCGCTGGTAGAGAGAAACGGCAGCCCAACGGCAGGCTGGACAATGCTGACTACGCTCCCCAGACAGAGCCCTAAAAGCGGCAATAAGTAGCGCATGGTCCGAGGTCATGAATAAACAGGATTATCGGGTTAAACGTGCCTTTGGGAAAAGCAATTTTTATTAGAGTGCAAATAATGCCAATCTGATTCATTGGGTAATTTATCAGAAGGAGTTCCTCCTATAGTTAGGCATACTAGCTTTATGAGTTAGCTCACTCACAGGCGAAACGTAATCTCTGCGTCCTCTAGCCTCTTATCCCCATAGGAGAAGGGATAAGAGGCTAGAGAAATAAATTCAGGCAACCTAATTGTCGGCAACTGTGAGTGAAATCGTGCCAGCATAGGCTCCGGGGTCTTGGAGGGCAGCGGGCGTATACCTCATGTACAGATCTCGATTACCTGCACCTGCCGCATTAGCCGCCGAAGTGGTAGTGGTATAGTTAGTCCCAGAAGCAACGGTAAAAGCGGCAGCTAAAGGGGCCGTCGCACCATCACCGACGACAACGACTTGGAAAGGAATAGCCGTACCACCAGTTTTAGTTAAGCTACCTTGGGTTGCCGTTAAGGTATAGCCTTGCTCGTTGTTAGTGTGAATATTGAGATCTGCAACTTGCAGAATTTTTTCACCTCCGGTGAGATCTAGGGAACTGGCAGCAGGGAGAGCCGAAGTGGTTAGATTAAGCGTTGCAGCAACAGTACCACCGAGGGTAACTGAGCCAGCCGTTTGAGCCATGGCTGGGGCAGCTAGCGCGGCTCCAGCGACAACTAGGGTGGATGCGATCAGAGTATTGCGGAAGGTTTTAGCAAACATGGTGGGTTCTCCTGAAGAAGTAAGTTTTGTCTGAAGTGAGTTCATTTGCAGGGTTTGGTTAATGCCCCCTGCGGCTTATAGTCTGGGTTAGGGTTTGAAGTAATCCCTCTTTGTAGATAAAGGAATAACCTCTTCCGTAACCAAAACTGCAGTAGTTTGTGCTGAAGTAGAGATGTGGCCGATTGAGGCTGTAGCGGAAACGCTAATCGTTTTGTTCTTCGAGTAGCAGATGGGTGAGCCGCTTGCTCACAATCAGGTCTCATCTCTTTCCTCCATGTTCACTACTTTAGTGGGGGTGGCCAAATAAACCCACGATAGTTACACCTAATTTTTGCTGATTATGCGTTTGCAAATAGCTTTCCATGCGTGATTCTATCGAGGTTATTGGGCTTGAATATTGCTTAATGTAAGCTATTTTGTATTGATGGAAAAGGCTCACAAAAAGACTTTTAAACTCAGCTTAGTTTAACTTTTTGTCAACAGCTACAAAAGGTTTCCGGATTTGCATAAAGGCTTATTTTACTGCTGCGAAACCTTAGGTTAAGGTGCAGCCTGGCTAATAAGTCTATCTACTCAGGTCATTTCCAGTCCGGGTTCGGTGAAATGTAGTAAAGTCCAGCAATAGCTACTTACCTGGGGCTCGTTGGGTTTTGCCATCGCGCCACCGTATCTATGGAATATAAAGCTTTCCAAAGCTGTGCCAGTCAACCAGCTTCGGCACCTCTCTGTACTGAATCCATTCCACAGTTACAGGTTTTTAATAGGTATAAGTAGGCAAGCGCGATTAAATATAAGTTGATGTGGGTTGGGTTGAGGCACGAAACCCAACGCCCGCATGGGTTACGCTAGCGTAACCCATGCGGGCGTTTGAATTGGCTAACCCACTTATCTGTCAACCAGGTTAAGCCTTAAGCGATGGCTGGAGCTTTAGTAAATGAGTTGCGTCGTCACAGGTGAGAGGCTTTGAAAACAAATACCCCTGCCCCTGCTCGCAGCCCATGGCGAGGAGTAAGTTTTGTTGTTCAACTGTTTCAACGCCTTCAGAGACTACATCCATGTCTAGCGCATGGGCTAGGGTAATAATGGCTTGAACAATGGCTGCTTTTTCAGATTTTGGTTCCAGGACTGCGATAAAGGAGCGGTCAATTTTTAGAGTGTTGAGCTTGAATTGATGGAGATAGCTTAATGACGAATACCCTGTACCAAAATCGTCCATGCTGACCTGCACCCCCAGCTGCTGAAGTTCTACCAGCTGGGTGGCGGCTAAAGCCATGTTTTCAATCAACGTACTTTCTGTAATTTCTAATTTGAGACAGCTAGGCTCAACCCCGGCGGTTTTTAAGTGATAGTTGACCCGCTGAACCAAATCGGGTTGGGTGAATTGACGACTCGATAGGTTGACGCTCATCGTTAGGCGCGGCATATCTGGCCATTGGTCTTGCCACTGACGCATTTGCTGGCAGGCGGATTGCAGGCACCAGTCATCTAGCTGCACAATCAAGCCTGTCTCTTCTGCTAAAGGAACAAACTCTGCCGGCGAAATTAAACCCAGGACAGGATGTTGCCAGCGCACCAAGGCTTCAAAGCCAGTTAGCTGACCATTCAACAGCGTGACAATTGGCTGGTAGTGGAGAACAAGTTCCTGGTTTGTTAGAGCTTTACGCAGAGCATTTTCGAGTCTTAATCGAGTCACTACATGGTCATGCATGGCCGTTTGAAAGCTCAGAATTTGCCCTTTGCCCTGACTCTTGGCCCAGTGCAAAGCTGTCTCGGCGGCTTGTATTAGTAGCTCAGGGGTTGAGTACGAGGGCTGATTGAGGGCAACGCCTATGCAAGCGGTTAAAACGACTTCGATCTGATTACAGTCAAACGGTAAAGCGATCGCCTGACGCAGTTGGTCAGCGATCGCCATTGCCCTCTCGGGTGCAGGCAGGTGTCTGAGCAAGACCGCAAATTTGTCTTCTCCCCAGTGGGCAAAGGTGTAGTCTGGGCCGAGCTGTTTTTGCAGGCGATAGCTCATCTCCATCAGCAGTTGGTCGCCTGTGTCGTGCCCCAAACTATCGTTGATGGCCTGAAAGCGATCGATATTAATGAGTATGATTGCCAAGGACTGGCGGGGTAGCTTACCGTCTAAGACTTTGGTTAGCTCCTTCATGAACTGCTTGCGGTTGGGTAAACCGGTGAGCGCATCTCGAAATTGAAGATGGTTGAGGAGGGTTTGTAACCGCTGGTGTTGGCCCTGCTCAAGGTCGAGCTGGTGCTGGGTTTCGAGTAACCGTATCCCTACTATGAGCTGATTGGCAACTACTTCTAACGTTGGTAACAGTTCTAATGGCCAAGGGGCTGTGACGCCCTCTCGAAAACCCATCACACTGCCCCATAGCTGACCGTTATATTGCAGCGGCACTTGCCAACCCTGGTGCATTTGATCAAGGTTAAGGCATCGGCGCAGCAGGGGCGGAAAGCCCACCAGATCCAGTGATTTTAGATAGCGAGGCCGGTCATCGCCAGAACTTTTAAGACAGGTTCCTAGCGTGAAACGGTAACAGGCTTCTAAGGCCAGCGATTCGGCAGGGGGGTGGGCAATCGCCCTAAACCGCTGCCCATTATTACACCGCTGGCTAATGGTAACCTGATCGCATTCCAGGGTTTCGGCGAGGACAGCGGCAGCCGATCGCAGCAGGTCAGTCAGGCTGCTAGCTTGCTGAATCCTTTGGGTCATACCGTTGATCAACTGATGGAGCAGAGCCGTCTGAGTAGTGCCCTGCGAGGCTATATGGCCATTGGACGCTTTGGTTGCTGGTGCACGACCCCAAGCCGAAGGAAGCAGAGAGAAGGAAGCACCGGTACTGGCAAAATAGGTCATGATATAGCCCCGCAGCTACGGGAGAGGATTAAGCCGAACAGACAATGACTCTTGGCTTAGACAGGTTTGCTAAAAAGCGCTAGCGTGTTTGAGATTGTCAGTCTTAGACCACGTCAGTCTTAGACCACGTCTGGGCGCTTACATTTTTCGTATATTTCAATCTTAAGTAGCTTGCTATACCTTTCCTATCAGGAAATAGCTGAAACTGATGCTGGAATGTGCTGAAGTGGTTTGGTCGTGGTGCTAGCTTGGTGAGGGCGCAACGCCTAAGTGTTGCCCTGCTGGATCAGGACACGATGAAGCGCTCAAACTGACCGCCCACGATCGACGCAAGATATCCCAGAGACTATTTCAGAGACTATTATTGTCTCTCTACCAATGGTTTAGCGGGGAATTGGCTTCAGCAAACTGAAGACTGTCTGGACTGGGATGATGGCAGCGTCTCAGCCAGATTGCTCAACAGAGAGGCTAGGGAGGATGAGGTGAGCTGCGTCGTTACCGGGATTGAGTCATCGGCGGCTGGATCTCCGATCGCCAGTAAGGGTACCTGAGGCGAAATGCGGTGCATGTGGCGCAGGAGAGATGGTCCGTTCAGGGTGGGCAAGGTGAGATCTAACACGACGGCCCTGAGCTCGGTGTGGTGCTGAATGTACAGGGCGATCGCATCGGTACCGTCCTCAGCCAGCAAAATCTGGTAATGGAAGCTTTCCAGAATGGCCTGTAGCAGCGATCGCACCTCCCCGTCCAGGAGCCCAATTAGCACAGGTGCTTCCTGGCCTTCTGGAAGTTCTGGCGGGACCTGGAGCCGGGTCATATCGCTCGGGTGGGCGGGGAGGTAGACCTCGGCAACGGTGCCTCGCTTGAGAATATCTTGACTGGGC
>PYGV01000052.1 GCA_003022385.1 filamentous cyanobacterium CCP3 | reverse complement strand
CCCGAACGCTTCGCGAATCGCGGCGACTCAGGTTCCATAGCACCGTTCTCCTGGGGTAGGGGTTGAGCGGCTGAGGCCACCGCAGGTGATGCCAAAACCACCTCTGGGGCTGGGAGCGCGACCAAAATATCCTTTGCCTGACGAAACTGCGCCTCGGGCTGGGGCGACACCATGCGCAGCAAAATCTCTTTGAGGGCGTTGCTCAACAGCGAGCACTCGTCGAGCTGGAGCTTGACCTGGGCTAAAAAATCATCCTGACTCAAGCGCGGAATCGCCTCGTTGGAGAGCCCGGTGGCCATCTGCACCGCAATCATGCCGAGGGCAAAGTGGTCGGCGGCAAAGCGCGTGTACTGCCGATGCTTGGCCTGGGGCACGTAGGCTGACTCAGCATTGGGAACGCCAGATGTACCGTTAGTCGCTGGGGCAGGCTCAGGGGTGCCTGTGTCTTGAATGAGGCCAAAGTCAACCAGAATCAAATGGCCGCGATCGCGGTGGCGAATCAGGTTGTTGGGGTGCAGGTTCTGGTGGGCAATGCCGTGGCGCTGAATGATGTCTAAAATGCTCAGACTTTCTGTTAAAAAGCTCTGAACCTCAGCCTCGGTCTTAGGTTTTTGCTCCGCCAGTTCTGTCAGCAACGAGTGCCCTGGCACATAGTCGCGCACCCAGTAAAAATCCTGCCCTTCCTGAACGGTGGAGAGATTTTTCGCGATCGCATCGTGCTCGCCCATGCGCTTAAGCAAACTGACCCGCTTGGCTAGCAAATCGTTGAGAAATTTAAGCGTAATCGTGTTGTGAGCGGGCAGCTGCAAATGCTTGACAATGCACTTGTTCTTAGTCAAGCTGCCATGATCGGTCATCAGGTAAGTCTTGGTATAAGCCTTAGTGCTGACAACTCGAATGAACTGAAATCGTCCATCGATCAGTCTTTTCACAACCATTAGATTTGCCGAGGTAAATGCACCGGGCGGGGCGACAAACACAACCCACAACCCAAGGTAGACGTTAATCTGCTGCTGTTAGCCGTTTACTCAGGGCCTTGCCCACAGCGGATACAAGGCCCAAACTGGGACCGCAAAATAGCCGCTGTGGCTCCCTACTGTTGTAGCGTCGATGTCAGGAACTCGGGAGCAGGGAACCCACGGGTCGTGGGGATGAACCCCAAAGACCAAACCGTTAAGATAAGGATGACGACCCATCAGCAGCAATACTACTATGTACTGTGTAATTTATGACGGCAACTGTAACCTTTGCGTCAGTCTAGTGCGGCTTTTGGAAGCGCTCGACCGGGGCCATCAGTTTCAGTACGTGCCCATGCAGGATGAAGCCACATTAGCCCGCTACAACATCACCGCCGCTGACTGCGAGGCTGGCATGATCTTGCTCGACCTGCAGGCTCCCAATTCGAGCAGCGCTTCGTCCCGGTATCGCCGCTGGCAGGGTAGCGCCGCCGCTGAAGAAATTGGTCGTCTGCTGCCCCTGGGAGATGTTTTTGTGCAGGCCTACCGTGCACTACCGGGGGTTAAGCAGGCAGGAGATCAGGTCTACGCCTTTGTGCGCGACAACCGCTATGACTTGTTTGGCAAGCGCCCCAGCCGCTACGACTCAAGCTACCCCCTCTGCACCGATCAGCGCTGCGGGCCTGTGGCTGAGAGCCCCTCATAATCGCCATCCATCTTCCCTATCGACCAAAAAACCCCGGCCCAGACCGAGGGTCTGCTGCCGGGGAAGAGAGGGTTATCAATCATCAGCAGACGGCTACTGCGCCCAGGAAACTACGTTTTCGTAGAAGGTCTTCACGGTTAGCACGCTGGGCCAGTTGGCATCGCCTTTGACAATATTGCCGGGAATATCCTGCACCCACTGCTGCTGTACGTCAGGGCTATAGTTCAGGTAGAGCTTGCCGTCGACAATTGTCCACACGCGGGGGTCGACCGAAGCCAGATTGCCCTCGCTCATGGCCTTGGCGCAGTAGCCGCCGTACTGAGGGGCATAGGCTTCAGGGTTAGCGGCAAACAACGCTCGGTTTTCAGCGCTGCTAAACTGCCAGGTGGCCCCATTCCAGGTGTACTGGTAGGCGGCGTTGCCTGGCACCGCGGCTTCCTCAGTAAAGTAAGCCACCGGGTCAGCCCCGCGAATAGCCAGATTGCTGGCCGACTCCACATAAACCTCAGGGTGAGGTGGGTCTGTAGCTCGAACGACATCCGCCCCAGCGCAGGGGTTTGCACTCGCGCAGGGGTTCGCACTCGCACAGGGGTTCGCACTCGCACAGGGATTGGCACTGGCGCAGGGGTTTGCACTCGCACAGGGATTGGTACTCGCACAGGGGTTCGCACTCGCGCAAGGATTGGCACCAGCGCAGGGGTTCGCACTCGCACAGGGGTTCGCACTCGCGCAAGGATTGGCACCAGCGCAGGGGTTCGCGCTCGCGCAGGGATTCACGGCCTCAGCGGCTCCGGCACAGGGGGCAGCAAACACAGAACTCACGGCATTGGGCAGGGCTATAGTGCCAACGGTCAAAGCAGACGAGGCCAGCAGGGCCGCCAGGTATTGAATCTTCATAGCATCCTTGGGAGAACAGCAGCGTTACTGTCGTGGGTCCGGTTATCCCCATGCCGTAGCCGCAGAAGCGACGCCACGCAGGCAGAACCAGCACCAGTCGTTGTCATCACTAAACTTGCTGCGGCTGAGGTCACCGTGAGCGCATTCTGAGAAATCATTGAGAGAAGGGCGACGCGACAGCGTGTATCCACAGATGCAGGGCCGCCCCGTGGGTGAGTACTTTAGAAAAAATAGGCAGTTCTAACCCACGTTGGCCTGCTGCCGCCCGTTTCGCTCACCAAGAGGAGTCCTGCTATGTCACTGCGATCGCAACTTGCCCTGGCCACCCTGAGCATTCTTGCCACTGCTGCCCTCGCCGCTACCGCCGCAGACGCGCGGCCGGGGCAGGGGCGCGGGCCGCGACCTCAGCCCAGTCAGCCCGTGGTGCAAGAGGTTGTGCCCCAGGTTGAGACTCCCCTCACCGTCGACACTGAAGCCACCGCTGGATCGCCTGAAGTCACCGTAGAAACCTCTGAAACAGTTGATCAGGGTAGTCTTCCCCTGCACGGGACCGCTGCCCAAAACCCCGCAGACAACTATCAAAACCTGCCTCCCGGCCTACAGCGTCGGGTCAACAGCGGGCGGGATCTGCCCCCCGGCCTGCAGCAGCAGATTGACAGCGGTCGGGACCTGCCCGCCGGGTTGAATCGGTAAACGGCCAAAACCTCAGCTCAGGGACCGGGTTTTTTAGGGAATCCTACCGCGCTGGTGGGCTGTCCCAGAAACTCAGTCTCTTTTGCTCAACCCTCTACTCAGGATTCACCCGCACGCGGGCAAACTTGAGGCCGCTAACCCCCTGCAAAGGCTCGACTGTGCCCTGTTCTACGTGACCGTCGACAATGCCTTCGCGGTGCAGGTAGCGCAGGTAGCGCTCGTACTCGTGCCACTCTTCGCTGGTGGAGTAGACCACCGTCAACATGCCGGGCTGGGTAATGCGATCGCCTTTTTCAGCATCGCAGGCTTTATCAATGCGCTTTTTGACAATTTCGTAGCGGGTGTCGCGGGTGCCCCGCACGTCAAACAGGCGCTCGGTGGTTTCGTCGTGCACAATATCCACGGTGTAGCCCTGCACCAGCACCAGGTGGGTAATCGTCATGTCGGTGTCGTAGGCGGCTTTGAGGGCAAACCCCTGGCGGGCGCAGTCGCATACAGCCCGCAGCTGCTCGTAGCGCAGCGACTTGAGCTGAAACTCAGTAAAGGTCGGGTCAATAGCCTGACCGGCGTAGATCATGTGGTCAATGCCGTCGGTGGCCTCCAGGTCGCAGTAGTGGGCAGTAATCGCCTGCATCGACTGCTGCCACTGGTTCCAGGTGTCGCGCAGCAGCCCGTTGATGTGGCCAATGGTTTCGTCGTACACGGCGCGGGCGGTGTAAACGCAGCCGTGGTCGGCATCGATGGCGGCTTTGTAACGGGCGATCGCGGCTTCGGCCTCAGCGCTGTGCTGGGCAAAGTAGGCAAAATGCACCTCCACATCCTCTTGGAGGTAGCGCAGCAGCGTGATCTCCGAGTCGACGCTGACCCCCGCTTCGAGGGTGGCGATATAGTCCAACAGATCGAGGGCTAGCTGCCCTACAAGGGCGTTGTTGACCGAGCGATCGGCCGCTTCGACGATTGCCAAAGCGAGACGCAGCTGGGTCAGCAGGTCTTTTTGAATGGCCCGGTTGCGCTCATCGGACGAGCCACGAATATCTGAGATACCGTACAGCGGGTAGACGCCCTCAAACAGAATGGGAGACGGGGGCAGGCCCAGGCTCAGGCGCTCGGCTTCTTCCTCAAACCGCCAGCGCACCGAGGGGTGAATATTGGTGAACCGGTCTTGCACACTGTGGCGCATAGCCGCCGTCAAAGCCGGAATCAACGTCATCGCGCGGCTGCAATCGGCCTGGTCAAAGGCGTAGGGCCTGGGGCTGGTAATGCCTACTAGCCCCACCATTTGCGCGGTGCTATCGCCCAGCTGGGCCGCGCGCATCACCAGGGGAATCAGCAGGAGCGACCTGACGCCCTGATTGAGCATATCCACCTCACAGGGCGTCGGGCAGTCGAGGCTGAGGTCGGGCACGTTGACTACCTCCCGACGCTCCGTGGCCCGCAAAAATGCCGATCCCTGCAGGTCTGCTACGGCGTAGGTAGCAATCTGCCACTCGGGTTGGTCCAGCTGGGTAAAGAGCTGGGCTTGATTGTTCTCGGCGCTGAGCAGAAAGCTGTCGGTGGCGCTAAACAGCTGCTTCATCAGCGTGTTGGCCTGCTCAAATCGGCGCGTGCCCAGCACCGACTCATGACCTACCAGCAGCTGAATCAAGGCCTTAGAGGTTTCGCGCTCGGTAACATCGATGCCCTCGATCAAGATTTGTCCGCTAACGGTGTAGTTCCCCGGTTTGAGGGCCGCCAGCAGCTGCTTAAAGGCAGGCTCTTTGCTTAGCAGCTGGGTGGCAATCTGCTCGCGACTCGGGGGCTCAGCCCAGCAGGCGGTCAGGCTGGCTTTTAGCTCGGGGCTGATGGCGGTAATGCACAGGCCTTGCTCAGCGGTGCGCAGACGTAGCTCAACCTGCCGCATCTGGCCCGTTTCGGAATCGGGTAGGGCCACGACCAGAGGCTCGTGGAGCAGCCGCTGGGAGACTAAACCGCTGTGCCCATAGGCGTGCTGCAGCAGGGCGCCTAGAAAGTGCCGCCGAAACCGCTCCCGCAGCGCCTTTTGATCGCTCAGCGCCAGCCGGTCAAAAAAGCTCAGGTCGAGATGGCCCCCCTCAGTGCGAATGCCGGTCAGGCGGCAAAAGTAGCGGTTGGCGAACAGCACCGGATGGGGGCGGGGTGGGGCTCCCACCTCGGTCGCCACATCGACGACCGCCATGACCAGATGGCTGTAGTGCTGAATGAGGTCTAGCCAGGGCAGCGCAGGCCGAACCTCGCCGTGATTCCCGCGATCAGGGGTCTCACCCTCCTGGCCGTTATTGGCGCGATCGCCCAAGGTATAGCTAAGGTCAACGATAGGAACAACCCTTGAGACTGGATCTGTATCAATATCAATGCAGCGAGATGCTTCGTTAGCCATAGTTGCGTGTGGTCCACCCTTCACCAAGTCTTACAAAGCAGTTCAATGGAATTCCGAATTTCGGCTCAAATTTTTGCGGAATCCAAGGGATTTAAAGCGATGCGGTAAAACCTCATCGTCTCGATGCACCTCTGGGTGGGATATTGCGTCCTAGACCAGTTACGTCATAGGCCAGTTGCGTTGCGGGCCGGTGGCCTGATTCACTCTTAGCGTCCATGGTACCCAATTGCGGTAGCCAAACCTTGCTTAAACCAGCGCCGCTCCGGCTGGGACCTTCACCCTTTAGAATAGAAGTCCTGCCTAAGGATTGTTTTTCCCGCTGAGCTATGTTTGAAGCCCTGTCTGACCGCCTTGAATCTGCCTGGAAAAGCCTGCGTGGCCAGGACAAAATCAGCGAGACCAACATTGATAGCGCCCTGCGCGAGGTGCGCCGCGCCCTGCTAGAGGCCGATGTCAACCTCCAGGTCGTTAAAGATTTTATTGCCCAGGTGAAAGAAAATGCCCTGGGTATCGAGGTGGTGAAGGGGGTCAGCCCCGACCAGCAGTTCATCAAAGTGGTGAACGACGAGCTGGTGCGGCTGATGGGCGACACCAACGCCCCCCTGGCCAACTCACCCACCAAGCCCACCGTGGTGCTGATGGCGGGCCTGCAGGGTACGGGTAAAACCACCGCCACCGCCAAGCTCGCCCTGCACCTGCGCAAAGAAAACCGCAGCACCCTGCTGGTGGCAACCGACGTCTACCGCCCTGCCGCCGTCGATCAGCTGGTTACGCTCGGCAAGCAGATCGACGTGCCCGTCTTTGAGCTAGGTACCGACGCTAACCCCGTTGACATCGCCCGTCAGGGGGTCGAAAAGGCCAAAGCCGACGGCGTCGACACAGTCATCGTCGACACGGCGGGTCGCCTGCAAATTGACCCCAAGATGATGGCTGAGCTGGCCAATATCAAGACCGCGATCGCGCCCGACGAGGTGCTGCTGGTGGTCGATGCCATGACTGGCCAGGAGGCCGCCAACCTGACTCGCACCTTCCACGACGAGATTGGCATTACGGGCGCTATTCTGACCAAGATGGACGGCGACTCGCGGGGTGGTGCCGCCCTCTCAGTGCGGCAAATTTCGGGCCAGCCGATCAAGTTTATTGGTGTGGGCGAAAAAGTTGAGGCGCTGCAGCCCTTCTACCCCGATCGCATGGCCTCCCGCATTCTCGGCATGGGCGACGTGCTCACCCTGGTGGAAAAAGCCCAGGAAGCGGTCGATATTGCCGACGCCGAGAAGCTCACCCAAAAAATTCTTGAAGCCGAGTTTGACTTCGACGACTTTCTCAAGCAGATGCGCCTGATGAAGACCATGGGCTCGCTCGGCGGCATCATGAAGCTGATTCCGGGCATGGGCAAGCAGATCACGGGCGACATGCTGGAGCAGGGCGAAGCGCAGCTCAAACGCTGCGAAGCCATGATTAACTCCATGACCACTCAAGAGCGCAAGCAGCCCAATCTGCTCTCTAGCTCCCCCAGCCGCCGCCGCCGCATTGCCGCTGGCTCGGGCCACCAGGAAAAAGACGTGGGCAAACTGGTCAGCGACTTCACCAAAATGCGCACAATGATGCAGCAGATGGGTCGCGGCGGCGGCCTGCCCGGCATGGGT
Organism: filamentous cyanobacterium CCP3; assembly: GCA_003022385.1. Taxonomy (GTDB): domain Bacteria; phylum Cyanobacteriota; class Cyanobacteriia; order Phormidesmidales; family Phormidesmidaceae; genus Nodosilinea. The sequence continues at coordinate 15,326 of PYGV01000052.1, read as the reverse complement.
GGTGGATTTCCCGGTATGGGTGGCGGCTTCCCTGGCATGGGCGGCGGTATGCCCGGTCTCCCCGGCATGGGCGGCGGGGCACAGCCCGGCTTCCGCGCCCCCAGCAACAAGAAGCAGAAAAGCCAGAAGAAAAAGAAGGGCTTTGGCCAGCTTTAGGCTGGTCTAGGGCGTTTGCGATCGCTGCCACAGGTTCAACTCCGGCACATCTACACTGGGCGGCAGGCTCAGCAGCCAGTCGATGGTGGAGGTGATGACCGCGATGGGAATGGGTGTCTGCGGGCCGAACCGACCTGCCTCAATGTCGAGCAGGACTTCCTCAGTGGCTACATTGCCGGGGTTGATGACGGTAAAGCCAATGTTTTGACTGCCCAGCGCCAGCCGCAAAGACTGTACCACGCCTTGGAGGCCAAACTTAGAGGCGGTATTAGCGACCTCCACGGAAGAGCAGTTGTCCAGTCCAGAAAGCGCGCCGATATAGATGGCTCTGGGGTTGGCGGTTTGGGTGAGGTTAGTGACAAGCGATCGCGTGATTTCAATTGGGGCAATGGTGTTGACGCTGATTACCCAGCGCGTTTCAGCATCAGAACTGGCCAAAAAATCGTAGGCGTCGGTAAAGGCCCCCTCTTCCCAGACGCCGCCCATGAACAGCAGCGCGTCGATGGGGGTGTCGCCGAGGGCCGCGGCGATCGCCCCTATCCCCTCTGGCCCAGAAATATCGGCCTCTACCCAGCGACCAGCCACCGCTGGGCTTCTGGAGACCGACCAGACCCGATGACCGTGGCGGTCACAATGCTGGCCACCGCCGCCCCAATACCTCGGCTAGCGCCGACCACAACAACCGTTTTGGGGTCGTGGCTCATGATTTCCCTTAGTAGATAATCTCGTACTCGCTATTGTCGGCGGTGTAGAGCTTCCAGTACTCTTCGGCAATGCGATCGCTGCTGTACTTGGGGTCGTCGCCGTTGACCGTACCGCAGATGGTCACGGTCCCCACCTTAATCGGCGAATCCTTCAGTGCTGTATGGAGCGTATTGGCCAGCACGCGAACTCCGGCTTTACCGAGGGAAAGGGAGACAAAGTCGGGGTCTGGGTAGAGGGCAAACCCGCCGCCCGTGAACAGCAGCGTACCCTTTTGCTGGGCCTGCATAGCAGGGAGAACGGCCTGAACGCAGGCGATCGCCCCGGCGACATTGGCGCGAAAGTCGCTCACCAGGGTTTCTGCCTCGGTTTGCAGCACGCTCTCCATACGGGGCACGGCGGCATTGTAAACCAGTACCTCTGGCGTGCCCAGCTGGGCTTGAATAGCTGCAAACGCCGCTTTTAGGGCCGCCTCGTCGCCCGCATCCGCCAGAAAGTAGTGGGCGGTAACGCCTTCTGCCTGTAGGGTCGATTGAAAGCCTTTGAGCTTTTCTGCGTTGCGGGCGACCATCGCGATCGCAAAACCTTCACTGGCAAATTTGCGGGCGATCGCCATACCATTGCCCTCGCCCATGCCGACGATGGCGCATAGTTTAGCCATAGTGTTTATCCTTTTAAAACGGGAAACAATTAATGATTGGGGTAAAGCCACCAGGCCAGGAGTTTAGTTAGCCTGGGCATCACCACGTAGGTCATCAGCGTTGTGGTAATCAAGATCAAAACCAGCAGCCGAATCAGCGCTGGCAGGGGTACCAGCCAGGCGGCTGGGATCAGCGCTAATACTTGATTGATGGCAAAAATGGCTAACCCGGTCACCAGCACTATTTTGTAGCGGGCAGGCGGCTTCATCCCTGGCTTGGCCGACAGCGTAAACCAGGTTTCTAGCCCGGTCAAAATCGAGAATGTACCCTCATTGAGCGTCAGTTCTTTGGCCTGGTTGAGGTAATTTTGGCGGGCGCTGGAGTTTTCCCACCGCTTTAAATGTTCCAGGCGATCGAACTTAAAAACAACGCGATATTCCGACTGGTTTTGTTCGCTGGGCCGAAACACCGAAGCGCCTAAATAGCCCTCGAAGGTGCTGGCCGTGCCGATGATTTGCTTCAGCAAATGTTCAAACTCGCGCTCTTTTCCGGGTCGAACGCTCTGCATCACGTCTACCGTTACGGGAGGGTCACTGGGCATGCTTCAGTCCTCGTTGAGCAGGGGCGCACCTGCTACCCCAAGCTCCAATCGCACGATTTGAGCCGCTTCTACGCCGCCGGGGGGCGGTAAAAACATGCCGCCGTTGTTCACAACGTAGAGGTCTGTGCCGTAGAAGCCCACCGCCGTACAGCCAGTAACGCCCTGCTCGGCCTGAGCAATGATGGTTGTATGGCCTTTGCCATCGACTTTAACCACGCTGTTGTAAACATGGGTGGCGCCGTAGAGATTGCCTTCTACATCAAAGGCAAAATCGTCAATATTGGTGCCGTCAACAAAAATTTCTGGCTCGCTGGGTTGCAGGCTTGCGTCTAAGGCAATTTTCAGCAGTCGCTTTTGCTGGGTATTCGATACGTAGAGAACCGGGCCAAACCGCTTGACCCCGTTGGCGGCGGGGAACGGGTCGGTGACATCACTACGGGCCAAAAGGGGATGCTCAAGCCAGATATTGATAGCTTCGGTAACGAGATCAAAGGACCAGATTGCCCCCCGGTAAGAATCGGCCATCACGTACAGCGTCGGGGTGAGGGGCGTAATGCCATTGAGGAAAGCCCCCTCGGGAATGGTGTGCATCGACTGCACGGTGCCCGCCGAGAGCGTAGCCACAAACGGCACTCCATCGGCTGTCCAACCGTTGATTAAAAAACGATCTGCCCCGACGATCGCAATGCCGCTCACTTTGCCGTCAATTTTGGCGTACTGGGTGAGGGTGCGATCGATCGCCAGTTTAAAGATCTCTCCGGTTTCGTGGCTGGTGACAAAGATGTCTCCGTCCGGAGCGATCGCTAGATTTTCTAAGAACGTGTTGACGGGAAAGGTGGCCAGAGATTGGGCAGAAACCAGGTCTACGGGCGTAGAACCATACAGATCGGGCAGCGTCATAGCGGTATCGCAGAGTAAGAGGGGCAGCGGGAGACTCGCAATGTCCTGGCAGGATAGTGACCTACAACCCAAAAAATGGTGTGTATTCTAGCCGACAAAGTTGAGCAACTCTTGACTGAGACGGTTCTTTTCTTCGTAGAAAATGCCGTGGCCGCTGGCTTCGAAGCGCAGCAGCGCTGAGTCTGGAATAAGCTGGTTTTGGGCCTCGCCAGCGGCCAGGGGCACTACCTTGTCGTGCACCCCGTGGCAGATCAGGGTGGGTAGTTGTATTTGGGTGAGTTCGGCGACGAGATCGCGATCGCGTAGTTCTTCCTGCGATCGCACCAGGGTCCGCAGCGAGGCCTGAGTCCCCAAGCTAGTCAAAAATTGCAGCTGCTCAGGGCTGAGCGGTTGATAAAACGCCTGCTGAATGAAGGTGGCCGCAAAACCCGCCGCATCGGCCAGAATGCCCCGAATGAAGCCTGAAATTGTGGCTTTATCTTCAGGGGTAGGGGCCGCAATCGGGGCGGCTGCGCCCAGCAGCACCAGCCTGGTCACGCGGGGATCGTTGAGCGTAGCGGCATAGTGGGCAGCGATCGCCCCGCCCATTGAAAAACCCACCAGAGTAGCATCTTGCAAATCGAGGGCCTTGATGACGGCGTAAATATCACTAGCCCAGGTGTCGTAGTCGCAGCCGTCCCAGGTCTTTGTCGATTGGCCAAAGCCGCGCAGGTCAAGGCCGATGGCTCGATAGCCCTGACTGGCTAGCGCCAGCATCGACGGTTCAAAAATACGGTGGGAGAACGGAAACCCGTGCACAAAGACAATCGGCTTGCCGCTGCCCCAGTCGTTGATAAACAAATTGACCTCTGCGGCCACTGTAATAAAAGCCATAGTTTTCAGCCGTTACGTGAGAATTAAAGGGGCTAAAACCGGAGCCATCAGCATTTCAAACTCCAGGTTGGTGGCGCTGACGATGTTTTCGATCACCTTGCCGTTGGCGAGGCGCATGACGTGCGTTTCATGAAAGGTAATGACGCGATCGCTCTTCGGAATCCCAAAATAGTCTTTAACGTGTTTTTGAAATGACTTAAAGCGCACCACCACGCGATCGCCCGTGGCAAAACTATCTTGAATGGCCAGGGGTTTCACATCGGGGAAAGCGTCGTAGAAACCTGAAAAAACCTGTTTGTATTCCTCAATACCATTGATCGCCCCGGTGGGCTTGAGCCCCGTAATCACCTGTATCTTTTCGTCAAAGATTTCCTCTGCAATACTGATATCGCCCTTGCCCAAAAACTGCTCAACATATCGATGGGCAACGGCTAAATTTTGGATCTCCAGGTCAGCCATAATTTATTTCCCCGAATGCTTAAACCCAAGATAACGGCGGCGTTAAGATAAATCAAATTGATAATTGGCATATAAATCATCATTGAAAATGATAGACCTGAGCGCCATTGATCTCAACCTGCTGGTCGCTTTTGAGGCCCTGTACGCCGAGCAGAGCGTTACGGCGGCGGCCCAGCGCATTCACGTGGGGCAGCCCGCCATGAGTGCGGCCCTGGGCAGGCTGCGATCGCTCTTTGCCGACGCCCTGTTTGTGCGGGTCGGTCGAGAGATGAAGCCTACGGCTAAAGCTGAGGCGATCGCACCTCAGGTGGCTGCTGCTCTAAATACCATTCGTGCAGCCCTGTCGGAGCCGCAAGTCTTCGATCCAGCCCGGTCAAAAACGGTGTTCAGGCTGGCCACTTCCGATTATTTCGCCAGTCTAATTTTGCCGAAACTGCTGGTGCTGCTAAAAGCGCAGGCGCCCCACATCAATCTGCGTTTGGTCACCGTAGAAAAAGAGTCATTCGTCGAGCTTTTAGAGCAAGATATTATCGATTTGGCCCTTGGTACCTTTGCCAATCTGCCCAACCACATTCTGCTCGCAAACCTAATGTCTGAAAGGTTTCTGGGTGTCTGCCGATTGGGTCATCCCGCCCTTCAAAATAACCAGGTCAGCCTGAAAAACTTTGTCAACTTTCCCCACGCGTTGTTTACGCTGCGGCGAGATGCTGTGGGTATTGTCGATCAAAAACTGGCTGAGCAGGGATTGCAGCGGCGCATTGCGCTGACGGTACCCTACTGGTTTGCGCTGCCGACGGCGATCGCGGCCTCTGACCTGCTGGCGGCCATTCCCTCCTGCCTGGAACAGCACTTTACCCGGTACTACCCCGTACAGTGTTTTGAGCTGCCCCTGGCGCTGCCCACCTGGAGCGTTGCAATAGCCTGGAGTAAGCTCAACGACCGGGATCCGGCTAATCTTTGGCTGCGCTCCACTGTTCAAGCCATTAGCCAAGAGCTGGATCTCTAGTTTCCCCCAGATGCCACCCCGTTGACGGCCCTAGCCCGCAGGGGATCACCAAAGCATTGGTTGACGTTCCCGACTGGGAACGTCAGTCTAAGGGCACTCCTTCAGGATGGGGGTGAGGACTTTTTCGGGATAGTATAGGGTCTGCAAATTTGGGGATTAGAGAGCTATGGCGCGCCTGGCACTGTTGAGCGTATCGGATAAAACCGGGCTGGTTGAGTTGGCCAAAGCCCTGGTCGAAGAGTTTGGCTTTGACCTGATTAGCAGTGGCGGTACGGCAAAGGCGATCGCAGCCGCTGATCTCCCTGTCACCAAAGTTTCTGATTACACTGGCTCGCCCGAAATCCTCGGCGGGCGTGTCAAGACACTGCACCCCAAAATTCACGGCGGCATTTTGGCGCGGCAAGACCTGGCCGAAGACCAGCAGGATTTGGCCGACAACGGCATTCGCCCGCTGGATCTGGTGGTGGTAAACCTCTACCCCTTTGAGCAGACGATCGCCCAAGACGGCGTGACCATGGCCGATGCGATCGAGAATATCGACATCGGTGGGCCAACCCTGCTGCGGGCGGCGGCAAAGAACCACGCCTATCTGACGGTGCTGTGCAGCGCCGAGCAGTACGGGCCGTACCTGGATGCCCTGCGAGCGAGTGCAGAACAAGTCCCCTTAGAGTTTAGGCAGCAATGCGCACGAGCCGCGTTTTGGCATACGGCCAGCTACGACCAGGCGATCGCCACCTACCTGACCGAGTCCACTGGCGAGGCCAACGCTCTACCCCAGCAGTGGGCGCTGACGGGCCGCCAGCAGGCTACCCTGCGCTACGGCGAGAACCCGCACCAGGCGGCGGCGTGGTACAGAACTGGCTCGATTCCCACCGGCTGGGCCGGGGCCGAGCAGCTCCAGGGCAAAGAACTGAGCTACAACAACCTGGTCGATCTCGAAGCGGCGCGGCGCATCATTGCCGAGTTCCCCAGCGATCGCCCGGCTGCTGCCGTACTCAAGCACACCAACCCCTGCGGCGTGGCAATGGGCGACAATTTGGCTACCGCCTACCGCCGCGCCTACGATGCCGACGATGTATCGGCCTTTGGCGGCATTGTGGTGCTGAATCGAGCGATCGATGCCGATACGGCCCAGCAGTTGACCGGCACGTTTTTGGAGTGCATTGTGGCGCCGGGGTGCGATGATGCGGCTCAAGCCATCCTGGCCAAAAAGCAGAACCTGCGGGTGCTGGTGCTGGAAGATTTACTGACGGGGCCAACTCAGGGAGTGACCGCGATCGCAGGCGGCTTTCTCCTCCAGGCTCCCGACACCTACCGTGACGACCCCGCCACCTGGCAGATCGTCACCGAGGCCCAGCCCAGCGAGGCCGAGCTGGCCGAAATGCTGTTTGCCTGGCGCGTAGTCAAGCATGTGAAATCAAATGCGATCGTGGTGACTCACCAGCAGCAGACCCTCGGTATTGGGGCCGGTCAAATGAATCGGGTAGGCTCGGTCAGCATTGCCCTGGCCCAGGCGGGCGAAAAAGCTCAGGGCGCTGTACTGGCTAGCGACGGCTTCTTCCCCTTTGACGATTCGGTCCGCACCGCCGCCGCCGCCGGCATTCGTGCCCTGGTGCAGCCCGGCGGCAGCCGCCGCGACGAAGACTCTATCAAAGCCGCCAATGAGCTAGGCCTAATTATGGCGATGACCGGCGTGCGGCATTTCTTGCACTAGGCGATTTTCAAGCGTTGCATCGCTCTGCGGATGCACCTTACTGGTTGGCTACCCCCGATTCAGCAGGGCAAACAACCGTTTGCCCCTACGGTTTCGCCGGTTGGGAATCGGGGTTGTGTGACTCGGATTTGGTACTACGTCCCCCCGTTCTCCCTATAGGAGACGCTAGCGCGTTGGCGAAGCCTGTCCACAGGACAAACGGCTCTGCTCACGAACCATCCACCCATCCACCCACTCACTCACCTACTCCCCACTTACCTCGGCCTCAGCGACTCCCTCCGGCACCGGATCGTACCCGCCGGGGTGAAACGGGTGACAGCGGGTGATGCGTCGCGCCGCCAGCCAGCTCCCCTTCACCGGGCCAAACCGCTCGATCGCGGTCAGCGCGTACTGCGAGCAGGTGGGCGTAAACCGGCAGGTGGGCGGAAACAGCGGCGAAATCAGCCGTCGATAGCCACGAATGAGCAGAAGAAGAAGGTGCTTCATGGCTCTATTCTATCGAGGGGTTTTGGCGATGGAGACCGAGGGCTTCGACTTCGCGCTATCGAGCGGGTTTGCCGACGAAGCCCTGCCTTTCTTTGAGGGAGAAGGCCAACTTGCTTAATAATCCAGCGTCAGGGTGTTGTAGTCGTCGGGCGCTGAGGTGCTGCGCTCCGGCAGGTACACGTTGGCGGTGGGGGCAAAGCTCATCCCCTGTGGCCTAGTGGCAATCGGAGGGGATTGAGTCGGCTGACGCAGGATGGAGGCCTGGGCATCTAGGCCTTCTGTTTCCAGGTTGATTTCGGCGAGGCGATCGCACAGCCGCTGCCGCCGTTCGTCGATGTACTCCAGCTCTTGCTGCAGGCGCTTTTTCTCAACAGTGAGCTTGTACATGTCGAGGTACTGGGCCGCTTCGGTCTGCTGTCGCGGCATGGTGCTTACTTTAGGAAAAATTCTGCGGGGGGCGCGTTTGGTATTCATATAACGTCTCCGGGGGCGGGCCTAGCGTTCACAGCGTTAGCTTGCCCGCTGGCTGCAGAAAATTCCCAATGTCGGACAATTTGTAGCAATAGGTTACGCTCCAGCTAGGGCGCGGGCTGCGGCATAGGCTACATCGACCCCAACATTGTTACCTTCTTGATTGGTTGCCGCCGCGATCGTGGTGGGGCTACCCGCCAGGGATGAGAAGTGAAAAGCCGCCGTTGAATAACCCGGCCCACCGCCGCTGTGCCCCGCGACCTGGCCGTAGGGGGAGTCAGTATCCATAAACAGCCCTAAACCGCAACCCACGTTCTGTAAAGGGGGATGCGCCCCCAGGCTGTGAACCGGATGCGCCATTTGCTCTACCAGGGACAAATCTAAAATTTGCCCGGTAAATAGCGCGTCTATCATAGCGGCCAGCTCTGCGGCGGTAGACACGACCACCCCGTGGGACACCCAGCCCGGGTGGTAGCGCGGGGCCATATTGACCAACTCATCGCCATCCAAGGCTCGGGTGTAGCCAGGCGTCAGGTCGGCTGCATCGACCAGGGAGGCGGCGACAAAAGTGTGAGCAAGCTCTAGGGGTCTAAAAAATAGCGCGTCTAAAATCTTCTGGAGCGATCGCCCCGTGGTTTGCTCTAGCAGCGTTTTTAGCGCCAGGTAGCCGATATTGGAGTACGACCAGCCTGTCCCCGGCTCAAACAGCAGCCCGTGGGTATGGGCCACATTTAAATAATCCTGAACCGACCAGGGAAACCCAGGAGATACTTTCACGGCTTTGTGATAGGCCGGTAACCCGCCGTAGTCAGGCAGACCGCTGGTGTGACTCAAAATCTGGCGCAGGCTGATGGGCGTATCAACCGGAAAATCTGGCCAGTACTGCTGAATTGGGGCATCTAGATCAAGTAGTCCTGCCTTTACCTGATGAAGGATAGCGGCTGCAATCAGGGTTTTGGTGACGCTGTAGATGTAGAAGGGCGCATTGACGGGCAGCGGCACGGTGCGCTGGAGATCGCGATCGCCAATGCTGGTCTCGAGGGCGAGCCGTCCGTCAATATAGGCCGCGATCGCCACCCCTGGCAGCTCAGAGTCACGCAGTATAGGGGTGACCTCTGCCCTCAACTGTTCTAAAACATCCCTCACATCTCTGGAAAAATAGACGGCGAAAACATCTTCAGCATGGCGCTGTAGTGGGGCCCGTAGTATTGAACATTGATTGACCCCACGCAGGCCGACAGCTCCTGATCGAGCAGGTGACCATCAGCTGCACTTGAAACATCTCCACGTCGCGAATGCTGGAGGTACGTACATCCTAGAGCGAGAGAACTTCTGATCTGTCTTCCGATCGATCTGTAGCACCAACTTTTTCTAGAAGTCCCGCTGGCGGGGTTAGTCGATCCCAAGAAATTGGATACCACAGGAACACGCAGCAACCCTAAAGATCGTTAAAACTGGTTAGAACGACTTTTGGAAACAAGCGTAAAAGTCATAGTAAGCCCAGAGCGGTTAGCCAACTCGATAAAAATCCGAAAAAGCATGCGCTAAATTCACCAAACTTTACTTTTCGCAAATTATTGCGAAAAGTAAAGTTTTGGCAGAACGAGAGAAAAAATATCGGCTGGGCCAGGGCAGCCTGCGCGTTAGGTCGACACTCAAATTGATACTCAAGGAAATCCGTCTGCCGTCGTTGGCACGAGCCTTATTCGCTCCAGGGTAAACCTCAGCCAGGGCAGCGCATGGGCTACCTCCCAGAACCGCTATTCTGAATGCAGGCGTTGCGGAGGAGTAAACCATGGGCCTCTTTGAAGACCTGAGCCGATTTCTCGAAACCCGGCTCGATGAATTTCTTAAGGCTAACCCTCATCTGGAGCTGTGGGGCCTAGAAGATCAGCTGCGTGGCCAGGAGCAGGATGCGATTCGTCTATTGGGCGACCTCAAGCGTCGCGAAAAGCAGCTCGAAGACAGCATTCTCGCCACGGCTCAAGATATTCAGCGCTGGCACAGCCGCATTCAGAAAGCCCAGGCCGCTAACCGTATCGATCTGGTCAAGGCGGCTCAGGAGCGAGAAGCAGCGCTGCTGCGCCAGGGCAACCAGTACTGGGGCCAGCTCAAGGGGGTGAAAGACCAGATCGCGCAAACCCGCACCCTGCAAAAAAATATTCACGATCGCCGCCGCGAACTCAAGGCCAAAATTGCTGAAACCCAGGCTCAGCGAACGGCGCAGCGTACCAGCTGGGATACCGGCTGGGCTAAGACCACCTTTGACGGATTTGGCCGCGACCCGATGGATCCATTAGAGGAGTCATTTCAGCGCTGGGAGACAGAGCAGGAGCTGGAGGAGCTGAAGCGGACGATGGGAAGGTGAGGGTGGGGAAGATGAAGAGGTGAGGAAGGTGAGGGGAAGTGCAAAGTTCAAAATTCAAAATCTTGAACTCTTAATTTTGAACTCATCCGTCTGTAGCGTACGAGCAGCCCACCTGCCTCTATATCCCCTCATCCCCTCATCCCCTCATCCTCTTTGCTCCCCTGCGGTTTCTTGATCTCAAACGAAATCGTATCTGCTTTGCGGCTGCTCCTGGGCGGCGGTACGGAGGTAGCGATTTTTGGGCTGGGCGGCGGTGTGGCTGTTGGCTGTGGGGTCTCAGCTTTTGCCGCGATCGCCCCCAGGCTGGGCCAGTGACGGTAGTTGGAGGCAACGGCCAGGCCAATGCCGCCCGCGATCGTCAGTGGCATCGACAGCTCAATGCTGTTGACCCAGGGCAGGTGCCCCAGCCACTCGGCGGCCTCGGCGCCAAAGAACAAAATTAGAAAGCAAACGAGCCAGAGCTTCATAGCGGGAGCAGGAAATTTAAGTACGCCCTCTAGGAGCGGCAAAACAAATCATCAACCGCTTAACTATTGGGCTTTGTATATAGTCCGTAGGGCAGATTAATTATGGCTTAACGGCTGAATTTTGCTGCTGGCAAGCCGATACTCGCTGAATCGGACATCTTTCTTAAGAAAATCGCTTGGCTGGGGTTCAGGTCGCCACAATGGCCCTAGGCTGGGCCTTGAGCCGCTTCGAGTGATCGCTCCAGATGGCTTCTGCGGCGAATAGTTGAGGGGCGATCGCGTGCTTTAAGCCCCAACTTTGCTATCAAGCCGACTTTTCCCTGGGAAACGATATGTCAGAATGTAAGCGGTTTTTTGCCAACTCACTCAAGCTCTTGGAGTAGGCAGTCAAGATGGATTCTGTAGACACGCTTTATCAATACGCCTGGCTGATACCAGTGCTGCCGCTGATTGGGGCGACCATCGTCGGTGTGGGGTTAATCTCCTACGGCGAGGCCACCAGCAAGCTCAGGCAGCCCTCAGCGGCGCTCATCGTCTCCCTGACTGGGGCGGCGATGGTATTGTCATTTTTAATTTTTTGGAGCCAGTGGCAGGGGCACGCCCCCTACCAGGCCATGTTTGAGTGGGCTTCGGCGGGCGACTTTCGCCTTGAGATGGGCTACACCATCGACCACCTGGCGTCGCTGATGCTGGTGGTGGTCACTACCGTGGCCTTTCTGGTCATGATCTACACCGACGGCTACATGGCCCACGATCCGGGCTATGTGCGGTTCTACGCCTACCTCAGCCTGTTTAGCTCCTCCATGCTGGGGCTGGTCATTAGCCCCAACCTGCTCCAGGTTTACGTGTTTTGGGAGCTAGTAGGGATGTGTTCCTACTTGCTAATTGGCTTTTGGTACAACCGCAAGCCCGCCGCTGATGCTTGCCAGAAGGCGTTTGTGACCAACCGGGTCGGCGACTTTGGCCTGCTGCTGGGCCTGCTGGGCCTCTTCTGGGCCACCGGCAGCTTTGACTTCGGCGTCATGGGCGAGCGGCTCACGGAGCTGGTGAATGGGGGCAGCTTGCCTGCCAGCGTTGCCGCTGTCTTTGCCATTCTGGTATTCCTCGGCCCCGTGGCCAAGTCGGCCCAGTTTCCGCTCCACGTGTGGCTGCCCGACGCCATGGAAGGCCCCACGCCGATTTCGGCGCTGATTCACGCCGCGACAATGGTGGCGGCGGGGGTGTTCCTGGTGGCGCGCATGTACCCCGTGTTTGAGCACATCCCCACGGTGATGACGGTGATTGCCTACACCGGGGCATTTACGGCCTTCATGGGCGCCACGATCGCGATTACCCAAAACGACATCAAGAAGGGGCTGGCCTTTTCGACCATGTCGCAGCTGGGCTACATGGTGATGGCGATGGGCGTCGGAGCCTACAGCGCCGGTCTGTTTCACCTGATGACCCACGCCTACTTCAAGGCCATGCTCTTTTTGGGCTCCGGCTCGGTCATCCACGGCATGGAAGCGGTGGTGGGCCACGACCCGGTTCTGGCTCAGGATATGCGCCTGATGGGGGGCCTGCGCAAGTACATGCCCGTCACGGCCATCACCTTTTTGATTGGTACGCTGGCCATCTGCGGCATTCCGCCCTTTGCCGGGTTTTGGTCAAAAGATGAAATTCTCGGCTCCACCTTTGCGGTCAGCCCGGTGCTGTGGGCCGTGGGCTGGCTGACAGCGGGGATTACCGCCTTCTACATGTTTCGCATGTATTTCTCGACCTTTGAGGGCAGCTTTCGCGGCAATGACGAAGGCATTCGCCGCGAGTTGAAGCGGCAGCAGTTTCAGCGCATGGGCATGTCCCTTGGCCCTGGAGCCATGAACCCCCAGGAGCTGACCCTGGATGCCGCCCACGACGACCACGATGACCATCACACCCACGAGCCCCACGAGTCGCCCCTGTCAATGACCTTCCCCCTGATGGCGCTGGCGGTGCCCTCGGTGCTCATTGGTCTGGTGGGTACGCCCTTTGCCAACTACTTTGAGGCCTTTATCCATCCCCCTGGGGAGGCGCTAGAAGCCCTGGAAGCGGCAGAGGCCTTCGACTGGAACGAGTTTGTGCTGATGGCGGGCAGTTCAGTTGCGATCGCCACTGTCGGTATCATCATCTCAGTGCTGATGTATCGAACAAAGGCGATTGATCCGAAGGCGATCGCCGCTAAGATCCCCTTCCTGTACAACCTGTCGCTGAACAAGTGGTACATCGACGATATCTACGACGTTGTCTTTGTGCAGGGCAGCCGCAAGCTGGCCAAGCAGGTGCTTGAAATCGACATCCGCATCGTTGATGGCATCGTTAACCTGGCGGGCCTGGTCACCCTGGTGACGGGTGAAGGGCTGAAATATCTGGAGAATGGCCGCGCCCAGTTCTACGCGCTGATTGTGTTTGGCGCTGTGCTGGGGCTGGTCTTGCTCTCGGGAGTCACCTAAGCGCAGGTGGGTAGGTGAGTCTTTCTAGCCAAGAAATTCTGCGTTGGAGACCCACCCACCCACCTACATCACCCACTCACCCACTTTTTCTTCCCTTCGTATAAAAATCGCTTAATTTGCTCTCACGCTTACTTTCTTACCCTTAGAGTCATAGCTAAGCCCCGTTTTTGCCCCTTTTAGATACCGCGACGAGAAGCTCTATGGATCCCGCGACTTTTCCCTGGTTGACTGTCGTTACGCTGCTGCCGCTGGTGGCCTGCATAGCGATTCCGTTTTTGCCCGACGACAACGGCAAGACGGTGCGCTGGTACGCCCTCTCCGTGGGCCTGATCGACTTCGTGTTGATTGTGACCGCTTTTTACCTCAACTACGATTTTGGTCAACCCGGTCTACAGCTGGTCGAGAGCTATACCTGGGTACCCCAGCTCGACCTCAAGTGGTCGTTGGGGGTAGATGGACTCTCGATGCCCCTGGTGTTGCTGACTGGCTTTATTACCACCCTGGCTACCCTGGCGGCCTGGCCAGTGACGCTCAAGCCCAAGTTCTTTTACTTCCTGCTGCTGGCTATGTACAGCGGCCAGATTGGCGTGTTTGCCGTGCAGGATATGCTGCTGTTCTTCCTGTTTTGGGAGCTAGAGCTGATTCCGGTGTACCTGCTGCTGTCAATTTGGGGCGGTAAGAAGCGGCTCTACGCGGCAACCAAATTCATTCTTTATACGGCGGGGGGGTCGCTGTTTATTCTGGTGGCGGCGCTGGCGATGGCCTTCTACGGCGACACCATCACCTTTGACATGCAGCTGCTAGCCGAGAAGGTCTACCCGCTGCGGATGCAGTTGTTGCTCTACGGAGCATTTTTGATTGCCTACGCGGTTAAGCTGCCGATTATTCCGCTGCACACCTGGCTGCCCGATGCCCATGGCGAGGCCACAGCCCCGGTACATATGCTGCTGGCGGGCATTCTGCTGAAGATGGGAGGCTATGCCCTGATTCGCATGAACCTGGGTATGCTGCCCGACGCCCACACCTACTTCGCTCCCATTCTGGTGATTTTGGGCTGCGTGAATATCATCTACGCGGCGCTGACCTCCTTCGCCCAGCGCAACCTGAAGCGCAAAATTGCCTACTCGTCGATTTCGCACATGGGCTTTGTGCTGATTGGGATCGCCTCGTTTACCAACCTGGGGCTGAGCGGTGCGGTGCTGCAAATGGTCTCCCACGGCTTGATTGGGGCCAGCCTGTTCTTTTTGGTGGGGGCCACCTACGATCGTACCCACACCCTGATTTTGGATGAGATGGGCGGCGTGGGCAAAAAAATGCCCAGGATCTTTGCTATGTTCACTACCTGCTCGCTGGCCTCGCTGGCGCTGCCGGGCATGAGCGGCTTTGTGGCCGAGCTGATGGTGTTTGTGGGCTTTGCCACCAGCGATGCCTACAGCTTTACCTTCCGGCTGATTGCCGTCATCTTCATGGCGATCGGGGTGATTCTGACGCCGATTTACCTGCTGTCGATGCTGCGCGAAATTTTCTACGGCCCCGAAAACAAGGAGCTGGTGGAGCACGAGGTGCTGGCCGATGCCGAGCCTCGCGAGGTGTTTATCATCGCCTGTCTGCTGGTGCCAATCATTGGCTTTGGCTTCTATCCCAAAATGCTGACCCAAATCTACGACGCCACCACGCAGAAGCTGACGGCGCGGCTGGGGCAGGTGTTTGTCAGCAGTGCCGGTACTGAGAGTGCCGTGCCGCTCGCCGCGCTGCCCGTGCTCAAGGCACCCTCGGTGAGCCAGTAAGCCAGGCTACGGTAGGGTTGACAGCTCTTTCCAGCACCTCTGAGGACAGCTCTTGGGGGTGCTTTGGGCTGTCGGGCTGCGGCTACCTGGGGCCATGCCTGACTTTCTTAGTGCTGCAATGGATCCAACAAGCAGAGTCATCTTGATGCCGTAACTCGGGGGCCGGGTGGCGGGCGGCCGTGCCTGTGCTAAAAGTGGCCGGGGGCTCCGTTTTTGCCCATGGCCAG
>PYGV01000301.1 GCA_003022385.1 filamentous cyanobacterium CCP3 | reverse complement strand
ACCGTCGGGTCAGAGAGAAGTTGGCAGAACGGGAAGACCCTAGTTTTTCCTCTGTCCTTTACTAAAAGGCACTACCAAAGATTCATGGTTCTTTGATTCTGGCCATCGTCGCCACCGCCGCCAGGTGGCCGCTAATTTTTCGACTATTTGATTAAAGGTGTAAATCGGCTAAGGCTGTACTCGTCAGCCGCCCTGCGGCTCACCTCTGCCTGGCTACTCTTGATGGGTTGAGTAAGCGGCAGTTCCTGTCCTTTAAGATTATGGTTTGGTTAGTTGTAGCGGCTATAGGACAGCTTGAGCACCGCATGATTATTGTCCATCACTTGAATAATTCGCGATCGCAGCGCATTCTCTGGCTACTAGAAGAGCTGGGTCTGGAGTACGACATCAAGTGCTACGAACGCGACCCCCAGACGCTGCTAGCCCCCGCATCGCTGCGGCAGGTTCATCCGCTGGGTAAATCCCCCGTCATCACCGATGGTGCGCTGACCCTGGCCGAGTCGGGAGCCATCCTTGAGTACCTGGTCGATCGGTATGGCACCGGTCGTTTGGCCCCACCCGTGGGTGCCCCAGAGCGGCTGCGCTATACCTACTGGCTGCACTATGCTGAGGGCTCTGCCATGCCGCCCCTGTTGCTAAAGCTGGTCTTCGATCGCATTGAGCAGGAGCCGATGCCGTTTTTCGTTAAACCGATTGCCAAATTAATTACGGGCCGCACCAAAGCGTCGTTCATCATGCCGCAAATTGCGCAGCACCTCAGCTATTTAGAGGCAGAGCTGGCCCAGAGCCCCTGGTTTGCTGGCGACGATTTCACTGCCGCCGATATTCAAATGAGCTTCCCTATTGAGGCAGCGGTGGCCCGAGGTGGGTTAGACGCTAGCTATCCCCAGCTGCTCGATTTTTGCGATCGCATTCACGCCCGCCCGGCTTACCAACGAGCCTTAGAGCGGGGTGGTCCATACGAGTTTGCCCGCTAGAACGGCAGCGTAGACCCGGAAAAACTGGCCCTATTGCTGATGGTTGCGCCTGTTTTGAAAGGGCACTTAATTCAGTGTTAACTATCATTTCACCAACGGGGATCACTGAGAGGAGAGGGTTATATTGAATGTGGAGCTGATGAGGCTCCCCTGGCAGATAAAACAGCCAATTGTCCAAACACAAAAAGGAGTGAAAGCGCTGTTAATTTCACATCTGTCTCGTCTAAACAGCAGCACCCAAAATACTGTTCAATCCTTCCTGAAGTAAGCAAAAGGGAGCTTGAGGGGTTTGCAATTTATGCTTTTTTGAGTATGAATTGAATTCCCAGTCTCCAGGTAAGCTCGACGTGATGTGGGAAGTTCTTTGAGCGTAGATTGGGTGTTGTTGCGTTTAAAGGTTCTAGGTAAGGTTGCGTTTAAGAATCGCGTTTGAGAATCCCTGAAAAATGATGGGGCCTCTCGTCAACCAACCTGCTCTTTTTGTCATAACTCCTTTCCGTTTGCCTCTGTTGTTAGGGTCGGAGGTTTGCTAGAGTCGGTGGGGTAACCTTCCGCTATTGTCTCTATGGCCTACTCCCCTGAGGCCGGGCTGGCCCCTGGTGACCTCTGGAGCAAAATTCAGCAGCAGACCCACCACGCCCTCGATCGCGGTGCTCTACAGCCCATCGATACCCGCCACGAGTTTGTCGAGCAGGGCGGAATGCGCTTCTTAGTCAGAATTTTGGCCAACCTGACCCGCAAAGAAAAAGCCGACCTGGTGCAGCAAAAGCGGCAGGAGGCCGGCCAGCCTGTCAATCCATTTTTGCCCTACGACCCAGACCTGTTTGTAGCCAACCTGTCGGCTACTCACCTGTGCCTGCTGAATAAGTACAACGTGGTTGACCACCACATTTTGATCGTCACCCGCGCCTTTGAAGACCAAGATACCTGGCTGACCCTGACCGATTTTGAAGCCCTGGCGATCGCGATGGCCGACATTGACGGGCTAGCTTTTTACAATGGCGGTCGTCTGGCGGGGGCCAGCCAGCGCCACAAGCATTTGCAGCTGGTGCCGCCGCCGCTCTGCCCCGACAGCAGCCCCCTGCCCCTGGCTACCATTGTTGCGGCGCTGGGCGATATCGCCGATGTCGGGGGGCCGGTGCGATCGCCCAGGCTGCCCTTTCACCACGCCATTTTGCCCCTGATCGATCTGCCCCTGACCGGGCCTAGGGCCAGCGGCAAAACGCTGCTGGCTGCCTACCAGTCGCTGCTGACTCACCTCGGCGTCGACTGGCACCAGTCGCCCGAAACCTTTCCCTACAACCTGCTGGTCACTCGCCGCTGGATGGTTGCGGTAGCCCGCCAGCAGGATCACTACCAGTCGATTCCGGTGAATTCTTTGGGGTTTGCTGGGTCGCTGCTGGTGAAAAATCTGGAGCAGCTGGAGCTACTGAAGACCCTGGGGCCAATGACGGTGCTGGAGCAGGTGGCCCGAGCGCGAGGTGGGTAAGGATTTAGCCCATTTGGGAAAGAACTCGGTACACTTGGGGGTAGAACAGGTTTACTTAACTTTTAGTCCTGAGGGCTAGCCGTGCCGTCGATCATTGGAATTTTGGCGCTAATCATTATTGGTTACACCGTAGGTTCGGTGCGCATTATCAACCAGGGCACCGAAGCTCTGGTTGAGCGGCTGGGGCGGTACCACCGCAAGCTCAAGCCGGGGCTGAATTTTATCGTGCCGGTGCTCGACTACATCGTGCTGCGCGACAGCGTGCGCGAACAAATTCTCGATGTGGATAAGCAGGCGGCGATTACCAAAGACAACGTGTTCTTGGATGTCGACGCGGTGGTGTACTGGCGCATCTTGGAACTGGAGCTGACCTACTACGCGATTGAAAACGTCGAGCAGGGCATCGAAGAGCTGGTGATCACCACCCTGCGCTCTGAAATCGGCAAGATGGAGTTTGAAAAAACGTTTTCCTCACGCGACGAGCTGAACCGGGCCCTGCTGTCTCAGCTTGACGAAGCTACCGAGCCCTGGGGCGTGAAAGTGACCCGTGTAGAGGTGCAGGAGATTACCCCGCCCGACGAGGTGCGGCGATCGATGCAGCTGCAGCAGGCGGCAGAGCTGAAAAGCCGGGCCACGGTGCTCGAAGCCCAGGGCGAGCAAGAGGCTGCTATTAAGCGGGCCGAGGCCACGGTGCGATCGATTCAAATGCTGTCTGGGGCATTGGCCAATCGGGGTGATACTGGCGACATTCTCAACTATTTGCTGGCTCAGCGCTACGTAGAGGCCAACGAAAAGCTGGGGGGTAGCGAAAACTCCAAGGTCGTGTTTATGGATCCCAAGTTTTTGAGCGAGGGGTTAGTTGAGCTAATTCAAACCGATACCACTACACCAAAGTCCAATACCTCCAGGCCTAACGAAAACTCAGGCGACTTTCCTAGCCGCCAGCGGCGCTAGGGGCTGTCCATTACAATAGAGGACTGTGCCTTTACTGCTGCCATGTCTGTCACTCCCCTTTCCGCTGCTAGCCTGTCCGCCGGGGCGTCTTGCTCTGAGGAGGCGCGATCGCCCACCGAGCCGCTGCTGGGGCAATCGCTGGCGGCGTTGACCGAGTGGGTGCAGGCCCAGGGGCAGCCGAGCTATCGCGGCAAGCAGCTCTACCAGTGGATCTATCAGCAGGGGGCGCGATCGCTCAGCGATATCACTGTCTTTCCTAAAGCCTGGCGGCAGGCGATGGCGTCGGTGGATCTGGGGCGATCGGCTCTGCACCACCGGGTAGTGGCCAGCGACGGCACGGTGAAGTATTTGCTCAAGCTGGCCGATGGCCAAATTATTGAAACCGTGGGCATTCCTTCGGCCAAGCGGCTGACGGTGTGCGTGTCGTCGCAGGTGGGCTGCCCCATGGCCTGCGACTTTTGCGCTACCGGTAAGGGTGGCTTTGTGCGCAACCTGGCCACCCACGAAATCGTGGACCAGGTGCTAACGGTGCAGGAAGACTTTGGCCAGCGGGTCAGCCATATTGTATTTATGGGCATGGGAGAACCCCTGCTGAATGTGCCCAATGTGGTGGCTGCCATTCGCTGCCTCAACCGCGATGTGGGCATTGGCCAGCGGGCGATGACGCTCTCTACGGTGGGGGTACCCGGTCGCATTCGCGCCCTGGCGGCCGAGCAGCTCCAGGTCACTCTGGCAGTGAGTCTCCACGCCTCTAACCAGCCCCAGCGGCTGGAGCTGATCCCCAGCGCCGGGGCCTACCCCCTGGCGGTACTACTCGACGAATGCCGCGAGTACGTGCAGATCACAGGGCGGCGAGTGACCTTCGAGTATATTTTGCTGGCCGGGCTCAACGACCAGCCCGTCAACGCCACCGAGCTGGCCCAGCACCTGCGCGGGTTCCAGAGCCACGTCAACTTAATTCCCTACAACCCGATCAGTGAAGCCGATTACCAGCGCCCCAGCGAGGCCAGCATTCGCAATTTTGTGGCCGAGCTAGAGTCGCGCCGCATTGCTGTGACGGTGCGCTACTCCCGCGGGCTGGACGAAAACGCGGCCTGTGGACAGCTGCGTGCCTCTCAACCCTAACGGTCTATCGATGGGGGGATCTCGCTGGGAATGGTGGGTTTGCCGCCTTCTGATAACCTGAGTTTTTGTTACGTTATGAGAAGCAAGGTTTTGCTACCCATCGCTCAGGGTAGCTCAGCCGTCCTTATCTCTGTAGGTTCGAATGGCCCTAGCTCCTGTACCACCGCTGACCTCTCTAAGCGCCAATCCGTTAGATCTGTCTAACTGGCTGCTGGCGCTGTCGCAGGTGAAAATGACGGTACACGGGCGCGATCGCCTGCCGCCCCATCAGCCCCTGGTGGTGGTTAGCAACCACCGCAGCATTATGGATGCGCCGCTGCTAATGAGCGCCGTGGGTCGCCCGGTGCGCTTTGCCTGTCACCACTACATGAGCCAGGTGCCGGGGTTACGCAACCTTGTCAATGCGCTGGGCTGCCTGCCCCTCGATGCCCCCAATAAGGGCCAGACGGCTTTCTTTCGCCGCGCCATGAATGCTTTGAGCGATGGCGAGGCCGTGGGCATCTTTCCGGAGGGGGCGGCCCCGATGGTCAATAAGACCACCCCCGACAACTTGAACAGCTTTCATCGGGGGTTTGCCCATTTGGCTCTGCGGGCGCGGGTTGATGAATTGGCGATTGTGCCCGTGGCGATCGCGGCCCGCCGAGAAACCACCAACTCGGTCGTGCCCCTGCGCTGGCTGAGTATCTTTGACTCGTCTGAACCCCTGTTTCAGCAGCCAGGGTGGCACCCAGCAGTCTTTTACCAAGAGGTTGACCTGCTGGTTGGGCGACCCGTGCGGGTAGACGGGCGGCTGCGATCGCGCTATCGCGCCAAAGGCCCAAATAACCTGGCCAACGAGCTGACCCAGTGCTGCGAAAATGAAATTGCCGAGCTGTTAAAACAGGGGTGTTATTGATGTCTGGGGGCTGTCCTTTTGGGATCTGCCGCCGTGAGATTTGGCGCATGGGGCTAAGGCCGTCTTTGCCAGTCTCAGGGCTGACCCGCTGTCTGCACTAATCACCTATGGCTGAACCTGTTCCCCTCAAGCTCTACGCCCCAGCCGGCAAGCACCCCAACCGGCCTATGTTTGTCTACCTGCCAGGCATGGACGGCAGCGGCGAACTCTTCGCGCTGCAAAGCGCTGGCCTTAAAGCTCACTTTGATATTCGCTGCCTGGTCATACCGGGCGATGATCTATCGTCGTGGGAGCGTTTGGCCCACCAGGCTGTGCAGCTGATTCGCCAAGAGGCGGGTACAGCCCCGGTGTATCTCTGCGGCGAGTCGTTTGGGGCCTGTCTGGCGCTGCGAGTCGTGGCGCTGGCCCCAGCCCTGGCCAGCCACCTGATTTTGATCAACTCGGCCTCGTCGTTTCATCGCTTTCCCTGGCTGCACTGGGTAGCCAACCTCACCCCCTGGGTAGTTCCACCGCTGTACCAGAGTTCTAACCTGTTTAGCCTGCCGGTGCTGGCCAACCTCAGCCGCATTGGCGAGACGAACCGACAGGCTCTGATCCGAGCTATGGCGGCGGTCACCCAGAGTAGTGCGGCCTGGCGGCTGGCGCTGCTGACGCAGTTTCGCCTAGAGCCGCTGCAACTGCACCGAGTGACTGCGCCCACGCTGCTGGTGGCCTCTTTGGGCGATCGCCTACTGCCCTCCCTCGAAGAAGCCCAGCGCCTGGCCGAGCTGCTGCCCAACCCCCGCATTTACCCGCTGCCCC
>PYGV01000300.1 GCA_003022385.1 filamentous cyanobacterium CCP3 | reverse complement strand
ACCTGAGTGAACCCGATCCAGACTGCGATCTCGACTACATTCCTAACCAGAGTCGCCCCATGCCGGTCGAGGTGGCGCTGTCTAACTCCTTTGGCTTTGGCGGCCACAATGTCACCCTGGTGTTTAAGAAATATCGTAGCTAGAGCTACAGATCGGTAGGTATAATGACCTAAAGTTTGCCTCACCCCATGCCCTTGGACATCTTAGTTTTATGCCTCGCCTAACCAGGGGGTATTGACAAGCGTCTGGTTGCGGGGTCTGCTGAAAGGCAAAGGTAAGGTGTGTGGTGTTTTGTATGGGGTCTTAATTGTAAGACCGATGACCGTGTTAGCTCCTGGGCTACCCCTAGTGCTGCGTGCTGCTCCGAAAACCCGTCGTTAAGCTGTTGAACCTATGGCTGTTGCAACCCAATCCCTGGAAGAACTCTGTATTAATTCCATCCGCTTCTTAGCAATTGATGCGGTGGAAAAGGCCAAATCTGGCCACCCCGGTTTGCCCATGGGCGCTGCCCCCATGGCCTACGTGCTGTGGGATAAGTTTATGCGGTTTAACCCCAAAAACCCCTACTGGTTTAACCGCGATCGCTTTGTGCTGTCGGCGGGCCACGGCTGCATGCTGCAGTACGCTCTGCTCTACCTGACCGGCTACGACAGCGTGACGCTGGACGACCTCAAGCAGTTCCGCCAGTGGGGCGCTCGCACCCCCGGCCACCCCGAAAACTTCGAGACTCCCGGCGTGGAAGTCACCACCGGCCCCCTGGGTCAGGGCATTGCCAACGCCGTGGGCCTGGCCATGGCCGAAGCTCACCTGGCGGCCAAGTTCAACAAGCCCGACTGCACCCTGGTTGACCACTACACCTACGTCATTTTGGGCGACGGCTGCAACATGGAGGGGGTTTCGGGCGAAGCCTGCTCCCTGGGCGGTCATCTGGGCCTGGGCAAGCTGATTGCCCTCTACGACGACAACCACATCTCCATCGACGGCTCCACCGATATTTCCTTCACTGAGGATGTAAGCAAGCGGTTTGAGGCCTACGGCTGGCACGTGCAGCACGTGGAGAACGGCAATACGGATTTGGATGCGATCGCCAAAGCGATCGAAGCGGCCAAGGCCGTCACCGATCGCCCCTCGATGATCAAAGTCACCACCACCATCGGCTACGGCTCCCCCAACAAGCAAAATACCGCCGGCGTCCACGGCGCGGCCCTGGGCGGCGACGAGATCAAGCTCACCCGCGAAAACCTGGGCTGGAGCCTCGGCGACTTTGAGGTGCCTGAAGATGCCCTCAGCCACATGCGCAAGGCGATCGAGCGCGGCGCTAGCCTAGAAGCCGAGTGGGAAGAAACCCTGGCCACCTACCGCACCAAGTACGCCGCCGAAGCCGCCGAGTTTGAGCGCATGCTCTCTGGCACCCTGCCCGAGGGCTGGGCCGACGCGCTGCCCACCTACACCCCCGAAGACAAGGCCCTGGCCACCCGCAAAAACTCCGAGGTCACCCTCAACGCGCTGGCCCCGGCCATCCCCGAGCTGATTGGCGGCTCCGCCGACCTCACCCACTCGAACCTGACCGAGCTGAAGATCTCCGGCAGCTTCCAGAAGGGGGCCTACGAGAACCGCAACCTGCGCTTCGGCGTCCGCGAGCACGGCATGGGCGCGATCTGCAACGGCATCGCCCTGCACAACTCGGGTCTGATTCCCTACTGCGCCACCTTCCTGGTGTTTGCCGACTACATGCGGGCAGCGATTCGCCTGTCGGCCCTCTCCCAGGCGGGCGTGATCTACGTGATGACCCACGACTCCATCGGTCTGGGCGAAGACGGCCCCACCCACCAGCCGGTGGAAACCATCGCCTCCCTGCGGGCCATCCCCAACCTGATCGTGATTCGCCCCGCCGATGGCACCGAAACCTCGGGGGCCTACAAGATCGCCGTCGAGCACCGCAAGACCCCGACGCTGATGGCCTTTAGCCGTCAAAACCTGCCCAACCTGCCCGGCTCTTCGATTGAAGGCGTGGCCAAGGGTGCGTACATTGTTGACGACTGCGACGGCACCCCCGACCTGATTTTGATCGGCACGGGTAGCGAGGTGAGCCTCTGCGTCGATGCAGCGAAGGAACTGCGGACGGCAGGTACCAAGGTGCGCGTGGTCTCGATGCCCTCCTGGGAACTGTTTGACGCCCAGGATGCTGCCTACCAGGAGTCGGTGCTGCCCAAGGCTGTCACCAAGCGCCTGGCGGTAGAGGCGGGTATCACCATGGGCTGGTGCCGCTATGTGGGTGCCGAAGGCGACGTAGTTGGCGTTGACCGCTTTGGGGCCTCTGCCCCCGGCGGCCTGGTGATGGAGAAGTTTGGCTTCACCGTTGAGAACGTGGTGAGCAAGGCTAAGGCGCTGCTGGGCTAACGGTTTGGTCAATTGATACGCAAAAGGGGGCGATCGTGTGTGCGATCGCCCCCTTTTTGCTTTAGCTTGCTATACCGCTGTTCTTCCTTACTCCAACAGAACAGGGTGATTTTATGGTGGAACGTCTAACAGAGGAGCTGTGCGATAACAAACAACCTCAAACACCTCCGACAACCTCTGCACGGTCTACACCAGGGAGTATCAGGCGGCTTCAGCGACTATAGGGTTGCTCCATGCTTAATCCTGAGATGACTTGGTAGTGCTTCACGTTGAAAGTACAGAGGGTTGAGTTACGCCCAACGGCACAGGCAGCAATCAAAGCATCAATCAAGCCAACCTTATGAGACAGATGATAGGCCGTAAAATCAGACAGAGCACGAGCGCAGTCGGTTTCGGTCGGCCAAATAATGGCCAATGGTGCTACAAGCTGTAGGACTTTACGCACCTGTTGCTTATTTTGAGCGTCCTGAATTAATTCCATCACCACAAAGCCAGGGATGCTCGGCAGTTCTGGGAGAGAGGCAAACCAAGCCAGTGCTGGCCCGTAACCCCGCTGAATGTCGATCATGACATCAGTATCGACTAAGTACATTCGCTGCCTAAGCTTGCTCACGGTGTTCAGCCTGGTCGCGCAGTCGGCGGGCGTACTCCTGACTGTCAGCGATATCGGGTCGAGAGTTGATTACCCCAACGCTTTCCCAATAGGCAACGAGATCTAGCCCTGTTTTGGGAGGGTTTTGCAGAAAAGGGCGAAAGGAGAGAACGCGCAGAATATACTCTGACAGAGGTAATTTAAGCTGGGAAGCCTCAGCAGAAAGCTCGTTCTCTAGCTCTGAGGGTAAATCTAAAGAGATAGTCATAGCACCAGGCTCCGATGTACCGTTCGTCTAACAGATAAAGCTAGGCTTGATAAATCATAATTACAAATTCTTCCTCAGTTCCGATTTTGACAAACTTTTCTATCTGTTCAAATCCCACTTGCTGCCAAACTCGTTGCGCCCGCTTGTTGAATTCCGCGATCGTTACCCGGCACTTCTGTGCGCTATATTGGTTGGCTCCGTACCTTACCACGGCTTGAGCGTAGTGCTTGCCATGTCCGCGACCAACTAAGTCTGGTCGCATTCCCATGCCGATGTCGAGGGCTTCAGTGCAGTAGTCTCCGCCTGGCACTTGGCCATCTGCTCCAAAAGAGCAATAGCCTTCAAGGTCTTCGTGCATGTTTAAGATTTCATAAAAGGCGTTTTTGGGGTCAGTTAGATAGCATAAGTCTTCTTGGATAGTATCGACATCAAAATTATAAAAGTCATACGGGGGAAGGTAACGCCACCGAAGAATTGATAGTGCGTGTTCTTTCTCAAGTCGTCGAAAGGAAAATCTCATTTCAAATTTTCCCTTAAAACTATTTGAGAGAAAAGTTTCCTCTCACAAGATTTCGGCTTAACAAGCGTATTGGGCAGCTCAAAGCTACTTTTCTATCAGTACAGCAGTCTAAGAAGTACGCTCCAATAGAATTGTTAGATATTACTGCTGTGATGTCCGATTATCTTTCTCTACTTTCCGAAGACAGCAGTAGCATAAGCAGTATTGAGAGAAGTTGCCCAATCTATTGGAATCAACTCGATCCAGCTTATCGCTTGTATTAGAGAAACCAAACCAATACCAAATGCATTTCCTTGTACTGGATCAACTCTAAGACCAGCCCAATAACAATCATCATAAAAAAG
Organism: filamentous cyanobacterium CCP3; assembly: GCA_003022385.1. Classification (GTDB taxonomy): domain Bacteria; phylum Cyanobacteriota; class Cyanobacteriia; order Phormidesmidales; family Phormidesmidaceae; genus Nodosilinea. The sequence goes on along the minus strand of PYGV01000300.1, from coordinate 2,126 downwards.
AGTACCCCTTATTCCATCGCAATCTAGAACTGCTGATTGTGACACTATATAATCTTCACCCAATATCAAGAGATCAGGCGTATATGAATCTTTAATTATGGATTTTGGCACTTTACCATTCGACTCTCTAGCAACAATGACGCAAAATGGCTGATTCTTTAGCTTAGGAAACTGACGAGGCCAGTCTTTCACCTTTCCGTTATGACGTGGACCGTCTACCTCGTATGTTTCGTTAATTAAGTGTCTTCGTTTAAACAGCAGTTTCTTTACTTCTCTAACCTGCTTCATCGCTTTATTAAATACCTCTTCATCTTTGATTGAGTGTTTGCATTCAATATATGCATACACAGCATCGACAGGTATTTGCTCTTTTACTGCATATTGAACGCCAACCGATGACCGCAAAGTGGGGGATAACAGTTTGTCATATATGATTATGTCGTCTCCCGCTAGCTCTCCATCCTCGGCTACAACGAATCCTCGACATACGCCAAATTTATTTGGCAGCACATCTTCAAGAAGATGACACATAGCCACTTCGTATTCATCGCCAAGATCAAAGTTAAAAACTGCTTCTATATCCGATAATCGAGCAGTAACTTTCCTAGATAAACGCTCAATAAATCCGCCATATGTACTCATATCGAAACCTATTGATGCTACTGAAGCACTCTATTTCTAACAGATTTGGTTAGCGACTATCAAAAAATTTGTGTCATCTCAAACGACTTTGAACAGCCCGTTACACCAGAATCTTCAGAATGAGTATTTAACAGAAAAGGTAAATGGAAAAGCGTAAACCCAATTAATCCTCAACCGAGAAGATAAAAACCTCTGCTGACGTAGTAGGCCACACAAAGAGATTCTGTTTTATGAGATCCAAATCAATAGCAACTGCCTCAATCTGTTTGTTTAAGCCCTCTTGATCGATATACTTAACGAATGCAGTTATCTCACCAATCTCTATCTTTGGCTTATTTATAACAACTTGAACGGCAGGACTAATCTGAACTGGTTCCCAGATACCAGTAACTCTATCGATTTCCATGCCTGTAATGTGATACATCACAACACCTTTCGTGTTCAAGCTTCTCCACCAATCAGTAATTGCGGAAATTTTCGAGCCATCTTCTCTGTTAGAGGAATACCAACGAATTGCTTCAGAGCTATATCTAATGGCTTCTTTAACTTTTTCTTCCCACTGATCATCACTTAAATCCAGACTAATCATTTTTCCTTCAGACTTTGAACGATCGATATATGTATGAAAAGCTTCAACATCTTCTCGGTGAGCTAGAATGTATTGACGGAGTTCATAAAGACTCATTGCGTCATACTTGGCTACTGTCATGGTTCATACCCTCCTGTGGGATTAATCTCAAAGTCTAAATTTTCTCCAGAAAGCACATATAGATTACCTGTACGCTCGTCCAATCTGACAAGTTCTATGCTTGTGTAGGGCCATCCAGGATAAATTACATTGGTAAGCCTATAACAGAGTCTGTAAAGCCCTTGGACCTGAATATCTGTAGGTCTTGTACTCACTTCTACTTCACCGCAAAACAAAAACGCCCATTTTTGGAAGCACAAAACATTTAGTCTTAAATAGAATGATAGTGGTTTAGTCTGACCATGTGTTAAGTGTCAGATCCGCTAGATAAGACCCTTATTTTCTCAGGATTATCTAACAGATCCGTTGAATAGTATCTAGATCTTAAGGAATTAAACATCAAATGTGCTGGATAAGACCTTGGTTTGAGGTGTTGTCCGGTAAGCCCTCGTTGGTCTGCTAGCCAAGGGTTAAGAGCTGAGTCATTAACCGTAATCAGTTCTCCGAGAACGCATTCCCCACATGCGAGCTTGGCTAAAGGCTCTCTAGAGTTTGCGGGCCGTCAGCAAACCCTGAACTGCGAAGTTGCCCATACGGTTGTACTTTTGCCCCGATTCTGGCACGTTAATAATGCGGGGAATGATTTTAGGCGGGGAAGAGAGGAGGTAGGAACTCCTCAAATCCCCTGAGTCATCCCAACTTAGCTCGGGTAAGCTGGCGAGTCGGGTAAGAAGGTGACATTGCTGTCACCCCCTCCCCTCAGAACCGTGCTTGCGACTCTCACCGCACACGGCTC
>PYGV01000299.1 GCA_003022385.1 filamentous cyanobacterium CCP3 | reverse complement strand
GCCCTGTCGCTGCTGCGCTTTGCCTTTCGCGGCCAGGAGCGCGACTGGCTGATGATTGGCCTGACGGGCGTTGCCGCCACGCTGATTGGTATGGTGGTGCCCCAGGCCACGGCGGTGCTGGTCGATACGGTGGTGCCCTACGGCGATCGCGCCCTGCTGTGGCAAATTGGTCTGGGGCTGCTGGCGGCAGCCTTTGGGGCAGCGAGTTTTCAGCTGGCCCAGGCGATCGCCACCCTGCGGGTCGAAACCGGGGCCGACGCCCACCTTCAGGCCGCCGTTTGGGATCGCCTGCTGACGCTCAAGACCAGCTTTTTTCGGCAGTACCCCACGGGCGACCTGGCCTCGCGGGTGTCAAGCATCAGCGCCATTCGCCGCAAGCTCAGCGGCTCGGCCTTGCAGGGGCTGTTTGCCGGAGTCTTCTCGCTGCTGAATCTGGGGCTGCTGATCTACTACAGCCCCACGCTGGCGGCGATCGCGGTACTGGTCGGCCTGGTGGTGATGGCCGTCACGGTGGCCTCGGGCCTGGTGCTGGTGCGCCGCTACCGGCCTTTATTGGAAATTCAGGGGCAGCTCTACGGGCTGGTGGTGCAGCTGATCAACGGCATGGCCAAGCTGCGCATGGCCGGGGCCGAGGAGCGCGCCTTTGCCGCCTGGGGTCAGCGCTACGGCCAGCAGCTGCGCCTCACCCTCAGCACCCAGCAGCTAGAGGACGGGGTGGCGGTATTCAACACCATGCTGCCGGTGCTGACCACGGTAATTTTGTTCTGGCTGAGCAGTCAGATGCTGGGCAGCGAAGAGGCGGGCCTATCCACCGGCACGTTTTTGGCGTTTTCGGTGGCCTTTGGCACTTTTATCGCCGGGGCCACCAGCCTCAGCGATACCCTGGTCGATCTGCTGGATATTGTGCCCCTGTGGCAGCGGGCCAGCCCCATTTTGCAGGCCGAGCCTGAGGTAACGCTGACCAAGGCCGATCCGGGCCAGCTGACCGGGGCGCTCTCGGTCGATCGCGTCACCTTTCGCTACAGCGACGAGGGGCCGGTCATTCTTGACGACATTAGCTTTGTAGCCCAGCCGGGGGAATTTATCGCCCTGGTGGGGCCGTCGGGCTCGGGCAAATCGACCGCCATGCGCCTGCTGCTGGGGTTCGACCAGCCCCAGACGGGCGGCGTCTACTACGACGGTCAGGCCCTGGCGGGGCTGGATGTGGTAGCGGTGCGCCGCCAGTGCGGCGTGGTGCTACAGACTAGCCGCCTCAGCGCCGGGTCTATTTTTGAGAACCTGGCCGGGGGGGCGCTAATTTCCCTCGACGATGCCTGGGCTGCTGCCGAACAGGCCGGGCTGGCCGCCGATCTGCGGGCCATGCCGATGCAGATGCACACGGTGGTCAGCGAGGGGGGCAGCAACCTGTCAGGGGGCCAGCGCCAGCGCCTGCTGATTGCCCGCGCCCTGGCGGTAAGGCCCAAAATTATGCTGATGGATGAAGCTACCAGCGCCCTGGACAACCGCACCCAGGCGATCGTCACCGCCAGCCTCAACCAGCTCAGGGTGACGCGGGTGGTGATTGCCCACCGGCTCAGCACCATTCGCCACGCCGATCGCATTTACGTGCTGGAAGCGGGGCGCCTGGTGCAGCAGGGTAGCTTTGACGAGCTGGCGGGGCAGCCCGGCTTGTTTAGCCAGCTGATTAAACGTCAAATGACCTGAGCGGTCTGCCTATGGAAAACTACTTAAATCAAGATGGGAACTGTCAGCTTGTTCAACTTCTTCCAGCACCTGGGCCAGGCTTTCAACCCTGCTCCTACCCCGCCTGACACGGCCCAGAAGCCAACTGTAGATTTGGCCCAGGCCAACCAGGTTTTGCAGGCCTCCCTCAGCAAGCTGGCCAATGAGCCTGATCTAAAGAACTTCCTAGGCCATCTGCTGATGGTCTGTACCGATCGCTTTATGGCTAGCGAGGCGGGGCTTTGGCGCTACGAAAACGGGCTATTTTGCCTGTCTGTCTCCTACGAAGACGGCGAAATTAAGCACGAGGGGGCGATCGCGCATCCCGGCGCAACCCGAGCGATCGCCCGCAAAATCCGCAATCAGGACGTGCTCGCTCGGCTGCGCAAGCGAGAGATCATCAGCGACTACCCCGAAGACTTTGCCACCCAGCCCGTGTACGAGCACTTTCGCGACTACTTCCAGCAGCGCGGCATTCAGGCGGCGCTCAAAATTCCGCTGTTTTTAGGCGACGATCTGCGGGGGGTTTTGGTGATGCGGTTTCAGTATCGCCGGGTGTTTATGCCCGAAGAAGCTGAGCTGGCCTTTGCCCTGGGCAACCAGGCGGTGCTGGCCCTCGAGCTGACCCGCCTGGCCGAGGTGGCGCAGTCTGCCGCCATCATGGAAGAGCGCAACCGCATGGCCCGCGACATTCACGATACCCTGGCCCAGCAGTTTACCAGCATTTTAATGCGCCTCCAGGCAGCCTCGCTGGCGCTAACCGAGCCCGACGGTTCCCTGGCCGACGCCCAGGCCAATATCGAGCGGGCCTCCGACCTGGCCCGTGAAGGACTGAGCAATACCCGGCGATCGGTGCAGGCCCTGCGACCCCCCGCTCTGATGGATCGAACCCTGAGCGAAGCCCTGGCCGACTACCTGCACCGCATGACCGAGGGCACCGCCGTCATCCCTCAGTTTCGGGTGATGGGCGATCCCGTTGCTCTGCCCGAAGAGACGGAGCTAGAGCTATTCCGCATTGCCCAGGAGGCAGTGAACAACAGCTGTAAGCACGCCCAGGCCCGCACCCTGTCGGTGCAGCTTACCTACCAACCCACGACCCTGCGCCTGTTGGTAGGGGATGACGGCATTGGCTTTACCCTGACCCAGTCTACGACCCTGAAGGGGTTTGGGCTAATTAGCATGCAGCAGCGGGCCGAGCGCATCGGCGGCTATTTGACGATTTGCAGTGATGACAACCAAGGCACTCAAATTTGTGTTCTATTGACCCTAAGCGGAGGGCAAACCCGTGGTAATGCAGTCTGAAAACACAACCCAAAACCAGCGATCGCAGCCCCCCATTCGCCTGCTAATCGCCGACGACCACCCCGCCCTGCGGGAGGGGCTATCGGCCCTGCTAGAGCGCCAGGCCGACCTGCAAGTGGTGGCAATGGCCGCCGACGGCCAGGCGGCGATCGCCCAAATGCGCACCCACCAGCCCGACGTGATTTTGATGGATCTGCGCATGCCCTGCCTGGAAGGGGCCGATGCCGTCGCGGCCATCTGCGGTGAATGGCCCGAGGCCCGCATTATTATTCTCACCACCTATGACGGTGACGAAGACATCTATCGCGCCCTGCGGGCCGGGGCCAAGGGCTATTTGCTCAAGGATGCGCCCTGTGAAGAGCTGTTTACCGCCATTCGCCAGGTGCATCGGGGCCAGCGGTACATCATGTCGCAGGTGGCCCAAAAGCTGACCGATCGCTTTCAGCGCTCAGAACTGACCGATCGCGAGCGGTCGGTGCTGCAGCTGCTGGTGCAGGGCAACACCAACCGCGACATCAGCGAGGCCCTCTGCGTGGCCGAGGGTACGGTGAAGTTTCACGTTCGCAACATTTTAGATAAGCTCGGCGCGGGCGATCGCACCCAGGCGGTCACCATTGCCCTCAAGCGCGGTCTGGCCCGGCTGTAGCCCCTGCAGGTCTAGGCCGCCGCTGTCTCCCTGCGGAAGGATGGCGAAGCCAGGGCATTTGCCTAGGCTAGAGACACTACATGGGGAAGATGGTATGGAAGACTCTAAGGGCGTGCGTGGGCGGATATTCATCCTCAGTGGTGCGATTCTGGCTGGGTTGATCGCGATCGCCGCTGCGCTAATTTTTCAGAGCACAACCCCGTCAGTCGCTAGCCAAGGGCAGGATCAGCAACCCGTGCAGCTCGAACAGGCGGCGGATCAAGCCGCTGACCTCTCAGAGGATGTCTACAGTGGCTTAGACACCACGAAAAAGATTATTGGTAAAACTGAAGCCCGCAACCAGGCGATCGAGACGGGCCGAGATGCCGCTAGCCAAAAACTGCAAGAACTGAGCGATCGCGCTCAGCAGGCCAAGACCCACGGTGAAGAGGTGCTCTCGGCCACCGATAAGCGCGTTCTCAAGCACATTTCAGAGTAATTCGCTGGGGTGACGGGTGCTCAACAGCTCCAAAGCAGCAAAACCGGAGATGACGCTAGCCAAAAGGTCAGGATTGATCCTGGCCTTTTGGCCAGTTTTGCAGCTAACCCAAAAGCTAGCTGCAATCTTAGTCTTATGAGGCGCGACAGCAAGTAGGCTACCCGATACAGTTACGGATAACTTCTCACTGTAGTTTAATCCGGTGACTCTGTGAATCTTAACCCATTTTTAACCCATGCGATCGATTCTCCGCTGACGACAGGCTTACCCTCGACAGCGGAGTCCGCTAGTGCACTTCACGGCCCAAAAGACGGCGGATATGTCTAGCACCCTTGGGTGCTGGTCTCACGGCACCTGTGCTTTTGTGTCTAGGCGCTAAAGCCAGTGCCGCCATGTTTTCCAGACTTTCAGACGACTTGAGTCCGCAGCATTCCCCCGTACTCCTGTTGCCATGATGCATCCTGTATCTATGCTGATGTTGCCTGTTAGCCCCCAAGACCACTGCTTAGGGGTCCCCAACGCCGCTCTTACCCTGGTGCAGTATGGCGATTACCAGTGCCCCATCTGTGGGTCAGTCTATCCCCTGCTGATGACATTGCTGGAGGATATGGGCGATCGCCTGTGCTTTGTGTTTCGTCACTTTCCCCGCAGCCATTTGCATCCCCATGCCCAGCATGCCGCCGAAGCCGCCGAAGCGGCGGCCAGCCAGGGCAAGTTCTGGCCTATGCACCACCATCTGTACGCTCACCAGCACGCCCTGGGCAACGGCTACCTGGTGGAGTATGCCGCCGAACTGGGGCTAGATGTGACCCAGTTTTTGCAGGAGGTGACGAGCGATCGCTTTGTCAGCCGCGTGCAGGCCGACATTACCAGCGGGCGGGCCAGCGGGGTGGTCGACACGCCCACGTTTTTTATCAACGGCCAGCGCTATGGCGGTGCCCACACCCTAGTCGCCATGCGCCATGCGCTTTCTAACTCTACATAGGGCATGTCATCAATTTTGACTACACACCCGACCACGCCCGACCGAAAGCAGGCCAGGGGCTGTGACCGCTGATTCTTGAAGCCATCAGCCGTTAGGGGATGACATCCTCCAGAGGCAGGCTTCGATCCTGCCCGATCGCATCAATGGCCTTAACCAAGCCCGACTTCGTCCGTCCGCCCTAACCGAGGAACACCGCTATGCCTCCCTACTCCAGCCAGCCCCAATCTGCTCCAACGTCGCTCTCGCCGTGGTCAACAATCGGTAATCCCTTAGTGGGATCAGCCCCATTGGGGCCACCCCTAAGGTCAGAACGTCGCCCCCCCAACCCACCGCCTATCGCCCACAGCCAGCAGTATTTGCTCTACCTGGCAGAAATTGGCGAAAACACCGCCGGGCTGGTGCACGACATGCGTGGTCCCCTCACGGTCATCATCAATGGTCTGCGGCTGTGCCACCGCATGCCCTTACCCCAGATTGCCCGCCAGCGGCTGGCCCTAGCCCTCGACGAAGCCGAACGGCTCAACCAGATCGTCAACGACGTGATTACCTTTGCCCGCAGCGCTCGCCCCGCCGAGTTCCAGTGGCAGGCCCTCGACCCTCTGCCGTCTCCAGATCAACCCCCCAGAACCAAAACCAATAACCACCCCGTCGATCATCGTCCCAGCCGTTCTCAATAGCACCTTGGGCTGGCGCTGGTGAACAGTACCGCTGGACCTCTTTCGCCTGGCCATTCAGCCCCTTGGTCAATTTGCCGTTCGAGTATGATAGCGTCAACGTCTTTTTCCCCTGTTATGCGTGCCGACGAAGCCCTGGCCCTGCTGGATCAACTGCTGCCGGGCTACACCTTCAGCAACCTGCAAGAAACCGTTTTTAGCCAGGTTTGGGAGGGCAAAACCTACGCAGAAATCGCCGAAAGCTGCGGCTATGACCACAGCTACATTCGCGATGTAGGGTTTCGCCTTTGGCAGAGCCTGTCAGAGTCGCTCAACCAAAAGGTGTCTAAAAGCAATATTCGAGCTGTTGTCGAACGCTACGCCCGCCACCAGTCGGTGTCCTCGGCTATGGTCAGTCTGCCAGAATCCGTCAGCCCCCCACCCCCCAGCCATGTTTTGCCAGAC
>PYGV01000298.1 GCA_003022385.1 filamentous cyanobacterium CCP3 | reverse complement strand
AGGCGGCCTGTTGCGATCGCCCCTTTGGACACAGAACTTTCTGCCCACAATTTACTGACAGTAATCGAGTACTCGAAAGCCAGCCTAGCGTTTTTTTGCTCGATCTGTTCAAATCCAAAACACTTAATAATTCGCCAGAGCGCGACAATTCGCCTGAATTGTTTTAATACTCTGTATGGTGCTCTAGCTCCCGATTCCAGTAAAGATCAGGTGTGACATGTCCCCATCGCCACAAGCCCCCCGGTCACGCTTTAAAGGATTGAGTACCCGAGCGGTTGCTCAACAGCTAAGGTGCGTTGTAGACGCAACTACTTCCGCATCACCCAGAACACCCCGATTGCGTTTCAACGGATTTAGCAGCCGAGCTTGCGCTCAAAAGCTAAAGTATGCCAGCTGTGGTTTTGCCTTGCTAGGAGGTATTTTGCTGGCCTCTAACACGGCTATCAGTGGCTACGGCTTTCTGTTTTTGGCCCTGAGTTCTAGCCACATGCTGGCAGCGAGCTATCTCACCGCCGACATGACCATGGTGATTTACTCTGCTTCTCTCTTTTTGGGTGTAGATTGCCTAGGGGCCTACCGATGGTTGCTAGCGTAGCCACAGGACAGCCTGACCGACAGGAGCGCCCTCTGAACCCCAACCAAACCCTGAACGACGCCCTTCAAGAAATGAGAGGCGACCCGCCGTCGAGCATTCCGCTGGTGGTCAGGCTGCTCGAAAATCCGGCTAGCCCGATTGCCCTACCGGGCAAGATTGATCTGTACCGTCACGACTGTCTGCACGTGCTGCTAAGTCAAGGTTTTTCTTTAGACAACGAAGCCTTTGTGCTCGGCTTTACTATGGGCAATGATACGTCAACGCGGGGGTACCACCTGACGGTCTTTAAGCTGTGCTCACGGCTGCTTTATGCGCCTCCCTATCGGTTTGAGCGATCGCATTTTGAAGCTTTTGATCGGGGCTTTCTCTGGGGCCAAGACCTGGCGGCAAAAAACCTCAACACCTTTGATTTCGAAGCCTGCAAGCACCAAACCGTGGGAGAGTTGCGTCAGCACCTGGGCCTAGACATGGCCGGGTAAGTGCAAGAAAACTCTGCTGTTTTGCCTCTTGTAGGGTTGTACCCTACTCGACGGGCCGATCGCCAGGTATTTTTGCCGTGATGGATTTGCTGGCACAGCTTTCCAGAACCCGTGCCATAACTCCGAAGTTAACGGTTTTAAGCAAAGGGTTAACTTAGGTGGTGCTTATAAGCTGCCTCAGGAATAATGGTTTAGGCATTATTATCGTTCTCTGCCCTAATCGATCGATGAGAACTCTGTTGGACGGAGAGACGCCAGACGCCTCTTGTCTGAACCAATCTATTTATAGCCAGACGTGAGCCATGGTAGCCAAAATTCTGGTAGTTGATGACGACCTTGACTTAGAACCGCTGTTTCGCCAAAAGTTTCGGCAGCAAATTCAGCAGCAAGATTTGCAGTTTGTGTTTGTACACAACGGTCTAGAAGCTCTGGAAAAGTTGGGCACAGAAACCGATATTGATGTGGTTCTAGCCGACATCAACATGCCCGAAATGGATGGCTTGAGCCTGTTGCAGCAAATTCAGGCGAGCTATCCCCTGATGCGGGTGGTGATTGTGTCGGCCTACGTCGATCTGGATCATGTGCGTAAGGCCATGAACGGCGGGGCGTTTGACTTTTTGCCAAAGCCTATCAACTTTAAAGATTTGGCAGCTACCACCTTGAAAACCCTAGACTATGTGCAACAACTTAAGTTGGACCTGCTGGCGGAGCGCGAACGCCGCAAACAACAAGATGAAGTTCTAGAGCGGCTGACCCAAGAAATCGTCATGCGGCAGCAGACCGAAAAGGCTTTGCGGCAGAGCGAAGGGACGACTCGGGCACTGATAACGGCCATTCCCGATTTGCTGATTTGGGTAACCCGCGACGGCACCTACAAGGCGATCGCCGGCAGAGACAGCTTCCAAATTCACGACCACGCTCACTTTCAGGAAGGTACCAGCCTTTACGATTCTCTCCCCCCTGACCTGGCCCAACAGCGAATGCATTATATCCAGGCTGCCCTTGAAACCCAGCAGGTACAGCTTTATGAGCAACAGCTCACTATCGCTGGGGAGCAACGCTACGAAGAAGTGCGGGTTGTAGCGCTGCAGGAAGATGAAGCTCTGATCATCGTTCGCGACATTACCGAACGGCGTCAGGCTGAACTGGAGCGGTTGCGCTACATCGACGCTCTAGCCGAGAGGAACCAGGATTTGAAAACCGCCCGCAACCAGCTTCAGGAGGTGAACCAAACCCTAGAGCAGCGGGTGCAGGAGCGAACCAAAGCCTTGGCGGATGCCTTAGCCAAGCTGCAAACGACCCAGGAGCAGATTATTGCCCAGGAAAAGCTCGCTTCCCTGGGAGCACTAACCGCAGGCATTGCCCATGAGATTAAGAACCCCCTCAACTTCATCAACAACTTTGCCGACCTGAACCGAGACATTGCTGAAGAACTGCAGGAAGAACTCACCGACCAGCGTCAGGCTTTCAATCAAGACACCTGGGACTATCTCCAGGAACTGCTGAGCGACCTGTCACAAAACTCCCAGAAAATTATGGACCATGGGGGTCGTGCCGATAGCATTGTCAACAGCATGTTGCTCCACTCTCGGGGGGGCACAGGAGACGTGCAATCCGTCGATATCAAGGCTCTGGTGACTGAGGCCACCAATTTGGCTTACCACGGCATGCGGGCTCAGGATAAAACCTTCAACATTGCCATTGAGCTAGATCTACCGTCAGACATACAGCCGATTACGCTGGTGGCTGCCGACATCAACCGGGTTTTACTGAATATGATTAACAACGCCTGTTACGCCACCCAGCAGAAGGCTAAAACGGCCAATTCCTCCTACTCCCCCAGACTGAAGGTGGGGATAGAAAACTTGGCAGAAGGGGTCGAAATCCATATCCGAGATAATGGAGCCGGTATTCCCCTTACCATTCGCGAGAAAATTTTTGAGCCTTTTTTTACCACCAAACCTCCTGGCAAAGGGACGGGGCTAGGGCTTTCGATGTGCTACGACATTGTGGTGCAACAGCACCAGGGCGACATTCGTATTGAAAGCGAGCCCGATGAGTTTACGGAATTCATTATTACGCTACCGCGGCACGCGTTTGGTCCTGATGATGACAGGGGCACTCCATGAAGCAAATCCTGGTGGTAGACGACGAACAAGACGTACAGTATCTGTTTCAGCAGCGGTTCCGAAGAGAGATTCGGCAGGGCGATTTAGACATTACCTTTAGCCTGTCCGCAGAGGAAGCTCTAGAGAAGCTTAAGCAATCCGATGGTGAAATTGGTTCTTACCTGATCCTGAGTGACATCAATATGCCGGGTATGGATGGGCTAGAATTTTTGCGCATCGTTAAAGCTGATTTCCCTGATTTGAAGATGATCATGGTCACCGCTTACCACGACAACCAGACCTATCAAATGGCGATGCGCTACGGGGCCGATGGATACATCAATAAACCAATTCAGTTCGATAGTTTGAAGCAAACGATTTTAAGCCTGTAGGACCAGATGAGGGTGTGACCATGGCAGCCAGAATTATGGTGGTGGATGATGAACCCGACCTGGAGGTACTCATTCGTCAAAAGTTCCGGCGGCACATCCGTGGAGGCGATCTGGAGTTTGTCTTTGCTCATAACGGAGTCGATGCCCTGGCCAAGCTTGAGGCTCACCCCGATATTGACCTGATCCTTTCAGATATCAATATGCCTGAAATGGATGGGCTTACGCTGCTGGAAGAACTGAAGCGATCCTATCCTCTGGTGAAAGTCGTTATGGTGTCGGCCTATGGGGATATGGAAAATATCCGCACGGCTATGAATCGAGGAGCCTTTGACTTTCTCACCAAGCCGATTAACTTTCAGGATCTAGAGGCCACTACCAGCAAAACCCTGGAGTACGTTAAACAGATCAAGTCGGCACTGGAGCAGGAACAGCAGGCCCGGCAGGCGGAAAGACGTTTGCTGGTCTCTCTACAGCAGGAAATTGAGATTCGCCACCAGGCCGAAGCGGCCCTGCGGAAAAGTGAAGGGAGACTGACTCAGTATTTAGAGGCTTTGCCAATTGGGGTTTCTGTAATCGATGCCCAGGGCCGCTCGTTCTATGTGAACCAGCGGGCTAAGGAGCTGTTGGGCCAGGGGGTGAAGCCTGCTGCAGTTGCATCAGGGAATATTTCTGAAACCTATCACCTATATCGGTCTGGCACGGATCAGCTTTACCCATCAGATGACTTACCGATCACCCGCGCTCTCCGGGGCGAGAAATCGACTACGGATGGGATCGATATCCACCGGAGTGATGGCACGGTTATCCCGCTGGAAACCTGGGCAACTCCTATTTTTGATCCAGACGGTCAAGTGGCCTACGCCATTGCGGTTTTTCAGGATATTACCCAGCGCAAACAGGCCGAGGCTGAGCGGCAGCAGTTCACCCGGCAGCTGGAGAAAAAAAATCTTGCCCTTCGCCAGGTCCGGGATCAACTCGTCGAGGCTAACCAAACCCTAGAAGACAAGGTGAGGGAGCGCACTCAGGAACTGACTCAAACCCTGCAGCTTTTGCGGGCCACCCAGGCGGAGCTGGAAATCGAAAATGCTCTGCTGCGCAGCGCCCGCCTGCCTGCCTCCTTTGATTACCAGGTGGGCGGAAGCCTGCCTATGGATGCCCCCACCTACGTGGTCCGCCAGGCCGATCGGCACCTCTATCGAGCCCTGAAGCTGGGCGAATTTTGCTATATTCTTAACGCTCGCCAGATGGGGAAATCCAGTCTGCGAGTGCAGATTACCCAGCGTCTTAAGGGCGAAGGGGTAGCCTGTGCCGCCATTGATATTTCGGAAATTGGTAACCGCAATACGACGTTAGAGCAGTGGTACGCCGGGTTGATGTATGGCCTGGCCAGTAGCCTGGACCTGGTCTCAAAAATAAACGTCCGCAGCTGGTGGCGGGAACATCAGTTTCTCCCCCCTGTGCAGCGTTTGGGAGAATTCATCAACGCAGTAGTGCTAGAGCATTATGTGGAAGACGTAGTGATTTTTATCGACGAAATCGATAGCGTCCTCAGCCTAGATTTTGCTACCGATGACTTTTTCATTTTGCTGCGCACCTGCTTTAACCGCCGGGCCGACCAGCCCAAATACCAGCGGCTCACCTTTGTCCTGCTGGGGGTGGCCACCCCGTCACAGCTGATTCAAGACAAAAACCGCACCCCGTTCAACATTGGCCAGGCGATCGAACTGAATGGCTTTCAGCTACACGAAGCCCAGCCCCTGCTAAAGGGCCTTAACGACTATGTCAGCAACCCTCAGGCGGTGCTTGCGGCCATTCTCCACTGGACTGGGGGACAGCCGTTTTTGACCCAGAAGTTATGTAAACTAGTGCGCAGCGCGGATCAACCGGCTGCCGAAGGCCAGGAAGATAGTTGGGTAGCAGATTTAGTGCAGAGCCAAATCTTGACTAACTGGGAAGCCCAGGATGAGCCTGAGCATATACGCACTATCCGCGATCGCTTACTCAACAATCATCATTTCTCGCCGGAGTTTGTCCTGCGGCTGCTGCAGCTGTATCAGCGTATTTTAGAAGAGGGATCTGCTCCCGTTGGGGAATTTCCCGAGTCGATTGAACTGAGGCTGTCAGGTATGGTCTGCAAGCGCGATGGTCAGCTCAAAGTGACCAATCGCATCTACGAGTGGGTATTTAACCTGGACTGGGTTCACCGAGAACTTGGCCGTTTGAAAGTCCCCTAACGAAAGCTTAGGCTGAAGGGTTTATGGTTTAGACTCACGCTGACTTTGGCGGTGATGCTCCTGTCTTTTTGACCAGTTTGGCGTTGACCGGTCTTGGGGTAGGCTATCGGTTGGTAGACCCACGCCCATTGCTTTGAGTAAATCAGAGGGTTTCATACGCGTTTTACTTATAGATTGCTTGGGCCAGTGATTTAAATGGTTTACGAAAAATAGGGCTGAGCTGGCGTTCAGTGCGCGATCGCCGTCAGCAAATGGTGGGCAGAGAGTTCTGTATCCAAAGGGGCGATCGCAACAGGCCGCCC
>PYGV01000297.1 GCA_003022385.1 filamentous cyanobacterium CCP3 | reverse complement strand
CTCAAGATGCCGCCAAGTGGGAGGTGCCCGCCCTGCGCTGGGCCGACCTGAGCGATGGCGATCGCGGCGTGAGCATTCTCACCGACTACAAGCACGGCTTTGATGCCACCCCCAGCCAGCTGAGCCTGACCCTGCTGAAAGCGCCCATCTGGCCTGATCCGGGCTGCGATCGCGGCCTCCAGACCTTTAGCTATGCCATCTACCCCCACGCCCACGGCTGGCAGCAGGCCAAAACCGTCCAGGCCGCCCGCAGCTTCAATCTGCCAATTCAGGCATGCCTAGATTGCTCGGCAACGTCACCGACTCCCGGCCCCACCGCCGCCAGCTGGCTCGATTTGGGTGACCATTCCCTGGTGCTGGCCGCCCTCAAGCCGTCAGAAGACCAGGCCGACCGGTACATTCTGCGCGTCTACGAAAGCACCGGCACCAGCAGCACCCTCGCCTTAGGCGGCACACTGCCCATAGACATCCTTAGCCCCGTCGATCTGCTGGAACGGCCCTATGACATAACGCCACCCGCAACTGTTTCGCCCTGGCAGGTGGTTAGCTTTGCCCTTGCGCCCCGCCCCTAGTCCTCTGCCCGCCCTAACCCAATCCAAAATTCCCGGTAGTTTCGACAAGCTCACCACAAGTTCAAAATCCAAAATCCAAAATCGCCTCATCTGCCCAACCAGTCGCCCAGCCAAACTCGAATCTGTTCCCACACGGCATCGGGGCCAACGCCAAACAAAAAGTACAGCACCAGCAGCAAAAAAGCGACTAGCAGCACGGTTTGAATCGTGTTTTTGACCAGCTTAAACAGCCAGCCAAACACCAGCACCACGACGACAATGGCTCCCAGGACAATCAGCAGATCCACGGTGCTTACCCCAGCGAAACAACGGTGGCCTGGGTCAGGCTCTCGCTGACGCTGAGCACCTCAGCCCTGGCCCACTGGTCGGCGGCGAGAATGTCGGCCAGTACGGGCTGCGCCACATTGTGTGAGCGGTGGCGATCGCAGACCCCCTCAATCACCTTTGGAATGTCCAAAAAGTGAATCTTTTCGTCTAAAAACAGCGCCACCGCCTGCTCGTTGGCCGCGTTGAGCACCGCCGTCATGGTGCCCCCGGCTCGGCCAGCGGCGTAGGCCAGATCCATGCAGGGGTACTTGGCGTGGTCGGGCTCGCGGAAGGTGAGGTCGCCCGCTTTGACCAGATCCAGCGGTTCCCAGTCGGTGTAGATGCGATCGGGCCAGGAGAGGGCGTAGAGCAGGGGCAGGCGCATGTCGGGCCAGCCCAGCTGGGCCAGCACCGAGGTATCCTGCAGCTCAATCAGCGAGTGAATAATGCTCTGGGGATGGATGACGATATCGATACCGTCGTAGTCCATGCCGAACAGGTAGTGGGCCTCGATCACCTCCAGGCCCTTGTTCATCAGCGTGGCCGAGTCAACGGTGATTTTGCGGCCCATCGACCAGTTGGGGTGCTTGAGGGCATCGGCCACCGTCACCTGAGCCAGTTTTTCCGTAGGCCAGTCGCGAAAGGCCCCGCCCGAGGCGGTCAGCAAAATGCGCCGCAGCCCGCCTTTGGGCACCCCCTGGAGGCACTGAAAAATGGCGGAATGCTCAGAATCGGCGGGCAGCAGCTTGACGCCGTGCTTTTCGACCAGGGGCAGCACCGCAGGCCCACCCGCAATCAGGGTCTCTTTGTTGGCCAGGGCAATGTCTTTGCCCGCCTCGATCGCCGCCAGGGTCGGCAGCAGCCCGGCGCAGCCCACAATGCCCGTCACCACGGCCTCGGCATCGCCGTAGCGGGCTACTTCTACCACGCCGTCATCCCCAGCCAAAATCTGAGGCATGGGGTCGAGCCCGGCCAGGGCTGTCCGCAGTTCACCCAGTTTTTCGGGGTTGCAGATGGCCACCACCTCGGGCTTAAACTGGCGCACCTGCTGGGCCAGCAGCTCGACGTTGTTCCCTGCGGCAATGCCTACCAGGCGAAACTGGTCGGGATGGTGCTCCAAAATATCCAGGGTTTGGGTGCCAATAGACCCGGTTGAACCAAGCAGGGTGATGGCTTTCACGGCAGTCCTCAAGGGTGAGTGATCGTTATCTTTAAGAATCTCACGGTACGGCCCCTGGCCCAAGGTTTAGTCTTAACCTTTGAGGCCAATCTCTTTCCCAGGGTCTATGCACTAACCCCATGGGGATCATCTCTAAGTAATTGACAAGATTTGATGACTGGATTGCTATTGATAGCTGCGAAAATAAAATAGTTGTTAAGATTACTGAGAATCGTTCGCGCACACGAGCCTACCTACGAACCCTAATGGATCCTGTAGAACCGGTTTCAGTTGAAGTCGTGCAGCAAGTGGCCGAGTATTTTGGCGTGTTGAGCGAGCCCATGCGGCTGCGCATTCTCAACCTGCTGCGGGAAGGAGAAAAATGTGTGCAGGAGCTGGTAGACGCCACCCAAACCAGCCAGGCCAATGTCTCTAAGCATTTGAAAGTAATGCTGCAGGCGGGCATTTTGAGTCGCCGCACCGAGGGCACCTCTGCCTACTATCGCGTCACCGATGAGCTTATTTTTGACCTGTGCAGCCTGGTCTGCGATCGCCTGGCCTGCCGCATTGAGGCTCAGGCCCAGCATTTTCGCAATTTCAGCCTGGCCTCGCGGAGCTAACAGATCACTGGTGACTCGACCCGCGTTCCCTGAGCAGAGTCGAAGGGAACGCGGGCAGCATTAGGTTTTCTGTGTTCCCAACACGAAAGATAGCGTCTACGGCTGGGTACCCTCGGCAATCTGGCTTTTGCCAAAGTAGGCCTCCAGCACCTGAAGCACCATGGGAGCAGCCACCTTGCCGCCGCCGCCGCCCGAGTGCTCGGCAAAGGCCACAACGACTACCTCCGGGTTTTCCATCGGGGCGTAGGCCCCAAACCAGGCGTGCGACAGCCCCGGCGGTGCCTCGGCAGTGCCACTTTTACCCGCCAGGGGAGGCAGGTGGGGCACGTTGAGGCTCTGGCCAGTGCCGCCTGTGATCACCTGTCGCAGTCCTCGGTGCAGAATGTCGATGGTGGCGTCGCTCAGCTCGAGCGATTCTTTCCAGTTGCGGTGTTCTTCGTTGTCCTTGAGCAGGTGGGGCTTCACTGTGTAGCCGTTGTTTGCTGCAACCGCAAACATATTCGCCACCTGCAGGGGTGTGGCCTGCATAAAGCCCTGGCCAATCGACATGTTGATTGAGTCGCCAATCACCCACGGCGTATCCAGGTTCTCGCGCTTCCAGGTGTCGTCGGGGACCAAGCCAGCGCTTTCTTCACTCCCCAGCTCGATGCCGGTCTTGCGGCCAAAGCCAAAGCGACGGGTCATTTCGATCAGGGTAGGGCCGCCTATGCGCATGGCCACCTGGTAAAAGAAGGTGTCGCTGCTCCAGGCCATCGCGCCGGTAAAGCCCAAGGGGCCAAATCCGGCCCGGTTCCAGTCGCCAAATTGGATGCCCCCCACCTGAATGTAGGGGTAGGTGGGTAGCACAGTGCCTGGGTCGTACTTACCCGACTCTATCGCCGCCGCCGTGGTGACAATTTTAAAGGTGCTGGCGGGTGGAAAGGCCTGCAGCGATCGATTCAAGAACGGGTGGTCGGCCCCCTGTAGCTGCTGCCACTGGGCTTCGGTAATGCGGGTGGTAAAAATATTGGGGTCGTAGGTGGGCCAGCTAGCCATTGCTAAAACTGCGCCATTGCGCGGGTCTATAGCGACGATCGCGCCCTCGCGAGTGCCCAGAGCGGCTTCGGCGGCTCGCTGCAGCTCTAGGTCAATGGTGAGCTGAATATCCTCACCTGCGGTGGCGGGCTTATCACCCAAAATGCTGATGATGCGCCCGGCGCTATCGACTTCAACCTGTTGCCCCCCCCAGGCACCGTGGAGAGTACTCTCAAAAGCTGCTTCGGCCCCCATCTGGCCAACCACATCGCCTAAACGGTATCCCTGGTCGCGGCGCGCCTTGAGTTGTTCGTCGGTTAGTTCGCCCGTGTAGCCAAGCACGTGGGCGGCCAGGTCCCCATTGGGGTAGTTGCGCACGGCCTCGGCCTCTAACCGCACCCCCGGTAGCTCGTTGGTGTATTCGGCCAGGGCCGTAGCCTGGGCCGGGCTAATGCCTCGCGCAATGGTAATCGACTCGATAGACTCGTAGCCCGCCTGCTCAAGCCGCTTTCGAATCTCGTCGGGGGGAACGTTAAGCACCTTAGACAGGCGGTTAATTACCATGGGCCACTGGTCGCGGGGCAGGGCAATCGGCCAGATCGACACCGTATGTGATAAGCGACTGCCGGCCAAAATCTTGCCGTTGCGATCGAAAATGGTGCCCCGGGCCGGGCGCTTGGGCACCAGGCGAATGCGGTTAGTGTCAGCAAGCTGTCGGTTGCGATCGCCCTCTACCACCTGGAGCTGAAACAGCCGCAGCCCAAAGGTTCCCAGCAGCAGCACCGAGACCAGCGCCAGCAAAAATACGGCCTGGAAGCTACGCCCTACGGTCCGTCCCCGCAGGGTATCGGGCACCTGGGGTAAATTTTGGAGGAGAGCCATAGATAAACTCAATCCAGGTTGAGGTGGAGTTTTGCCGGTGAGAAAGCCCCAGATTCCGAGCTGGACTGGGTATAGCCCCTCGGCAAATTTGGCCAGTACCTATCTTATATTGACCCAGGAGATCTATGCAGGGAAAGGTGGTCTTGTCGGTGGTGGCTTTGAGCCTGGTGGGGGCCGTGGCTTCGGCAGTTTTTTTGGTGCGCGAGCATACCCGCACCTACCGACTGGTGCTGGCTTCGGGCGGCAGCACGGGCGAATACTACGCCTTTAGCCAGGCCTTTGCAACCGTAGTGACCCGCCACCATCCCACCATTGCCATCGATGTGTTGGAAACCGAAGGCTCTGTGCAAAACATGGATCTGCTCAGGTCTAGCACGGCCCAGCTGGCCCTGGTGCAGAGCGATACCCCTGTGCAGCCGCCGGTACGGGCGGTGGCGCTGCTGTTTCCCGAAATGTTTCACCTGCTGGCTCGCACCGATGCCGATATCAACAGCGTCGTCGACCTGCGGGGTAAACGGGTCGCCCTGATGCCCGAGAACAGCGGTTCCTACGCGCTGTTCTGGCCGCTGGTGCAGCACTACGGGTTGACCCCAGACGATCTCACCCCGCTGCCCATGCCCGCCGATCAGGCCCATGCCGCCCTGGCCCAGGGCGATGTCGATGCCCTGTTTCGGGTGATTACCCTGGGCAACCCTGCGGTGGCTGAGCTGCTGCGGGGCAGCAATACGCGCCTGATTCCGATCGATCAGGTCGATGCGCTGCGGCTGTCGCTGCCCTACCTGACGGCCCAGATGATCCCTACGGGCACCTATAGCGGTGGTCAGCCGATTCCTCCGGCCGATCTACCCGTGGTCGCGGTGAATGCTCTGCTGGTCGCCCATGAAGACATCCCCTCCCATGTGGTGAATGCTCTGACTCACACCCTGCACCAAAACCGCAACGAGCTGGTGGCGCTTTACCCCAGGGCCGCTATGATTCGGCTCGATGCCTCTGGCGATCTGGGGCTGCCCCTGCATCCTGGGGCAGAGGCCTTTTACACCCAGGGCGAACCCGAGTTTTTGGTGGAATATGCCGAGCCGATCGGTTTGCTGCTGTCGGTGGCGGTGCTGAGTTTTTCTAGCCTGTGGCAGCTGCGATCGTGGCTGCTGGGCAAGCAAAAAAATCGAGCCGACACCTACAATTTGGAGATTCTGGCCCTGATCGATGACATTCACAGTGCACGATTTGCAGAGCGGGCCGTTCCGGAGTCGCTAGAGGAGCTAGTGGCCCTTAGAGAACGCCTGTTCGACATACTCAAACGAGTGGTAAC
Source organism: filamentous cyanobacterium CCP3 (assembly GCA_003022385.1). Classification (GTDB taxonomy): domain Bacteria; phylum Cyanobacteriota; class Cyanobacteriia; order Phormidesmidales; family Phormidesmidaceae; genus Nodosilinea. Next base: position 456 of record PYGV01000297.1, on the reverse strand, counting down.
CGATCTAGATGTAGACCGCATTACCAGCGAGTCGTTTGAGTCGTTTACCTTCCCCTGGGAGATTGCCAACAACGCCATTCACCACCAGGAAATGCTGCTGAGGCAGCGCGGCGAGTCAGCGCGGCCGGGGGCGCATGGCGGTACGGGAGCCGATGATCAGGGGTCGTTATGAGCGGCTGTACGATGCGCCTGTGGCTGGCCCCTCGGCAGCCTGCTTAGCGTAGGGGGCTGACGCTGTGCTAGGGCCTTGACGGTGAAAACCAACCTCTGACCAGCGGAGCTGTAGGGCGATCTGCGTTTCGGGCTGGGGCTGGGTCGATACCACAGGTGCGGGCTTGGCAGCCCGGGGCAGGGTCGCGTGAGGTTGGGCAGCACCAGGAGGTGCCGTCGTAGAGTCGTGGGGCAGCACCTCCAGCGGAGCCGGGGGGGCGACCGGCGCCGGGCTAGGGATAGGGG
>PYGV01000051.1 GCA_003022385.1 filamentous cyanobacterium CCP3 | reverse complement strand
CCGCTTAGCTCCCTCGCTTTGAACTCAAAGCCCACCGAAATCTTCAGTGGGCTGACCGCGTTTGTCCAAAGTCAAGTAGTTAGGCTTACCTACTTATCAGCATAAAGATACTTTAAGAATTTCAATTAGGAGCACTTTAGAACCGCAGTAAAGCTTGAATACTTCACAATGCATTTTTTGATCCCTACGGATTATCATCAAATGCCACCTCAATCTCCTCCGCAAGTTTTTTCGCTTTTCGACTATTTTCCTCATCTGAAAACCAAGCTAAGATTAACCGATCGGCAAGCTTTTCGGGATCTAAACCCAATTCTTTCGATAGCGCCTTAAATATTTCCTTCACTTGGTCAGAACCGCTCCTTCCTAACCCCTGAGTCTCTGCCAGCGCAAAAGATTCTTGAATTCCGTTCACAAATTTTTCCGCTCTTACAAGATTATCTGACGATAGCAAGAGTTTTTCTGGAAATGCATTTCCAGGTAGAGAAAAAAGATATTGAGCCTTGTCTCCTCCAGTATCTGCATCCCTAACACCTACAGCCCTCACTCCTTTTTTTCGAAATGAACTAACCATTCTGTAAACATCATCTGTATTACCTATTGGGACTATACAGCTTGTTTCAAATAATTTTCTTGCACATCTCCGAAGAATCTCCTGTAAAAATATTTCTGCTGCTGGATCTTCAACAAAAACAATGTCGTGATTTGTCTTGATTGAGCCAGACAATTCTCGAGCAACCCTTAAATACGAGGCATTATGTAAAACCTCTACCTTGTTAGAATCACGTATTAAAAGAACCCTTGATTGCGCTGGCAGGGTTTCAAATAGATTAGGAGAATGAGTCGCGACAATGATTTGGTGACCTTGGCGTCGACTTAAATTCATGAGATACCAGGCAAGACCACTTTGAGCATCTGGATGGAGTGTAATTTCTGGCTCTTCTAATAGAATCAAAGATTTTTTGGGTAATTTCTCAAGGTATTGAACTAGTCGAATTACTTTTTGCTCACCTGCCCCCATATGTGGTTCAGAGTAGATATTACACCCTCTTTGTATTTGAGGAAAAGAATCGCTCCACTTGCCCTTTGGAACTCCAACTTTTTGAATTTTTACTGCACTGTACCCAACACCCAAAATTTTAGATATTCTCTTGATCGAGTCAAAGTCCATCTCTTCGGATGCCTGAATTTCTAGTTTTGCTCGGAATACATGAACTCTATCTTTTTTCTCAATTCTAGGTGCAAAATTGGCTATTCCAATGAACTCAGTATGCCTTTGGGGATTACCTCGTCTTGGATATCCCCATCTTGTTCGAGCGGGTTGATAAGGCACATGAAAACTGGAGGTACCATCCCAGAACGAGAAGCTCACATCAGCATTCCCTTGCACGGCTGGAGTCTCTCCAAGCAACGCATTCCGAATCCAATCGCCAAGCTTATAATACCTTCCACCTTTTTCTTGAGAATATGCGGTTGAACATATTTGCAAAACAGTGGTCTTTCCACTTCCATTAGATCCACCAATGACTGTTACAGGCCAAGTGAATTCAATAGTCTCGTCAATTGATCTAATATTGGCAATTGAAACAGACCTTAGTAAATTTCCAAACAATCCATTTCTTGCGCTTAGATTTTCCCATTTTTCATCTATTAGTTCTATTTCTTTCTGAATATCTTCTTGAGAGACCATGTGTTTGTGATGTGTCTAGAAAATTGCATCTAATTCCAAAGGTTTGCAAGATTTAAAAACATAATGACTTTAAGATTTTCGTTATCGAAGCTTTGAATCGCAAATAGTGTTTACCCTCACGAGCATTCATGCCGATACTAATATCTGTCATGTTGTAAAGATTCTACTAGAGGTTGCCCAAAAAACTCTGTTGAAACAAGGGTTATAGCAGAAATCGCCTTAATGTTAGCGATCTCCCAATGTCTCTGTTTTTCCAAATGTTTCACATGTTCGCTCCAAAACTACCTAACCCATATCGCTGTAGACCCGTCCTTTCCAGGCACCGCCCTGCCCTGCCCAGTGCCGCCGAGCCGAATCGAGCGTCATCAGGGTGTAGAGCAGGGCAATCAGCGGTAGCGCCAGGGCCAGCAACGGGTTGCCGCCGTAGAGGCGCAGCGTTGGCCAGTAGCCTAGAGCCATCAGCAGCCACCCTGCCAACCCGGTCAGCGCCACGATCGGATCGCCCCAAACCAGTCCCAAAACTACGCCCAGGGGTGAGACCAGGTAGACCAGCACCATGCCCAGGACCGTGCCGACCAGCAGCCAGGGCGAGTAATTGAGCTGCGTGTAAGCGCTGCGGGCGACCATATTCCAGATGCTGTGTAGATCAGGGTAGGGGCGCAGGCTGTGGATGGTGGTGCTAAGGCCGAGCCAGATTGGTCCGTTGGCTTTGACCGCTGCTCCCAATGCACAGTCGTCGATTAAAGCCTGTCGAATGGCCTGGAGACCGTTGATCCTCTGTAGGGCGCTAAAGCGGATCAGAGCGCATCCCCCTGCCGCTGCTGCGGTGCGTTTTTGAGGGTTGTTCACCCAGGGGAAGGGGTAAAGCATTTGAAAAAAGAAGATAAAGGCGGGAATTAGCAGCCGTTCCCAAACGCTCTCGCAGCGGAGCTGCACCATCAGCGACACCAGATCGAGGCGATCGCCCTCGGCCTTACTCACCAACTGTTGCAAGCTGGAGGCATCGTGCTCAATATCTGCATCGGTAAACAGCACATAGTCGGGCGGGGTGGACTGCGATGCCAGGTAGCGAAAGCCATGCTCCATCGCCCAGAGCTTGCCCGTCCAGCCGGGGGGGAGAGCTGCACCGGGGAGAATCGTCAGGCGATCGGATTGATTAATTGCGCTGGCCGCTTCCTTCGCTACCGCTGCGGTGCCATCGGTACTTTGGTCATCCACCAGCACCACGTTTGGGCTACCGGGGTAAGTCTGGGTGAGGTGCGATCGCACTGCTACCCCAATCAGCTCGGCCTCATTGCGGGCCGGTATCACCACCGCCACTGTGGGCCAGGTGGCTAGAGGAACCATCGTTTCGGTATCGAGCCGCTGGTCAGCGCGCCAAAACTGGCCCCAAAACAGCAGCATGCCAATCCAAATCAGGAGGGCCAGACTGGTCAAGCTCAACGCTAAGAGTGCCATCGCCATTGCCTGCGGTTAATTCTTACGCATCATAAATCAGTTGCTAGACGCGAACCCGTTGCCACATTTTGTCAGCTCCAGTGCTGTCTGTTTTAGCTATCTTCCCTTGATGGGAGCATTTGCATTATGCTGCCTCAATGATCGCAGCGTTTAGGATACGGGGGGTGGCTATGCAGACGCAGGAACCGCAGCAGTTGACCGGATTGGAGCAGGCGATCGCCGCCGCCCAAAACTACCTGCTGGCTCTGCAGTACCCCGACGGCTACTGGTGGGCCGAGCTAGAGTCGAACGTCACCATTACCGCCGAAATCATTCTGCTGCACAAGATCTGGGGCACCGATAGCGACCGCCCTTTGGCTAAGGCAGAGCAGTACTTGCGATCGCACCAGCGCGACCACGGCGGTTGGGAACTGTTCTACGGTGACGGCGGCGACCTCAGTACTTCTGTAGAAGCGTACATGGCCCTGAGAGTTCTTGGTGTACCCGCCAGCGACCCGGCCCTGCTGAAGGCGAAGGATTTCATTCTCAAGCGCGGCGGCATCAGCAAAACCCGCATTTTTACTAAGCTGCATCTGGCGCTGATCGGCTGCTACGACTGGCGCGGTCTGCCCTCGCTGCCCGCCTGGGTGATGCTGCTGGAGTCGCCCTCGCCCTTCACCATCTACGAACTGTCGAGTTGGGCGCGGGGCAGCACTGTGCCGCTGCTGGTGGTTTTTGACCAAAAGCCGGTCTACACAATTGAGCCCGCCGTTAATTTGGATGAACTCTACGCCGAGGGCATCGCCAACGTGCGCTGGGAACTGCCGAAAGCTGGCGACTGGAGCGACATCTTTGTCTGGTTAGATAGCGCGTTCAAGCTGGCCGAATCGATCAACTTCACCCCGTTTCGCGATGAGGGTCTGCGCAAAGCCGAGCAGTGGATTTTGGAGCGCCAGGAAGCGACGGGCGACTGGGGCGGCATCATCCCCGCCATGCTGAACTCGATGCTGGCCCTGCGCTGCCTGGGCTACAACGTCAACGACCCGGTGGTGCGGCGCGGATTGAAGGCGATCGATAACTTTGCGGTAGAAACTGAGGATACCTACTGGGTGCAGGCCTGCGTCTCCCCCGTGTGGGATACGGCTCTGGGAATGCGATCGCTGACCGATTCCGGCCTAGCCCCCGACCACCCCGCCCTGGTGCGAGCGGGCGAGTGGCTGCTAGAAAAGCAAATTCTCGACTACGGCGACTGGATCGTCAAAAATCCCCAGGGCCAGCCGGGGGGCTGGGCGTTTGAGTTTGACAACCGCTTCTACCCCGATGTAGACGATACGGCAGTGGTGGCGATGGCGCTGCAAGATGTCGCCTTGCCGGATGAAGCCCTGAAGCGTGAGGCGATCGCCCGAGCCGTGCGCTGGGTCGCCACCATGCAGTGCAAAACCGGAGGCTGGGCCGCCTTCGACATCAACAACGACCAGGACTGGATCAACGCCGTGCCCTACGGCGATCTCAAGGCGATGATCGACCCCAGCACCGCCGACATTACCGCCCGAGTGCTGGAGATGCACGGTCGCCTGTGCCGCGAACCCGACCTGGCGGCCCGCTACAACCGCGACCTCACCGCCGAGCGGCTGGAGCGGGGTTTAGCCTTTTTGCTCAACGAACAGGAGGCCGACGGCAGCTGGTTTGGCCGCTGGGGCGTGAACTACCTCTACGGCACCAGCGGGGCGCTGTCGGCGCTGGCGCTGGTGGCTCCAGAGCGGGCAAGTGGGGCAATCGGGCGCGGGGTTAGCTGGCTGATTAGCTGCCAAAACCCCGACGGTGGCTGGGGCGAAACCTGCCGCAGCTACGACAACCCCGCCCTCAAGGGGCAGGGACCCAGCACCCCGTCTCAAACCGCCTGGGCGCTGCTGGGGCTGCTCGATGCAGGTAGTTCTAGCGCCGCCGCCGAGCTGGCTATCGAAAGGGGCATTCGCTACCTAATCGAGACTCAGACCCCCGAGGGCACCTGGAATGAGCAGGAGTTTACCGGCACCGGCTTCCCCCGACACTTCTATATTCGCTATCACCTCTACCGCCATCACTTTCCGCTGATGGCCCTGGGTCGATATCTAAACGGCTATATTCACCCAGTGAACGAGGGTAAAACCCCTTCAAAATCGTTAGTTTAGATCAGCTGTAAAGCTACTCAATCTGAGGCGATCGCTAAGGTGTATTGCATCCGATCGCAAGCCTATCTGCTGACGCTTTTGAATCAGTTCAAGGGCTGAGCGGAGTTGTTTGTCCTGTGGACAAACAACTCCGCTCAGGGAACAGCTGGGGCTATTTTTAGCGTTGGAGGTGCTGTGACAACGGCATGGACGTTTGGTATTAGACTGAACCGGCGGTAGCAGGCACGTTCTGCGCCGTTTCGTTATCTAGCCCAACCAGTCGGGCGCTTAGATCCCACAGCTTGCGGGCCTTGGCGTCGTCCTGGGCTTCGTTTGAGACCTCCTGGGCAAAGGAGCGGCGACCGGGCTTTTGGCGGTTGCCCCAGCTCCAGTACATGCCCGACTCCTTGAGTTCGGGATCGGTGACGACATCGGCCACCCGCTCGCCCGCCAGCTTCTGGGTCACGTAGCCACCCGTAACGTTCTTTTGGAACCAGGGGAAGATGGTTTGAAAGGCTTTGAAGTGGTTGCGGAACAGGGGCGTGTCGGCCACGCAGCCCGGATACAGCGAGCTAAAGGTAATACCGGTCTCGTCGTGGTAGCGGCGGTGCAGCTCACGCATAGTGAGCACGTTGCAGAGCTTGCTGTCTTTGTAGGCTTTGCCCGACTTAAACTTTTTGCCGTTGATCATCGAGACGGGGGCTTTGAACCCGGCCTCGAAGCCCTCTAAGTTGCCCAGGTCGGGAGGGGCGGGAATGGGAATTTTGCCGCCCAGCTCTTTGGGGTTGGCGGTGACGGTGCCGAGAATGATCAGGCGCTTGTCGGCGGCAGAAGATGCCTTGATATCATCCAGCAGTAGGTTGCACAGCAGGAAGTGGCCCAGGTGGTTGGTGGCCACGCTGATTTCGTAGCCGTCTTCGCTGTACATCGGCTCTTTGAGCAGGGGGTAGTAGACGGCGGCGTTGCACACCAGCGACTCCAGGCTGCGCCCGGTGGCTCGAAAGTCGCTGACAAACTGACGCACGCTGGCCAGAGAGCCCAGGTCGAGGTGAATGATGCTGTAGCTGCCGTTCGGCATGCCAATCTCTTGGGCTACCCGCTTGGTTTTATCGATGTTGCGACAGGCCATAACGACGTGCCAACCGCGATCGGCCAAGGCTTTGGCAGCGTTTAGCCCCACCCCAGATGAAGCGCCGGTAACAATGACTGTTTTCTGCTGTTCCATGACTATCCAAAGACTGAAAAATCGCTTGTAATTTTCCAGTGTTAAGGATTGCATGAACAATGATGCAGTCTCTTAATGTTTTTTGAGGTGTTGTTACATGGGCTTATAGGTGAAGCTGAAATTTCAGCTTCACCTATAAGCCTCTAGCTAAACGAGCTGGCCCAATCTTTGGCCCAGTGCAGATGTTTGTGCACTTCGTCGAGGGTTTTGGCCTCGCTGTAGAGGCGCAGCACAGGCTCGGTGCCGCTAAAGCGGATCAGCAGCCAGCTCTCGTCGGCCAGGGTGAGCTTGTAGCCGTCGATGTCGAGAATGTGGGTCACGGCTTTGCCGGCGACTTCGGTGGGCGGCGCGGTGGCGAGAGCGTCGAGCAGTTTGGCCTGCACACCCATGCTGGCCAGGGGCAAATCGATGCGATCGTACTCGGAGAAGTAGCCTGTTTTCTCTTGCAGGGTGCGGTAGTAGTCGCTGAGGTCGAGGCCGGAGGCGACGACGGCTTCTAGCACGTAGAGGGCCGACATCAGCGCGTCGCGCTCGGGGATGTGATGACCGTAGCCAATGCCGCCCGACTCTTCACCACCCAGCAGTACTTTGGCCTCCTGCATGCGATCGGCGATGTACTTGTAGCCCACGGCGGTTTCGTACAGCTCCAGGCCGTTGAGCTTGGCCACCGCCGGAATTAGGTTAGAGCCGCTGATGGTTTTCACAATTTCGCCGCTGTAGCCCCGCCGAGACTTGAGGTGGTCGATCAGAATGGGAATGAGAATTTGGGAGCTGAGGAAGTTGCCCTGGCCGTCAACGGCGGCAATGCGATCGCTGTCGCCATCAAACACCAGCCCCACCTTGACGCCCTCCTGGGCCGGATACTCCTTGACGGTCTCCAGCATTTCGCCCAGGTACTTGGGCAGGGGCTCGGGCGGGTTGCCGCCAAACAGCGGGTCGGCCTCGCTGTGCAGCTCGTGAACGCTGGCTTCGCCCAACAGGCGCGGTAGACCACCGCTGGCAGAGCCGTACATCACATCGGCAAACACCGTCAGCTTGCCGCTCGAAATCGCCTTTTGAATGGCGGATACATCGACTTCGGCCTGGAGCGCGTCGCAGTAGGCGGGCCAGGGGTCAAAGGTTTCGATTTGGCCGGGTTTGCCCAAGGGAGCAGGCGGGTTGGGCAGCAACGCCTCGACCTGCTTGGTCACCTCGGGGGAAACCGAGCCGCCAAAGGCCCCTTTGATCTTGAGCCCCGAGTAGGCCGGGGGGTTGTGGCTGGCGGTGATGACGATCGCTCCCAGCAGTCCCTGGTGCTTGGCAGCGTAGCTAAAGGCGGGCGTGGGGGCGTAGTCTTGGGAAAGCAGCACGTCAAAGCCCTGGGCCGCGATCGCCTCGGCAGCGGTGCGGGCAAACTCAGCCCCCAAAAAGCGGCGATCGAAGCCCATCGCCACGGTGCGGCTGCCGGTTTCGGCCCCAAAGCAGCGGTGCAGCACGTGGGCCGATATCGCCGCCACCTGTGCCACGCGCTCAAAGGTGAAGTCGGCGGCAATAATGCCGCGCCAGCCATCGGTGCCAAATTTAATGGGCTTTGGGGTAGCTGGAATGGGGCCAGAGGGTGCTGCCATAGCAGATTCCAAATATCAGAGTAGGAGAGCAGATTTTTCTAGAGTTTACCCGCTTACTTCGGCGGTGACACGGCCCCAACAGCGGCACCACCGACAATTTACCCAACCGCTTCGTTTTGGCGGAAAGTGTTGAAAGATTGGCGAATTGTCCTGAAGCGATCGCGGCCTGGGCGCAAATGCTAGATGCGTCAGAGCTGTAGGGGTCGGTCTGGCCGCACAGCGAGGCGAAGCGTTTGGGCTAAGTCGCAAATTACAGGCTTTAAACCCTGCAATTTGCCAACGACGGTCCAACTCATTGCTAACGGTGGGGGGCTACTGTGCTACCCTAGTCAAGTAAAACGGGATGTAGCGCAGCTTGGTAGCGCACTTCGTTCGGGACGAAGGGGCCGTGGGTTCGAATCCCGCCATCCCGATTCTTCTAAATTGTCGAGTAACGGTTTAGTTGAGGCGACACTAAAGTGTTAGCGACGACAACTAAACCGTTACTCGACAGCTGCCGACCCAACGACTCAATTTCCTCTACTAAATTTGCGATGTCTAGGGCAGACCACTGCTGAGTCTGAAGCAAATGAGACTGTGCTAGCGTCCAGGCATAGAAGTCAGCCTTATAGAGGGGTTGGAGCTGAGTCAAGTTTCTGACGGGTTGATTTTCAGCAACCACTGTTATGCCCTTAGCAAATGACCTAAACCTACGATAGCCCAGGATCACCTGCCAAGGGCCAGGGCTAATGTCTTACAGTTGGCCGCAGTCAGCAATGACCACAGGTTCGGAGGTTTGGCCGCTGCGGCTGCCCACTTGCTCCATAGTGCTGACCACGTCCATGCCTTCAACCACGCTGCCGAAGACTACGTGCTTGCCGTCGAGCCAGGGGGTGGCCACCGTAGTCAAAAAGAACTGCGATCCGTTGGTGTTGGGGCCAGCGTTGGCCATACTCAGCAGACCGGGAGTCGTGTGCTTGAGGGTAAAGTTTTCGTCGGCAAATTTCATGCCGTAGATTGACTCGCCACCAGTGCCGTTGCCACGGGTAAAGTCGCCCCCCTGGCACATAAACTCTGGAATAATGCGGTGAAAGCTGGAGCCTTTGAAGTGCAGCGGCACGCCGGAAGTGCCCATGCCCTTTTCACCTGTGCACAGGGCACGGAAGTTTTCGGCAGTTTTGGGGGCGACATCGGCTCGCAGCTCCATGACGATGCGGCCCGCAGGGGTGCCGCCAATGGTGATGTCGAAAAATACTCTGGGGTTAGTTGCTTCAGTCATAAATTGCTCTCTTGGTGCAAAACGCCGTTAACCCTTGCCATTAACCCACAGTTTGGGCTCAGTGAATACCTCTTTCGGGCTAGGGGCGGCCCCATTCGATATCACGAATTCTAGGACCATCCTGGGTAGATTCGACAATAACGGTAACGGCCTCCGAGTAGCCTTCCCCCGCGATCGCTACATAGGCCCAGCCCAAATCTGTAGATCGCTGCTCGGGCAACTGCCACTGCTCCATTGTGACGATTAGCTCCACATCGGTGGACGGCCCATCGCCGTACTCAATCATGGCCTCGTAGGTTTCGCGCAGGCGATCGGGGGTCAAATCTGCACCCAGCTCCGGTGATAGTAGAGTATTGGCCAGGGTAAAATCTCCCCTGGCCAGGGCTCGGGCAAACTCTACCGCTAGCTGGGCATAAGAAGCTTCGTGGTTACATTCCATTGACCATGCTTCCTTGAGAGAAGATCTCTGTTTTAGAAAGAAACCCGGAGGCTTGAAGGCTCCGGGTTTCTTAATTGTCGCGAGGCTTAATCTACCCCCTCAATGGGGGCAAAGCCCTGGCGCTGGACGTTTTCGCTCACATGGCGCGGCTCCAGGAATTGCAGCAGGTAGTCTGGCCCACCCGCCTTAGACCCCACCCCCGACATCTTGAAGCCACCGAAGGGCTGGCGAGAAACGATCGCGCCCGTGATCCCCCGGTTGATGTAGAGGTTGCCCACGGCAAACTCGTTCTGCACCCGCTCAATGTGGGAGGGGGTACGGGAGTAGAGGCCACCGGTTAACCCGTAGTCGGTGTCGTTGGCGATACGCAGAGCATCGTCAAAGTCCTGCGCTTTGATCACTGCTAGCACTGGGCCAAAGATTTCTTCTTGGGCAATGGCGGCATCGGGCTTCACATCGGTAAACACTGTCGGGCCAACGAAGTAGCCCTCGGCGGGGGCCGGCATCTCCAGGGCCAGGGTGGCCTCGGCCTTGCCCTTTTCGATGTATTCCTTAATTTTGGCCTGGGCATTGGCGTCGATCACCGGGCCGACCTTGGTGCTGGCCTTCACCGCTTCGCCCACGTTGAGGGAGCGGGTGGCTTCCACCAGGCGATGGACAAAGGTGTCGTACACCGAGGCGACGACGATCGCTCGGGAGCAGGCCGAGCATTTCTGGCCGCTATAACCAAAGGCGGAGTAGACCACCCCCTGCACCGCCTGATCCAAATCGGCGCTTTCGTCGATAATGATGGCGTTTTTGCCGCCCATTTCTGCAATCACCCGCTTGAGATGGCGCTGGCCGGGTCGCCACTGGGCCGCTTCGGCATAGATGCGACAGCCCACCTCGCGGGAGCCGGTGAAGGCGATCATGTGGACATCGGGGTGGTTGACCAGGTGGGCACCCACAGTGGAACCGCGCGCGGGCAGGTACTGGAACACGCCGGGGGGCATGCCCGCCTCGATCAAAATTTCGGCAATTTTGGCGGCGATCACGGCGGAGTTTTCGGCGGGTTTGAGGATGGTGCAGTTGCCCGTGACCAGGGCGGCGACGGTCATACCCGTGGCGATCGCCAGCGGGAAATTCCACGGCGAAATTACCACCGCAATGCCGCGCGGGAAATAGCGATAGCGGTTGGTTTCACCGGGATAGTCGTAGGCATAGCCCGCGTCGAGCCGCTCCATTTCGTCGGCGTAGTAGCGGCAGAAGTCGATCGCCTCCGAAACTTCGGGGTCAGCCTGGCCCAAGGGTTTGCCGACTTCGTACACCATCCAGGCGTTTAGCTCGTGGCGGCGCTCTTCCATTAGGTCAGCGGCGCGGCGCAGAATCGCTCCCCGCTCTTTGGCTGGGGTGGCGGCCCAGGCGGGGAAGGCGGCTTTGGCGGCGGCGATCGCCGCATCGGCCTGCTCCTGACTGGCCAATCCCAGCTTACCCACCAGTTCCGCTGGCTTGGAGGGGTTCACTGAGTCCGCCGTAGCTTCGGTCTCGACCGCTGCACCGTTGATGATCGGGTTGTAGCGCCGCCCGAGCTGGGCGTGGACGGTCTTGAGGGCTTCGGTGGCTTGGGCGCGTTTGGTGGCGATCGCAAAGTCGATATCGGCGGCATTGGGGAAAGGCACCGAGTAGTCAGCCGCGGCTCCCTCTAGATCTTCCACCGCAAACTCGGGTGCTGCCAGCAGGGTCTCGACCGGTACGTCTTCCTGGTTTTGCCGCAGGAACGAGCTGTTGGCGGTGTTCTCTAGCAGGCGACGAATTAGGTACGACATCCCCGGAATTAGCTCGCCAAAGGGAGCGTAGACCCGTACCCGGTAGCCTTTATCGGCCAGGGTTTTGGCCAGCTTGTCGGCCATGCCGTAGAGCACTTGCAGCTCGATATTGCGGCGGGGAATGGCCAGTTCTTCGGCGATCGCCATGGCGTGGGCCTGCGACCTGACGTTATGACTGCCAATGGCGGCATAGAGATACTGATGGTTCTCCAGCAGCAGCCGGGTCATGCGCTCGTAGTTGGCGTCGGTAGACACCTTTTGACTGTAGACCGGGCTACGCCAGCCGTTCTGCCGGGCGGTGATGGTTTCTTGATCCCAATAAGCGCCCTTCACCAGGCGCACGGTGACGGGGGTACCCCGATTCTTGGCCCAAAGTACCAGGTCCTTCAGATCGTTGTAGCTGTCGCGCAGGTAGGCCTGCATGGTGACGCCCAGATCGTCGCGCTGGCGAAACTCGGCCTCCATCAAAATGTCTTTGAGAATCGCCAGGGTGAGAGCCTTATAGCGGTACTGCTCCATGTCAAAGTGAACGGCGACGCCGAGTTCTTGGGCGCGGCGCAGCAGGGTGCGAATGCGATCGCTTACTTTGGCGCGACTGCCCTCCGCATCCAGCGGGTCGAACTGGGAGTAAAAGGCGGTGAGTTTGACGGAAACCTGGACTTTGGCCAGTTCCTTACCATCTGCCCTATCGATCGCATCGACGGTCTTCCAGTTCTTCGCTGCTTGGGACAATTGCTCCATCAGGTCTAAGTAGCGCTGGAGGTAGGCCTGGGCTTCCTCTTCGGTAATGACTGCTTCGCCGAGCAAGTCCATGGTGAAGGTGAGCTTATCCTTGCGCATGCGCTCGATCGCCTTGATCGCCCTCTCGATGGTTTCCCCCGAAATGTAGCGGTAGGCGAGGGTTTCCACCGCCGGGGCGACGGTGGTGGCGGCGAGCTGGCCGGGCACCGAATCGGGGTTCGTGAAGTTCAGCAATCCCTTCAGCGCGTTGGGCAGTTCCACCTCTTCCGTTGATAGGTACTCTTGCAGGTGGCGGGCGATCTCAGGCTTGCTGCGCAGGGCAGGCAGGGCGTCAATGAAGCGAAACAGCTGCACCTTCAGCCCAGGGTTGCCCATGGCGAAGTCCATAATTTTGTCGTCCCAGCGCATTTGGTCGCGCATTTGGGCGAAGAGGTTCTTCTTCTCGCGGGTGGCCCCAAGCAGGGCGGTGGCGATCGCGAGGGTCTTGGCCTCGTACTGGAATGAGTCGGTCTGAGGCTTAATTGCTGGGGCTACCACGGTATATGTCTCCTTATTCCCTTACTCCATCTTGAGCGAAAAAAGCCGGGTTAAGCCAACGTGTCAAGATTCTATGGAAGATAGGCGAACGGGGTCGCAGCAGACGGCTAGCTGCAAAACTTCGCTCAGCCAACTTCTATGATGAAAGTAGCCAATTCTCTTCCTGGGTTCTGTGATGACGGCTTACACCATTAAGCTCCAGCCCGCCCTGACCATGACCGATGAGCAGTTCTACCAACTGTGCATCACCAACCCCGACCTCAAGTTTGAGCGCAACGCCCAGGGAGATCTGCTGATTATGTCGCCAACGGGTGGAGAAACCGGCAACCGCAATATCGGAATTGCTGGAGAGTTTGTGAACTGGAATCGACAACATCGGTTGGGGGTTCTATTTGACTCATCCACGGGGTTTAAGCTGCCGGGGGGTGGTGAGCGATCGCCCGATGTCGCCTGGGTCGAGCAGTCGCGCTGGGATGCCCTCACCTTTGAGCAGCGGCAAAAATTTCCGCCCATTGCCCCCGACTTTGTGCTGGAGCTGCTGTCGCCCAGCGATCGCCTCTCGGTCGTGCAAACCAAAATGCAGGAATACATGGCTAGCGGTGTGCGCCTAGGCTGGCTGATCAACCCCAGCAGCAGCCAGGTCGAAATCTACCAACCGGAGTAAGTTCCCGAGTTGTTGAACAACCCCACCCACCTTTCTGGAGACCCAGTTCTCCCTGGCTTTGTTCTGAATATGGCATTAGTCTGGTAGCTGCAAGGCCCATTTATCCGCCACCATGAAAGCTTACGAACTACCCGCAACAGTTATGGCCAACGGCCATTTAACCTGGCCTGATTTTCAGCTAGATCCTGCCCTGAAAGATGCACAGGTAAGAGTGATCGTTTTAGTTGAGGAGGCCAATGACCTGAGCGATGATGATTGGCTAAAAGCAGCAACCCAGAACCCTGCCTTTGATTTTCTCCAGGATGCCGAAGAAGATATTTATAGTGTGAGTGATGGCAAGCCTTTCAAACCCTAGGGGCAAGGTTGTCTTGGTGCCGTTCCCGTTTGATGATCTATCGGCAACGAAGGTAAGGCCAGCCGTTTGCCTAACCTACGCCATAGGCCCCTACCAACATGTTTTATTGGCGTTCATTACTAGCCGCATTCCAGACCAGCCATTGCCGACAGACATCGTTTTTGATGCATCTCATCCTGACTTTGCTAGCAGTGGGCTGCGTAAACCCTCTACCCTACGGCTCCATTACCTGATGACAGCGCGCACCTCACTCATTTTGCGAGAGCTGGGAATATTATCGAACGCAACTCAAAGTGATGTGGCTCAACGACTATGTGCGCTCTTTACCAAGTAAATTCAATTGACATTCCATGACCGAAGATACCCGCGATCGCGCCAAAACCCAATACGCTTACGGCCAAGCCGCCTTTGAGCGGGGCAGCTACCGGGAGGCCGTAGAGTTTTTTGAGGAAGCCGCTAAGCTGGCCAAGGCCACCACACCCCTAGGCGGCGAAATTCAAACCTGGCTGGTGAATGCCTACAGTGCAGTGGGTCGGCAAAACGATGCGATCGCCCTCTGCCAAGCCCTCGCCCGCCACCCCGACCTGGAAACCCGCAAGCAGGGCAAAAATTTGCTCTATATTTTGCAGGCCCCCCAGCTCCAGCGCCCCACCAACTGGATGACGGAAATTCCCGACCTAAATAAGCTGTCTGCCGATGGGGCGCAAAGCTTGGGCCAGGCTGGCTACACAGGCACTAAGGCAGCCTCTCGTCTAAGGCCTAAAGTCGAAGAACCAGCCATTGACCCTAGCGAAATTAACAGCAAAGACAACGGATTTCTGTGGGCAGCCCTGATTGGGGTGGCTCTGGTTTTGGGCGGCTTGCTCTGGCTGAGCTAGAAGCACTGATGCCTGCTAGGCCTAAAGTCGGCTGCATCCCTGGAGAAGGGCATTGCTTTAGGTAGGATCCACACGTATGATCTAGTGCTGTTGTTTTAAGCCGTTAGTTAGCCATTATGGTGAGCATTCGCCGTTCGTGGATTGTGGGGGTATCAAGCCTCTTGTTACTGCTGCCCCTAGGGGCCTGCGGCACCTCAGCCCCAGAGCAGGGTGTCGCAGGGGAGACCGCCGGAGAGGCGGCCACCAGCACCATTCCCCTCACCGCTGGGGCGATTCCTGACCAAGACCCGGAGCTGTTGCAGCGCCTCTATAGCAAGCTAGCCGACTACCTGGAGGCTGAGCTGGGCGTGCCGGTGGAGTATAAGCCCGTGACCGACTATGCCGCCGCTGTCACCGCCTTTCGAGTGGGCGATCTAGATTTAGTCTGGTTTGGCGCGCTGACCGGGGTGCAGGCGCGGCTTCAGCTGCCGGGGGCTGAGGCGATCGCCCAGCGCGACATCGACGAACAGTTCCACAGCATCTTCATCGCCAACGCCAACAGCGGCATCGAAGAAATTCAGGAGATTAGTGATCTAGCTCAGCTCAAGGGTCGCACCTTTACCTTTGGCAGCGAGTCGTCCACCTCCGGGCGGCTGATGCCCCAGGCCTACCTAGAGCAGGCTGGGGTCGATGTGGAGAACGATTTTCGCGGCGAGGTGGGCTTTTCGAGCAACCACGACGCCATTCTCAAGCTGGTGGAAGCGGGCACCTACGAGGTGGGCGTGCTCAACGAGCAGGTGTGGCTTGACCGGCTGGCCGCTGGCGCAGTAGACACCGACAAGGTGGTGCAGATCTGGCGCACCCCGCCCTACTATAACTACCACTGGGTGATCAGCCCCGAAGTGGATGAGCGCTACGGCGAAGGGTTTTCTGAGCGGGTGCAGGCGGCGCTGCTGGCCCTCGACCCGGCGGTGCCTGAGCACAAAGAGATTCTTGACCTGTTTGGGGCCGAGCGGTTCATCGTCACCACGAACGAAAACTACGCTGAAATTGAAGCTGTGGGCCGCAAGATTGGCAAAATTCAGTAGCGGCAAATTTGGTTATTCTGGGGCGATTTTTCAGCTGGAGGGGGTGAGCTGCCGCTTTGGGCCAGTGGCGGCTTTGACCGACTGCAGCCTGGCGATCGCCCCCGGCGAGCGCGTCGCCCTGATCGGCCCCAGCGGCGCCGGTAAAAGCACCCTGCTGAGCCTGCTCAACGGCAGCCAGGTACCTACCACGGGGCGCGTGGCGGTCATGGGTCAGGATATTGGCCGTTTGAAGGCTAGAAAACGACGGCGAATTCAGCGGCTGGTGGGCACGGTGTACCAGCAGCACCACCTGGTGGGCAATCTGGCCGTGGTTCACAACGTCAACGCCGGACACCTGGGCCGCTGGTCGCTGCCCAAAGCGCTGTGGTCGCTGGTGTGGCCCCAGGCGGTGCCCACTGCGGCCCAGGCCCTGGCCCAGGTAGGCATTGTCGATAGGCTCTACGCCCGCACCGATCGCCTCTCGGGCGGGCAGCAGCAGCGGGTGGCCCTGGCGCGGGTGCTGGTGCAAGACCCGGCAGCGATTCTGGCGGACGAACCGATTTCGAGCGTGGACCCAGAGCGATCGCGAGCGATGATGGACCTGCTGCGCCAGCTGAACGAAACCACCGGCAAAACCCTGGTAATCAGCCTCCACGAGGTCGAATTTGCGTTTAAATACTGCGATCGCATCATTGGCCTGCGCCAGGGCCAGATTCTCTTTGATGCCCCTGCCACCCAGGTCAGTGACGCCATGCTGACCAATCTTTACCAGCTTTAGGCCAAAAAAAGTCCTGAAAGGGCTTTTGGCAAGCAGTTTTGTATTAAAGAATATATGCAAAAACCAGGTCCTTGAGGTTAAGTAGTGGCTGTTACAGAGATTTTCTCTGTTTCACCCGTCTGCCGACTCAAAATGAAAATCGCCACCTGGAATCTCGAGCGCGCGCTGCCCCAGTCGGTGCAGGCTGAGCGTCAGCGCCAATGGCTCAGCCGCATCAAGGCCGACATTTGGATTTTGACCGAAACCCACCTGGGTATTACCCCTGGGGAAGACTACCGAACGATAGCCAGCGGCCTGCCCGATTGCTCCGGGGCAGAGGGCGAGCGCTGGGTTCAGATTTGGGCTAAAGCAGGTGAACTGGTGCCCCTCAAAACCACCGATGCCGCCCGCACCGCCGCCGCTCTGCTCACCCTGGCCAGTGGCCAGCAGTGGGTGGTGTACGGCACCGTGCTGCCCTGGCTAGAGAGTAGTTGGCGATCGTACCCGGCCGCTAAGGGGCAAGCCTTTGCCGCCGCCCTGGCGGCCCAGCAGGCCGATTGGCAACGGCTGCGAACAACTTATCCAGAGGCCCTCCTAGCCGTAGCCGGAGACTTCAACCAGGACTTAAACGCCCTGCACTACTACGGGTCGCGCCGCAACAAGCAGGCCCTGCGGCAGGCGCTAGACAGCGTGAAACTGACCTGCTTTACCGCTGGCGAAAACGACCCCGTCCACCGGCTCATCCACGGGCAGCACTCCAACACCGACCATATCTGCGTTACGTCTGATGTATCGGCGCACTTTCAACAGTCCTTTGTCTGGCCCCAGCAACTCGACGATTTGCGCGGTCTGTCTGACCACTTTGGCATTGGGGTTGAATTTAGCTTCGAACCATAGCGGTTAAGCCCCCTACCACAGGCAAATTTTCGTCACGGCAATATTGCCGCCAAAGCAAACAGCGACGTCTGAATTGGGATCGTGGCGGCGCTGGTTATAGTTGCCCACATAGTAAAACTGACCCTGATCCACTTTGAACTCGGTGGGCAGGGGCTGGGTGCAGGTGGTGCAAAAAATAATTTCTGGGTTGGGGTCGCCCGGCTGCAGGTGGGGCAAGTTCACATTCCAGAAGCAGCCCTGGGGCAGCGCCTCGGCCATCAGCGTCTCAAGCACCCGAGCGGCCAGACGGGTAGCCAACCCCCAGTCGATCGGGCGACGGTTGTGAATGTAGTGAGAAATGGCAATACCCGGCACCCGCAGCAGGGCCGCTTCCCGTACGGCGGCGACGGTACCCGACACGTGAATATCGGCCCCCATGTTGCCCCCGGCGTTGATGCCAGAGAGCACCCAGGTTGCATCCGGGCACAGGTAGCTAACTCCGACGCGGGCGCAGTCGGCTGGAGTACCACCGATGGCGAAGGCATATTCTTCTCGCTGGGCGATCGCGATCGGCCCACCCCGGTTCATCTGGTGGCTACAGCCCGACAGATGGCGATCGGGGGCAACGACATAGGTGGACTGACCTCTCAGCGCTTCCCGCAGGGCCGCAATGCCGGGAGCATCGATACCGTCATCGTTAGTGAGAATGAAAGTCATAGGTGGCCGCTAGAATTTCTCTGCTTGCAGCATAAGCCGTAAGCTCCCCGGGTGAGCCAGCGATCAGCCCATACAATAAGCTCAGATACCTCTGACAGGAGGGCTAACGATGGGTTTAACCGTTCACGAACTAGCCAAACTACAAGCCGACTATCCCGACTATCGCATGGAGCTGGTGGATGGAGAAGTCAACGTTATGAGTCCATCTGGCTATGAGGCTGATGAAGTCTCTACCGAACTATCGAGGGTTTTAGGCAACTGGGTGCGGCCCCGCCAGCTGGGTCGGGTCACTGGCTCCAGCGCAGGTTTTGTGCTGCCCAACGCTGATACCCGCGCCCCGGATGTCTCCTTTGTCAGAGCTGAGCGGCTGCGCCGGAGCCCGCGATCGTTCGCCGAGCTGGCCCCAGACCTGATGGTAGAAGTCAAATCGCCGACGGATAGTGTGGCTAAACTGCGGGACAAAATTCAGGAGTTTTTGGCTCTGGGCACCCAGGTCGGTATTTTGATCAATCCCGAAATTCAGCAGGTTGAGGTCTATCGGCTGGGGCAGGAGGCGATCGCCCTCAGCAACGAAGACACGCTCACCATTCCTGACCTGCTGCCCGGTTGGGAGGTCGCCGTAGCGGATCTGTGGCCCCTGGTATTTGAGTAACCTGCTAGCGCAGATTCCAGGGTTTTCCAAAAACCCTGGAATCTCGTCCCTTCCCTACCCAATCCAGCGGGCAACGTCTTTGGCGTGGTAGGTCAAAATCAGGTCGGCCCCAGAGCGTTTGAAGCTAGTCATGGTTTCCATTACCACCTTTTGCTCATCGACCCAGCCGTTGAGGGCGGCGGCCTTGACCATTGAGTATTCTCCCGAGACGTTGTAGGCGGCAACGGGCAAGTTGGTGGCCTGCTTCACCCGCCAGATGATATCCATGTAGGCCAGGGCGGGTTTCACCATCAGCATGTCGGCCCCTTCGGCGATGTCGAGCTCAATTTCTTTGAGCGCCTCGGTGCCGTTGGCGGGGTCCATTTGGTAGGTGCGGCGATCGCCGAACTGAGGCGCACTCTCCGCCGCATCGCGGAACGGGCCGTAGTAGGCCGAGGCATACTTGGCCGCGTAGGAGAGAATTGGCGTATCTTCAAAGCCGCTCTCGTCTAGGCCAGCCCGAATCGCCTGCACAAAGCCGTCCATCATGCCCGAGGGCGCAATGATGTCGGCTCCGGCCTTGGCCTGGGCAACGGCGGTTTTCTTCAGCAGTTCCAGGGTGGGGTCGTTGAGTACGCGCCCGCTGAGGTCGCCCACCTCCAAATAGCCACAGTGGCCGTGGCTGGTGTACTCGCACAGACAGGTGTCGACAATCACCACCAGGTCGGGCACTGCCTCTTTGACCGCTGTGGTGGCCTGCTGCACAATGCCGCAGTCGTGCCAGGCTCCGGTGGCATCGGTGTCTTTGTCGGCGGGAATGCCAAACAAAATAATGGCGGGAATGCCCAGGTCGTAAACTTCCTTGGCTTCTTCCACAATTTTGTCGACCGAGAGCTGGTAGACCCCCGGCATTGACGACACTTCTTTGGCGAAACCTTCGCCGGGCACGGCAAAGAGCGGGTAGATCAAATCGGCCTGGGTGACCAGGGTTTCTTGCACCATGCGGCGAAGCTGCGGGTGCTGGCGCAAACGGCGAGGGCGATGGGTAGGAAACATGGCCTGGGGTGAGGGGTCTCTAAAAATGAAGCTTCATTAAACTAAAGCTTCATTTTGGAACGAAAACAACTGCTTGGTTACGTTCCGTAACGTCTATTTAGGGATGTCGGCTGTCAGCATTCCCTTCACCCTGGCCCTTGGTTTGAGCTGGAAAAACCTAAAAAGTGGGGTCGTGCTCAAAGTCGAGGCATTCGCTGTCTTTCCAGGTGCGGCCACTGTGCTCGCAGTCGGTGCGATCGCCCGTCACCCGAATATTCATTTTTCTATTCGTGACATCAAGCGAAAACTCTGTGCTACGATTGCTAATCGTGCTGAGTGATAAAACAAAGCACACAAATTACGGGTCGCTAGCTCAGCGGTAGAGCACTCGGCTTTTAACCGATTGGTCCTGGGTTCGAATCCCAGGCGACCCATTTTTCTAGCCTTGCCTCTTTCTTAAGTTGTAGAACGCATAGTCTGGACCCCACAGTGTTTTATGATGGGGCAGAGTGGAGGGGTGAACACATCCCTACTAGGTAGGGAGGTCTTTTAAGCTTGACTTTAGCTTTTGCAAACATTTCGTCATACATCATCCGATCTATCCTAAGATTGATGAGTAAGGCTACCTACTTAAACGACTCAAAGGCCTAACGGCGAGAACACACTAGGAGGAATTTTATGGCGCTTGTCTCACTGAGGCTACTGCTGGATCATGCCGCTGAGAATGGCTACGGCATCCCGGCTTACAACGTAAATAACCTGGAGCAAATTCTAGCCATCATGAAGGCTGCGGATGAAACCGATAGCCCCGTGATTCTGCAAGCATCTCGCGGTGCCCGCTCCTATGCTGGCGAAAACTTCCTGCGTCACCTGGTGCTCGCCGCGGTCGAAACCTACCCCCATATTCCCGTGGTCATGCACCAGGACCACGGCAACTCTCCCGCCACCTGCTACTCGGCCCTGCGCAACGGCTTCACCAGCGTCATGATGGATGGCTCGCTGGAAGCTGACGCCAAGACTCCCGCTAGCTTTGACTACAACGTGGCCGTCACCCGCGAAGTGGTGAAAGTGGCTCACTCCATTGGCTGTAGCGTTGAGGGCGAGCTGGGCTGCCTCGGCTCCCTCGAAACCGGCGCTGGCGAAGCCGAAGATGGTCACGGCTTTGAGGGCACCCTCAGCCACGATCAGCTGCTCACCGACCCCGACGAAGCGGTGCAGTTTGTGGAAGCGACCCAGGTAGACGCTCTGGCCGTTGCCATCGGCACCAGCCACGGCGCGTACAAGTTTACCCGCAAGCCCACCGGCGAAATTCTGGCCATCAGCCGGATTGAGGAAATCAACCGTCGCCTGCCCAACACCCACCTGGTCATGCACGGGTCGTCGTCGGTGCCCCAGAAGTGGCTGGACATGATCAACCAGTACGGTGGTCAAATTCCTGAAACCTACGGTGTGCCCATCGAAGAAATTCAAAAGGGCATCAAGAGCGGTGTGCGCAAGGTCAATATCGACACCGACAACCGTCTGGCCATCACCGCCGCCATTCGTGAAGCCGCTGCGAAAGATCCGTCCAACTTTGATCCTCGCCACTTCATGAAGCCCTCGATGAAGTATATGACCGAGGTCTGTGCTGAGCGCTACGATGCCTTTGGCACCGCCGGCAACGCCAGCAAGATCAAGCAAGAGCCTGTGGATGTCTACGCTGTTAAGTACGCCAAGGGCGAACTCGATGCCAAGACCGCCAAGGCGGCTGCGGTTTAGGAACTTAGCAGCTCAGTCTAGTGATCTGTCAAACTTAAATGTGTAGGTTGGGTGAAGCGTTAGTGGAACCCAGCAAAGCTTACGGCTATTGGGTTTCACGTTGTTCCACCTAACCTACAGGATCCCCAGTTCTTTAGTTTGATGAAGCATTAGACAGCTTGATTTAGCTTGAATAGGCAGGGCTTTCTCACTGGGGAAGCCCTGCTTTTTGCTTCAAAATAGGAATACCACCACCTCGCAGCCGCCATGACCTTTGACGAGATTCAGCGCACCCTGGAGACAATGCTATCTGTACAGCGCGAGCTGCAAGAGAGCCAGCTCAGACAGCAACAAGATTCAGCAAAGTTCGAGCGCAACATCCAATCTATCCATGAGGAGCTGGATCGAATACTGGCAGTACAACGCGATTTACAGGAAAGCCAGGTGAGCCAGCAGCAGCAAAATCAGGCCATTCAACAGGAGATCCAAAATCTCTTAGCGGCTCAGCAAGAGCAGCGGCGGTTGATCGACCGGCTGATTGGCTACAGCCTCAGCAACGAGTCTGATCACCTCGACCTGCACGAACGCATGAACCGCCTGGAGGAACGAATGCGTCAGATTGGTCGCTAGCGTCATTGAGTTTAACCAGACTGGCGTACATTGGAGTTGCTCTGCTTCGGGTCATTTCCTTTATGCTGCCCCCAACTACCCCGCGTCAAATTCTGGCGGCTCTGCTGCCCTACCTCAAAACGGCTGGGGCCTATGCTCAGCAGATTCAGGCTCAGATTGTGGCCCAGCCCGACAAAGACGGCAAGGGCGACAACTTTTTTGCCTCGGCCCTCAGCGATGCCGATCTGTCGATTCAAACCATGATGGAGGTGGTGCTGCTGGGGTTGTTTCCCCAGGTACGCTTCTACGGTGAGGAGCACGAGCAGACCTACAACACCAAGTACTTTCGCGCCATTGACCTCGGCCCGGCGGGCGACTACCTGATTACCCTCGACCCCATTGATGGCACCCAGTTTTATCTGGATGGTCACTCGAACTACCAGATCATTTTGGCGATTCTGAATGCCGATGAGTATGAGGCGGCGATCGCCATTACCCCCGGCCAGGGCATTTATTACTACACCCTGCGGGGCGAGGGTACCTTTAAGGGCCGCCTCGATCAATCCCTGGAGGACTGCACCCAGATCACAGTTGAAAACCCCAAACCGGCGGTTTGTCTGGGCTGGCAAATGGGGGATGTGGTGCCACACATTGGCGATCGCTACCGGGTCTACCATACCAAGACCGATTACTCCAAAGAGACCCAAATTCCTAACTTTAATGGATTGCTCAGCGGCGACCTGTGTGGAGCGGTGCTGGCTAAGGGGCAGTTTATCGACGGGGCCGCGCTGGCCTTTATGGCCCAGGAAATGGGCTACATTGTGACCACTTTTGCGGGCGACCCACCGCCGCCGCTACACACCTGTCGCGATTATCTCCGCCCTGGCATGGTGATCGGCTGTTCTAAGGCTGTGCACGCCGATTTATTGGCTGCCGTCACCGCCGCTAGAGTGGTGGGATTCTAAAAATTCAGTTTTCTCACTGCCAGCCGTCTAAATCTTGGCCCCAGCTTTGGGTCAGCTGTAGCCACTGGTCGCGGCGGCGCTCGACATCGGCGGCGGCCCAGATCAGAGCAATCCCCACCACAATGCCCACCACCCACTTAATAAAAGGGAAGGCGGCGTTGAGC
>PYGV01000296.1 GCA_003022385.1 filamentous cyanobacterium CCP3 | reverse complement strand
TCCCCCAGGGCTTTACCTCGCGCCCCACCACCGCCGACGAGGCCGTTGCCTGGGTGGAACTGTTCAACCAGAGCTTTGTCGATCACTGGCACTTTACGCCCATGACCCTGGAGGATCGTCAGCACCGCCTCACCTACCCCACCTATCAGCCCGAACTGGATTGGGCGGCGGTCGCCCCTGATAGCACCCTAGCCGGGTTCTGCAAAGGTCACATTGACCACGACGACAACGCTCACAAACTACGCAACGAGGGATGGATCGGGATTTTGGGCACCCGGCGCGGCTACCGTCGTCTGGGTCTGGCGCGGGCGATGCTGCTGCAAGGGCTGCACCAACTGCACCTGGCGGGCATGGATACGGCGCTGTTGGGAGTAGACAGCCAAAACCCCAACCAGGCCATGGGGCTGTACGAGTCGGTTGGCTTCACCGTCAAGGAAACTCACCTGAGCTACCAAAAGATCCTGGGCTGAGAAACCAGGTTTCTCAGCCAGAGAATTTACCGCTTCGACACAGCCTTGGAGTCGCTGACGTACCAGCGCCAGGGCAGGTCGGCTCCCTGGGTTAGACCGATGCGAGTGGTTTGGGTAAAGCCGATTACTCCCGCATTAAACCGCCGCTGCCAGTCAGCATCGCGATGCTCTAGCCAGAGCCCTGTCGCTGGCACCAGGGGCATGTCGGTGAGGGTGCGATCGATATCGAGCAGCTGGCACAGCTTGCCGGGGCCAGCCCCCCAGCGGGCAGGTTTTTCAGCTCGATACCCCACCAGCCAGTCTGGGATAGCGTCAAGCTCGACGGCGCGAATGAGGACGGCGCTGGGAATGCGATCGCGATCGGTCACCACGTTGAAACAGTGGTACATGCCGTAGATCAGGTACACATAGCCAAAGCCCGGCGGGCCAAACATGACCCGGTTGCGGGTGGTTTCGCGGCGGTAGGCGTGGCAGGCGGGGTCGCCCTCGGTATAGGCCTCGGTTTCGACAATGGTGGCGCTGAGTTGGCGATCGTCGGCCCAGCGCCGCACCAGCCGACAGCCCAGCAGGTCGGGGGCCACCGCCAGCGACGATCGCTCCAGCCACGAGGGTGCAATGGGAGCAGGTGATTTACAAAGCTTCACATTGTCCTCTGAGGCAGACTTGTTAAGATGACTCAAAACCAAGGCTCCGATACAATCGACCTTTCTATCATCGCGACTGCTCCTATGGATATCAAACTCATCCTCGCTGTACTGACCGGACTATTTGTAGTGGCTACCCTATTCTTCGGCACCAAAAACGGCTTCTATGACACCGACAACTACCACGGCAACGGTTCGGCCCACTAGGCCTGCTAAGCTTTTGCTCAGCTACCGGCCCAGTCTATTGGCCCCCGGTTGTGCCGCTGCTTAGGGTGTTTGCCATTCCGTGAGTAATCTGGTTTGCTTTCCGTTTGGTGCGGGTCACGGCCAAGAAGGGCTGTGTCTAGAGTTGCGCATGGGTCCTCGCCGAATTGTTCTGGACTGCGGGCTGCGGGATTTGTCTGCCCTAGAAGCGGCTCGCGGTCGAATCGAAACGGCTGACCTGCTCTTTTGCAGCCACGCCCACAGCGACCACGCTCGCGGCGTGCGAGAGTTTAGCCAGCGGTTCCCCCAGGTGCCCATCTACGGCAGCGAAGTGACCGCCCAGCTGCTGCCGCTCAACTGGCTGGGCGAAACGGTGCCGCCCCACCTATGTCAGGCGCTGCCCTGGCAGACCCCGATTAGTTTGGCCGACGACCTGACCGTGCAGATTTGGCCAGCCGGTCACCTGCCGGGGGCCGCCTGCGCCCTGTTTACCTACCACTCGTCCCAGCGCCCCTACACGGTGTTTTTTACGGGCGATTTTTTTATGTCTAACTCGCGGCTGGTGGATGGCCTGCCCCTGGAGGCCCTGCGCGGCCTCAAGCCCGATGTGCTGATTATTGAAGGTAGTGCCGGTACCACCCGTCACCCCCACCGCCGCCAGCAGGAGAATTTGCTGGCCAGCACGCTCTACAACCTGGTGCAGCAGGGGCGATCGGTGCTGCTGCCCACGCCTACCCTGGGCATTGGCCAGGAATTGGTGATGCTGTTGCGCAGCCACCACCAGTTCACCGGGCAAGATATTACCGTTTGGGTCGATCAAACCGTGGCGGCGGGCTGCGACCTGTACCTGGAGCTGATGTCAGAGTTTCCCAGCAGCGTGCAAAATTTTGCCCGCCACCAGCCCCTGTTTTGGGACGATCGCATTTTGCCCCACGTGCGGCGGCTGGGGGTAGATGGCCATCCCGATGGGGAACGCCCCTGCATTATGATTGCCCACCGCGAGGCCGATCTCAGCGACCACTGCCGCGCCTGGAATCAGCCTTGGACAGTACTGCTGCCCGATTCGTTTGCCACCGCGATGGCCGACCTGCTGCTGGCGACCAGCCACGACCCTGGCCCCACCCTGGGCTGGTTACAAACCCTGGTGCCTGAACTAGAGTCGGAGCAAGTGCAGATTGACACCTACGAGCTTACTACCCACAGCGATCGCGTCGGTACCACCCAGCTGATCCACAACCTCAGACCCCAGCACGTTGCTTTCGTGCATGGCAAACCCACCCACCTGGCCGACCTGGCTGGTCTAGAGGAACTGCAAACTCGCTATCAGCTTCACCTGCCCTCCGCTGGTAACGAGGCAGAGTTTCCGATCGGCGATCGCTTCATTCAGCCCGCCGCCCCCGAACCGATCTTTGAAGGTGAAATCACCGAGATAGACGACAGCGTGCTGCTGCTGCTGCCCGACGCCCTCACCACCGACCCCCGCTGGGCTGCCCTGGCCGACACTGGCCTGGTGCAGGCCCGCTGGCAGGGCAGTGAACTGGTGATCAAAGGTCTCAATCAGCGCGACTTGATGCGCACGGTGACCAGCAGCGACACCCCCTGGCAATTACCCAGCTGCCAAACCTGCCGCCACCAGCGCGAAGGCCGCTGCCGCAACCCCAATTCGCCTCTCTACGGGCTCCAGGTCAGCCCCGAGGGGGTGTGCCCGGCCTTTGAAGCGCGCTCGGCTCGCGCCGAGCGGGATGATGAGGCGTCGGCGTAGCATGCAAACCTACTGTCTCCGCCTCACCCCTGGCCAAGATCTCAAGCTAGAACTACAGGCTTTTGCCCAGGCTCAAGTGCTGGAAGCGGGGGTGATTCTTACGGGGTTGGGCAGCTTGACTCAGGCATTGCTGCGGTTTGCGGCGGTAGAGGAGGCGAGTGCGATCGCTGGGCCGCTGGAGCTAATTTCCCTCACCGGCACGCTGTCGCGGCACGGCATACACCTGCACGGGGCCGTGGCCGATGCCCAGGGCCGGGTCTACGGTGGTCATATCATGCCGGGGTGTGTGGTTCGCACGACGGCGGAAATTGCTATAGCCAACCTGCCCCACCTGCGACTGCACCGCCAGCCTGACCCGGTTACGGGGTATTTAGAGCTGGTCGTTGATGCCTTTCCTTAAAGCACAACGGGCTGGATGCCTAAATCGGCCATGACCTCGTCTAAGGATTGCTGCCGTACCATGGCGAGGTGCACTAGAGCACCGATACAGCCGGTCCAATCGATGTTTGATCAGGCCCGCTCGCACCAGCACCAGCGTCGCTTCTATCACTTCGTCATCCGACGCGCTCCTGTAAGCCTGAAGCAGGATGGTCAAAATGATTTGACAGCGTCAAGTTTTCTGTTGGCGTTCTGCTTTAGCTGCCTTGAGCTCTCTGCTCTTTAATTCGGCTGCTTGATAAGCATTCACGTAGTCTTTCCCCCCTAGCATCACGTCACCGTAATACTCGTAGGGCGGGGCACCGTAAATCGGCAGCGGCGGGTCGTCTGGGTAATCTTCCCGAGCCTCTTCAACAAGGGCTTTTAAGGCCTTAATGCTGAGGCTTTGGGCGGGAAAGTAGTAGATTTCCTGCTGGGCCTTATTGATATGCGGTAGCGTTGGGTCAATAATAGCTTCACCCAGTTCAATCCAGGCGTGTTCAGTAGGCTTATACTGCCCATTGTTTAAAACCACAAACCCTTGAACGTAGGTTGCTCCAGTCAGTGTCATCACAGCTCGATGGGCGTTGTCAAAGGGAGCGCCTGCTTTGCTTTTGATTCGTTCAGAAACGTCGAGGGAAAGTGGTTCATTCAGAGTTAGGGGCATTGGGCGTAAATTTTAGGGTCGCTACTGCCGATCGTAAGCATCTACGCTGCTTGTGTCTATTGCCCACAGGCCGATGTCTAGGTCGTTTAGCGAGTGCTAGCGCCAAAAGGATTTGGTCGTAGCGGGTGGGGGGGTGCGATCGCCGTTGGGGTACCAGATCAGCCTGCTCATGCAACACAGCCTTGGTTTTGGGCACTGGTCTCTCAAAAGGTGATGGGGCCTTCAAACCTTTCTTTGGCGTTTCCAGAGAAAATACGAGGTTTTGATCGTTTCATTCCCCCTCCTGGTTCTCTATGATCAAGACTTGCCAATGCCTTGAAGTGCAGCGTTGAACATGAAAGTAGAGCTGACTCGGTTTCGGGTAAACCCTTGTAAAACGGCCCAAGTAGACGCCTGGATGGCCACCCTCAAGGCCCGCATGGACGAGGTGCGAGCCACCCTGGAGCGCGAGCAGATGCTGGTGGAGGTGATCTTTCGCGAAACTATCGATGGCGTAGAGTACCTGAGCTGGTTTTCAATGCAGGGGGAGGGGGGCGAACCCGTAGAAACCTCGCCCCACGACCTGGATCGGGTGCATCTGGACTTTTGGCGCGATTGCATTGATCCAGGCTTTGCTCCCCAGGATGCGACGCCTGAGGTGGTAATGCTGCCCGAGGCCGTAGCGTGCGCCATGGCCGAGCAGCTCCGGGTTTTTTCTACCAGTGCCGGAGCCTAGCGATGGAGCGAATTTGTGTGTACTGCGGGTCGAACCTGGGCCGTCGCCCCAGCTACCTGGCGACGGCCCAAGCCCTCGGCCAGGAACTTGCCGCCCGCCACCTTACCCTGGTCTACGGCGGCGGCAACGTGGGGCTGATGGGAGCGATCGCCGATGCCACCCTGGCCGCCGGGGGAGAGGCGATCGGCGTCATTCCCCAGGCCCTGGTGGACAAAGAAGTGGCCCACCGGGGCCTCAGCGACCTGCGGGTGGTCAACTCCATGCACGATCGCAAGGCGTTGATGGCTGAGCTGTCCGACGCGTTTATCGCTCTGCCCGGCGGCCTCGGTACCCTCGAAGAACTCTGCGAAGTCGCCACCTGGACTCAGCTGGGCTTTCACCAAAAAGCGGTTGGCCTGCTAAATGTGGAGGGGTTTTATGATGGATTGCTGGGGTTTCTAGAGGGTGCGATCGCAGAGCAGTTCATCCGCCCCGAGCATCGGCGGATTTTGATTTCTGCTACTCAACCTGGCGATTTGCTCGACCAGCTCGCCCAGGCAAAATTGCCAACCGTGGCGAAGTGGATTGGGCGAGGAGAGGAGTAGACCATGCGCAGTCTCTACACCTTTACCGACTACTCCCCCGACTGGCCCCTGGCCTTTGAGCAAGAGGCGGCGCAGCTGCGAGGACTGCTGGGTGAAACCCTTGTCGCCATCCACCACATCGGCAGCACTTCGGTGCCGGGGCTGGCGGCTAAACCCATCATCGACCTGCTGCCCGTGGCGCGATCGGTTCTAGCCATCGAAGCAAAGACGCCCCATCTCGAAGCCGCTGGCTACCGCGCCTGGGGAGAATACGGTCTACCGGGACGGCGCTACTTCACCCGCGACCAGGACGGCTACCGCACCCACAACATCCACATCTACGGCCAGGGCGACCCGGATATCGAGCGGCACCTGGCCTTTCGCGACTATCTCAGAGCCCATCCGGCAGTGCGCGACCAGTACGCCGCTGTGAAGCGGGCCGCCTACGCCCAGTACCCGGCGAATATTGACGGCTACAGCGACAGCAAACACGGCTGGATTCAGACGGTGGAGGCCGAGGCGATCGCCTGGTATAGCTGCCAGTCTGGTTAGGACGGTTTCCCAAAAAACGTTTGAACGTTCAAGCGTTTATCGCTAGTGGAGCAAAACGATGCAGGTTTACTTCAAAAAATGCGAGGGCAAGATGGACTGGCTGGAGTGCCTCCGGCCCGATGGCAGCATCACCCGCTGCCCCATGCCCAAGCAGGGGATTTTGCCCCACGACCTGGTGCACTACGTGGTGGAGTCTACCCTGGAGCTGCGGCACGGGTTTTACGGGCTGATTGCGGCGGGGGTGGGCTTTCCCACCTCATACTAAATCCGGATAGCACACCCCCGAAATGATTAGGCTCATGCGGGCCACCAATGATAGTTGGTTAGGGCTTTAA
>PYGV01000050.1 GCA_003022385.1 filamentous cyanobacterium CCP3 | reverse complement strand
TAGGAGTTGGCGTGGGCGTGGGTGTAGGAGTTGGCGTGGGCGTGGGTGTAGGAGTTGGCGTGGGCGTGGGTGTAGGAGTTGGCGTGGGCGTGGGTGTAGGAGTTGGCGTGGGCGTGGGTGTAGGAGTTGGCGTGGGCGTGGGTGTAGGAGTTGGCGTGGGCGTGGGTGTAGGAGTTGGCGTGGGCGTGGGTGTAGGACCTGGTATGGGCGTGGGTGTAGGAGTTGGAGTAGGTGGCGGTTCAACACTGGACTTGGAATAAAACAGCAAGTCTGTGATGGTACCGGCAGGTAAAAAATTGCCCACCACAACTTGACTATAGGTCTTGAACCAGTTCGTATTTCTGACAATTTCTTGAGTAGTTATTCCTGGTCTAACAACCAACAGACTTAATATGCCATTAGTACGGTCATAACGGATCAGATCAGACTGGCCAGAACCACTGCCAAAGTCACCCACTACAATAGTGTCCCAAGTTCTTGACCAACTTTGCTCTTTCTTGAGGCTTCTGGTTGTTCCTGCCGTAACAGCAATAAATTCGGCTATCCCTTGGGTTTGGTCATACAGGAAGAGGTCTGTGTAAGAGCTACTGCTAAACTTAGCTGCAACAATGGCGCTCCAACGTTTACTCCAGTTGTTATAGTTGCTCGAAGCACTGATAGAACCATGATCAATCGTCAGAAACCTTGCCCTACCATTTATTCTGTCGTAAAGCAGCAAGTCAGTTCCCGAACTACCACTAAAGTTGCCGGGTACAATAATATCCCAACTCCTCTCCCAACCTCTATATTCCTCTAGAATCTCAATAGCACCACTATTAATACTTAGAAAACGAGCAATCCCATTATTTTTGTCGTATAAAAATAAATCTGTAAAGTGGCTACCACCAAAATTACCGGGCACGATTATGTCCCAGTTGCTTCCCAAATTGATAGGCCTTCCTAGTGGGCTAGTATCACCACCATTAACGGACAGAAACTGGGCATTTCCCTCGACCTTATCATATAAAAATAAGTCTGTGGGAGAACTCCCGCCAAAGTTGCCAGGCACGATTAGATCCCAGCTTCCGTACCAGTTTTCATATTGATTATGAAGCTGCAGATTCCCAAAGCCGACAACATAGCAAAAAGCTGCTTTACTGTTCATAATGAAACCTTAATTAAATGAACAAAATTGATAGATAGAAGCGAAGTAATTTATGTCGAACTCTGCTGTCTTGACCGGACTGCTAATTCTTCGCTCTGCTGTACAAATGTACTGATTCCGATAAATTCTCTAGTGAGAAAAGGGGTGTTGATCATAGAAATTACCTTACCTTTTGATTTCAAAGGATCTTTTTTGCATTCCGGAATAATTAATTGGTTTTTATGAATGCTTAATATTTCTGCTGATTTGTTGAATCCTTATGCCTCTAGGCCTAGCAACGTGGCAAGGAAAGCTATTGTCGGGCGGTGTAAATCTCCCAGCTATTGTCACGTAGTCAAGATGCCTATGACAGGTCAGAAACCACGCGCGGTGGATAAATTTACGCCATGAAATATCAGATGGTTGAGTCTCAACGCAGCGAGAGCTTTTTTATCTTAAAAAATCACTAAAATCCTCTATAGCTATGGCCAAGGTAATTAGGACATAGACTAAACGGGAGTCTCATGATGTACGAGTAATATGGCTAAACCCTACAGCCTCGATTTGTGGCAGAAAGTTATCGACACCATAGAATGCGATGGGTTAAAGAAGAGCGAAGCTAGTGCGCCGTTTCAAATCAGCCGTAACATCATTGCTCCCAGTTCGCTCATTTCGGAAAGGCTTTTCAGAATTGCTACGGCAGAATAGGGTTTACAGCCTTTAACCTAGCTATTGACTAATCGCATTTCATGTGAATTCTTCGTCAACTCGTGAAGCCAGTCAGATAAATATGCCTCCAGGCGCTACATACAGCGTTTGGCCAATTGACTGAACGCCAGAAAAAATGAGCGAACCGGGAGTCATTGATTTGTGGTTGAAGCGAAAAGCGGCGACCGGATGCCTTGAACCAACCGCTAGGGTGGAGGCTCCTCAGGTAAAGATCCAGAACTGGGAGGCGTTTCGAGCCTTTGATGAGCAGTATCGCTCCAAAACCCAGGCCGAGATGGCAAAGCTTTGGACCAGCGATGTCAGCCGACGAACGATCTCACGAGCGTTGAAGACGATGGCTTTACGCGAAAAAAAAGACCTACGGCTACCTCTAACGCGATGACACAAAACGGAGCGCGTTTATAGCCCACATCTCTAACCCCCAAGCGCTGCATTGGTTCTACGTCGATGAGTCTGGGATGGATGAGCGCGACACTTATGGGTCTGGCTACTCGCCTGCTGGTATGCGGTGCTGTGACCTTGCAAAATCGCATGAACTTCGGCACCTGATTCGCGCCAACTTCAGCAGGTGAATCGCATGAACTTCGGCACCTAAATCGCATCAACTTCGGCAGGTCATGTCTACCCCATCGATGGATCCCGATACACTGCGCTCGACCCCGAGCCAGGGAGAGGGAACCCGAGATGGGCCAACACCGCCAAGGAGAGCAACTGCCGATGGTGAAATTTCGAGAGATTATCCGACTCCATGAACTGGGGTACAACCAAAGCGAGATCGCCCGCAGTTGTGTTGTCGCGCGCGCGACGGTGCAAGATTACCTGCGGAGGGCTGCCGCCAAAGGGTTGAGCTACGAACAGCTGTTGCAGATAAGTGATAGCGAGGCGCAATCGCTGCTGGGGAAAGGGAAACCGCCCCTGGTGGACGCTACGCTCGTAGATTTTGAGCAGGTGCACCGAGAGCTTCAACGCAAAGGGGTGACCTTGGCACTGTTGTGGCAAGAAGGGCTTGACCAAGCGGCCTGGACGTTTAGCTACGCCCAGTTCTGCCGCCGCTATGGGCAGTGGAAAGGCCAGCACAACCTTTCGATGCGCCAAGTGCACAAAGGCGGGGAGAAAGTGTTTGTGGACTATTGCGGCCTGACGGTAACGGTCATTGACGCCGAAGCGGGAACGGAGAGCGAGGCCCAGATCTTTGTCGCCTGCCTGGGGGCCAGTAGCTACACCTTTGCCGAAGCCACCCCCTCCCAGGCGCTGCCGCATTGGCTCGGGTCCCACCAACGGGCCTTGGCCTTCTTGGGTGGGGTGCCCGCCGCCATCGTGCCCGACAACCTGAAATCAGGGGTGAACGCCCCCTGCCGCTATGAACCGGGAATAAACCGGAGCTATCAGGAGTTTGCCGAACACTATCAGGTGGCCATCCTGCCCGCCCGGCCTTATAAACCACGGGACAAAGCCAAGGTAGAGAAGGCGGTGCAGGAGGTGGAGCGCCAAATTCTAGCCCCCTTACGCCATGAGCGCTTCACCAGTTTCACGGCGCTCAATGATGCCATTCGAGAGCGGCTGAGCGCCTTAAATGAGCGGGTGATGAAAAGCTATGGGTGCTCTCGCCGAGCCCTCTTTGAGCAGGTCGACCAACCGGCTCTGAAGCCCCTACCCACGATGCCCTTTGTCCTGGCCCGGTGGAAACAGGCGAAGGTGAATCTGGACTATCACCTGGAGATTGAGCGCCACTATTACTCGGTGCCCTATTGGTTTGCCCGGCGGGAGGTGAGCGTCAAAATCAGCGAGTCGCTAGTGGAAGTGTTCTACGACCATCAACGAATTGCGGTGCATCCCAAGGCGTCCATCCCCTATCGCCACAGTACCCTGGCGGTGCATATGCCCCCAAACCACTGGGCCTACAAAGCCCAATCCAAGGCCTCGTTTCTGGCTTGGGCCACTCAGGTTGGCTCCCATACGCACCGTCAAGTGGAGGCTATCTTTGCCCTCAAAGACCACGAAGAACAAGCCTTTCGCACCCTCAAAGGCATGCAAGCTTTAGCCACCCGCTATGGCCCCACTCGACTGGAGGCCGCCTGTCGCCACGCCAACACCTTTGCCTTGGTCGGTCTTAAGCGGCTCAAAGCCATTCTCAAGGCCAACCTCGATACCATGCCCCTTCCCGCTGAGGACGACGCGCTCCCCTCCGCACCCCATGACCATGTCCGGGGCCAAGCCTACTATTCCTAGTCCTGTCTCACCGAGTCCTATGCAACACACCTTAGACCAACTCAAATCGCTTCGATTAATCGGCCTGCTGGAGGCCTGGCAAGAGCAGCAGGCCCAGCCTACCTACCATGACCTCGCCTTTGACGAACGCTTCGCCCTCCTGGTCGAGCGTGAATATCTCCGTCGTCAGCAGCAGCGCCTCCAACGCCGACTGAAGCAGGCCACCCTCTTTAACTCTGCCACGCTCAATGACATCGACTTTGAGGTGCCACGGGGGTTGAAAAAGGCCCAGTTCCTCCAATGGACCCAGGGGCAGTGGCTCACTCAGCATCTCAGTCTGGTGGTCGTTGGCCCCACGGGTGTCGGTAAAACCTTCCTTGCCTGTAGCCTCGCTGACCACCTCTGTAAACAAGGCTATGCCGTGCGCTATCTCAAAACCGCTGACCTGCTCTCTGAATTGAAACTCGCTAAGGTCGACGGCTCGTTCCCCAAACTTCGCAAGCATCTGGCTAGCTTTGAGCTCATCATTCTCGATGAATGGCTCAGAGATGCCCTCTCCCCGAATCAAGCCCGCGAAATGCTTGATTTCCTTGATGACCGCTACCGCCGCGCCTCCTGTCTCTTTGCCACCCAGTTCCCCGTCGACCAGTGGCATCCTCAAATTCAAGATCCCACCCTCGCCGATGCCATCCTCGACCGCATTGTCCATGATTCCCTCCGCCTGACCCTCAAGGGTGAATCCATGCGCAAGCTCACCAGTGCTCTCACATCACCCACTGACCCACACCAGGAGTCCCCGGCTATGACCTAATTGTCGTTTAACTTTTTTCTCGATCTATCCACAGACCGCATAATGAATTTGACCTGCCCATCGATGCCATTTTTTCCTCCGCCTCGGAGGGGGTGCCGAAGTTGACGCAACTAGGTGCCGAAGTTATGCAAATACGCAGACCTCAAGTCGGGACGGCGGCAAGAGCGCGTGAACCTGATTACCGGATATCGAGGGCAGAAACTGATTGCCCCGTTTATCGTCGAGGAGCGTGTAATCGGACGGTCTTTGAACTGACCTGCTTGATTCCCACCTTGTGACATTGTGATGGCGTGATTCTTGGATAATGCCACCTTTCACCACGGTGGCCGGATTGTTCAGTTAATTGAAGCCGCAGGTTGTCAGGTCGTTTACCTTCCACCCTATTTCCCCGACCTCAACCGGATTGAAAAGGGCTGGGGTTGGTTAAAAAGCCGAGTTCGCAAACTCCTTCCCCATGCCGACGGCTTGCGAGCCGCTATCGAGGCCGTGCTCAAGTAAGCCGCGACCTAACCCAGATAACCATAGCTATATCCGACATTCCGCAGGTTGACAAATAATTTTCGATATGCATGGATTTTGCGTCGCCCAAAAGCCCTAGCAAATGGCGATCTTAGTTTTCAGAGCCCACTGTCCGAATGATTGCGGATC
Source organism: filamentous cyanobacterium CCP3 (assembly GCA_003022385.1). GTDB lineage: Bacteria > Cyanobacteriota > Cyanobacteriia > Phormidesmidales > Phormidesmidaceae > Nodosilinea. The sequence continues at coordinate 18,322 of PYGV01000050.1, read as the reverse complement.
GTTAAGCTAAGGCTTAAGGCAGTTGGTTGCTCCGTTGCTGAGACCCTTTTCCAAAGAGGCTTTCAGCCATCACCTTGGGCAATGCACAAGCAAAAATAATCGTCAACCTGCGGAATGTCGGCTATATGTCTTTATGACTAATTAGTTGCTGAAATTGTCGAGATTGACTACTCAGCGGCCCCAATTAAGGTAAAAGCCGCCCAATCTCTCGGGTCGGGATTTGTTTGTATGGTCGCCAGCATCGCCTGTCGCAGAGCCTGGGCCTTATCTTGCCCCTGCTGCATTTGGCGATAAAATTCCGTCATCAACTCCGCCGTAGGGGCATCGGGCACTGCCCACAGGGAGACTACTACGCTAGGGGTACCTGCCGCTATCAGCGATCGCGACAGGCCAATCACCCCATCGCCAGTAATGCTGCCAAGACCCGTATCGCAAGCGCTGAGTACCACTAGGTCAGCCTTGAGATCGAGTCCGTCTAAAATTTCGGCGGCGGTGAGTAGCCCGTCCTCACCAGAGCTAGGTGTCAGGGCGATCGCACCAGGAATATCGCTCACCCCAGAGTCTTGGGGGTTGCCGTACTCCAACAAACCGTGGGTGGCCAAGTGCACCAGGCGGGCGCTACCGATGCGCTGTTTGATAGTTTGCTCGGTGGCGGCGACTCCTGTTAAGGCGCTGGTGTTGAAGAAATCTGCGATCGCGATCGCCTCCTGCTTGGCCCCCTCCAAGGGCAATAGCGGCTTCATCTGCCCCAATTGGGCATCCCACACCTCTGGCATTACTGGGTCGCCAACGATGAGCAGGTCAGCGGGGGTGAGAGGGCGATCGGTACCTAGCCGAGCCCGCTGCTGCTGGGTAAGATCTAACACCTGAATGGAAGGAGCTGTCAGCAGGGTATGGCGCTCAATCAGATATTTGCCAGCGTTATCTACCAGGGCTGCAAAGGGCACCAAAAACAAGTCGCCCTGAGGGATGAAAATTACCTGTTCGTCTGGGTCAGAAGGTAGCAGGTCTTGAATAGGGTCAATCAGCAGTTGATGCAGAATTTTGAGATTTTCGGAGACATCTGGTGTCTCTGACTCAGCCAAAGCAAACCCACCTCGACTTCTCAGCCCGATTGCGGCACGAGAGGTTTTAACTAGGTCTTCGAGACGGTGGATCTGGGTGTTAACAGGCGTGTGGCGAAAGGTGATGTCGCCATCGGGCTGCACGACCCAGATGTAGATCTCGGCGGTAGTGCCCCGCTGTTTGCCCTGGTGCACAAACTCGTTCTCAGGCACCAGGGAATATTCCACCAGGGTGGCGTTTTGGGCTCTGGCGATCGCCTGAATCTGCTCTAGGGCAATGTCGTCTGACCGCAACTGCTGCCTTTCGGCTAGGAGGGAAGTAAAGGCGCGCGATCGCCCCTGCTCTGCCACCTCCAAGGCAACCTCGCCCTGCCCTTGCTCGACAAGCACCTGCTGAAGCAGGTTATAGGTCATGGCTTGGGTATCGAACACTGAGACCCTTTCAGCATCAGTGTTGAGCTCGCTACGGATAGAGTCTAGAAGTGCTATCGCCTCGTTTAGGTGCGCGGCAGCTTGTTGAAACTTAGCTGTAGCCTGGGGGGAGGCACCGCTACTCTGTAGCGCTTTGCCCCACTGCAGCAGAGTGTGGGCTTGGTTATTGAAGGCCATGGCTGCATCAGGCTTAGACCCTAGCTGCTGAAATAGCGTTTGACTGCGGTTGTGAAAATTAAGCGACTCTTCAAACTGCTGGAGTTGTTCGTAGACTAGCCCCAGGTCAGACGAATTTTTGGCGGTTAGCCAACTATCGGGAATTTGCTCGGCTAGGTCTAGTGCTTGGCTCCAATACTGTAGAGCGGTGGCGTAATTTTGCTGATTGATAAAATAGGCGGCTCCTAGATTAGACAGGGCATAGGCTTGGCTTCGTAAGTCGTTGATGGCTTCTGCAATAGCTTGGCTGTCTTCGTAGTAAATCAGAGCCTGGGTATAGTTACCCTGGTCGGCGTAGACAGCCCCTATACTGCCCAACACAATTGCCTCGGCCTGCTGATTTTGCCCGTCTTTGAGCAGGTCTAGGCTTTGTTGGTAAAACGCAATTGCAGTGCTGTAGTTGCCAAGCACCTGATAGATTTGACCCAGGTTAATTAGAGCCTCAGCTTCGCCCAGGGTGTCTCGGTTGGCCTGGCGCAGGGTAAGCACCTGCTGCTGTACGGCCAGAGCCTCAGCGTATGTGCCAGTCATCCGCAAGGCTAGAGCCAGGTTGCTCCAAGCAGCAGCCTGAGGTTGCCAATTGTCTATTGCGACCGGGGCATTTAGAAGAGGACGTAGATAGGTAATTACTTGGTCGTATTGGCGCAGTTTGAGGTAAGCGGCCCCCAATGCTTCTCGGGTAGTTTTTTCACCTTCAAGGTTTTCAGTCGCCTGGTATTGGGCTAGCGCCTGCTGCCAGAGAACCACTGCTTGCTCAAAGTTCTTGCTGTGGTAAGCCTCCCAAGCATCTTGAAAGAGCTGATTGGGGTCTGCCTGGGCAGAGTACGGCTCAGGTAGCTCTGAAGGCTGGGGTGAATTTTCAGCAACACTCCAAGGGTTGATAATACTCACAAAAACAAATGCGAATAATACACTCGCCATCGCTTTGTAAGGGTAAAGTTTGGCGATGTTAGAACATATAGTCATAAGAAATGCTGATTAGTTTTGCTTGCGAAACGGCATCAAAATTGACATTCGACTGGTTCTACCTCACTTACAGATAAAATCTCGGCAGTTTCAGGTGCTTCGCAAGCATTGTTTTCTGAATCTGCCTCGTTTTGGAGAACATCTTGATCGCTCAAACTAGCTTCGCTAGATAGAGATAGATCTTCGGTTGAGGTATTACTAACTTGATTGATAAGCTGGAGACCAGGGCTGCCTTCTACTGAAGGTAGATTGATCGATAACTGCGACTGCTGACATTCCTCTGCTTCGCAAGATTTAGTTTCTAGATTTTCCGCAATACCCGTAGCGTTTAAGACAGTCTCGCTAGGTAAGGCCGTACTTTCGGTTGAAATACTTTCATCTGGGGTAAAGGATTGGAGGTTGGGATTGTCTTCTGTTGAAGGTAGAGTGGTAGGCAACTGCGACTGACATTCCTCAGGGGCAATCTCATTAACGGATAGAACGTCGGTAGACTCAAATACTTCGCAGGTGCTATCTTCTAAATCAGCTTCCTCTTCAATAATATCTTGATCACTTAGGTCGTCTTCATTTGATAAAGCTAGCTCTACTGTAGTTGGGACTTGAGACAATTCCACAACTTGGGACGATTCCACAACTTGGGGTGATTCCACAACTTGGGACGATTCCACAACTTGGGACGATTCCACAACTTGGGGGGGAGCGTATTCTACCCCTAGCACCAAGGAGTTTAATATTCTATTACTACTTAAGCCTATAGCTATAGCTCCTGCCGATCCACTAACATTCTCGGGGAAACTTGATGATCCAAAAGAGAGCAAGGAGTAATTTCGAGATTTTATAGCCAAAAAATCATTGCTATTACCGTATCTCTGAAAACTGACATCATTTCCATTTTGGTTTGTTCGTGCTTCAATCTGAGGGCCTACGACAAATGGAGCATTACCACTTCCAATTCTTATGGAATCACTTCTCTCAACATTTTGGCCAGAATGTGAGATATTAATCCTATTAAGAGAGGTCAAATTAGTTCCTGCGACAATACTGATAGGTACATCGCTAATATCCATCCTGACAAATCTTCTGGGACTTGAGTTTGGAGGATTTTCTACAGTTATAAGCCTATAACTGCGAGCCCTGCCTGAAAAAGCACCATCACGCTCATCGCTCAATACAATTGAGTTCCCATCATTCTGGGAAATAAGCTCTCCAGCTTCATTCAGAAAAACATTACCAGACGCATCTACAAAATCATTATTTAATCCCCCTGACTCATCCAATATTTTTTTGCTAATCAGAAAATTTCTGATTTCCTGATTTTCAGGTGAGTCTATATCAACTGCTGGATAACTATTTTCGCTTCCGAATGCTGTGCCAACTACACCTACAGTTCCGAATGCTGTGCCAACTAAGCCTACAGTTCCAGTTGTTTGGAACAGTCCTCTTGCTGTTATCTCAATAACTCCTGGATCGGAATTTATACTAACAACTCTAATATTCCCAGATGCAGTATTCATATATACTCCCGCAAGCGCAAGTTCAGTGTCTGGAATTGAAAATGGTGCAACATTCGTGATACTGCCAGTAAAAATGTTTTGATCGGCACTTATGTCAACTCGCCCACCACCTTCAATATCACCCGTCGATATTGAGGCTCCTTGACCACTAGCTATTAAAGTCACATCACGCGCTGCAAGGATATTTCCAGATGTGACAGCAGATCCCGAAATCGTTACACTTCTGCCTAGCGCATTGATTGACTGAGTTCTATCCATAAGAAAAGAACCTATTCCGTTACCGTCTGAATCCGCATGAAACGAAACAGAGCAAGGAAAGCTACTACAAGCTGCAAAGTTCAGTAACAGACCATTGTCAATAATAATGTCATCAGTCGCTTTAAGAATGACATCCATTGTTTGGCTGGTCAGTATAGCAGCGGCGATGGTAATGTCACTTCCTAAGAAATCATTTGAAAAAATATCGGGTAATTCACTATCTACCCCATCAGTACTTGTTGGCCTATTTGAAATTCTGATATTGCTTGTGTCAAGCAATAAAGTTCCTACGACGCCATTAGCGGAACTCAAATCTGCGGTGCCATCAAAAACCAAAGTTTCAAGACCCGAGACCTCAGCAAAACCACCATCGCCAGAGGGAGCCCCAACCCCGGCATTATCAGCAAAACCACCATAGCCAGAGGGAGCCCTACCCCTGGCATTAATAGCACCATAAAACCGTGTAGAGTCATCTGCCCAAACAATGACGCGTCCCCCATCGCCTTCTGCTAACGCATCTGCCGCAATGGTTGAGCCCGCACTAACATACGTCTGCTCAGCATTGGGCACCGTCCCCTGCCCACGGTAGTCACCGCCTACTCGCACGGTGCCGCCACCAGCGCTGCCAGAGACCTGTAGGGTGGCATCCAGCAAAGCAACACGATTTCCTAACACATCAATGGTTCCGCCTGTGCCGCCCGGAGTCGTATTCGACGCGTCTAGCAGGCCTGAGGCGATCGCAGTCCCCGCCTCTGTAGGTAAGGTAGTGTTCGTGCTGGCCAATTTAACTACGCCATCTTCCACCACTAGCCCCAAACCCTGCGGCGTGCTGCCCCCCGCCAGCAAATCAGGAATTTCTATGGTTGTCAGGGTCTGCCCTGCATTATTTAATCCATCCCAAGCTTCAATGGGAAGGTCTAAACTCAGCAAACTGCCCTCTTGGGTAATGCGCACTAGGTTCTCACCCGGCACAGCCGCAACCGTAATATCGCCTCCAGGCGCTTCAATGGTGCCAGTATTCACCACAAAGCCGCCTAGCAAAGTGACGCTTTCGCCACTCAGGTTGCCAGCATTAATCAATGCTCCAGGTGCACTACTGGTAAAAGCAAACCCACTGGGTGCAGCTACCAGATTGGCATAATCATTTGTGCCCAGAGCATTAAACCAGTAGTCGCCGAGCTGCACCGCCTCTGCGGTGGTAGCGGTAAAAGCACCCGGCACAATGACCTGAGCATTGGGGCCAAAGACAATGCCAGCGGGGTTCATCAAAAACAGATTGGCGTTGCCACCCGTTACCTGAAGCAATCCATTAATAATTGACGGGTCGCCACCGACTACCCGTCCTAAGATGTTGGCGATCGCCGGATCGGCAATTATGTTAGCTACTTGCCCAGCATCTAGCCCCAATTGCTCAAAACTGTGAAACAGGTTGCCGCCCGCCGGAGTGCCGCCGGTAATGTCAAACGTATTGCCCGTTTGTGTGACCACACTACCTGTGCCGTCGTTCGCAGGAACAATCGCCTGAGCAAGTCGCACCCCAGACCCACGGCTAAATTGAGGACTGGCCGAGAGAGACGGAGATGCCACTGTGGTTGAAATCGTAGCCGATACAGTGCTGCTGGCAAAAGGGCTAAGTTGTGGCGAGGCCCCAGTGTCCAGAGGAGTGCGGTGGTTAACCCCTTCAGCAGCATTGGCAGGCTGCGCTGTGGCCAAACTCGCCAGTGCCAGTACTGCCAATGCCGCAGAATGGTTAGTAGAAACATTCAGTAAATGGTTGCACAGAGGGGTTGGGTAGTGAGACACAATAATTTTCCTAAAAAGTTATTTATTCGGTGGTTCAAGAACTAGCAATAGGGTGCTATGCATTAAAACTGGTAGCGAGCATCGAAATACACTCGTAATCCCGAGGGGCGATCGCTGGAAATCTCATCTAGGGTGACCAATGGAATGCCCAAATCGACTCGGGTGCTGAGCCCCGGAAAGGGGTTGTACAAGACCCCGGCCCCGGTACCCACAATCAGGTTTTGGCTGAAATTAGGGAGTGAAGGGTTGTTATTCCACACATAGCCCGCATCAACAAACGGCATCACCTGCAAGATAGGTGCACCATTTTCCCCGTCCCGCACTAGAGTAATGCGGTCTTCGATAGAGAGCCGCACTCCGTTGTCGCCATAGCGGGCATTTTGGTAAAACCCACGTACCGACTGACCGCCGCCCACAAAAAACTGCTCTGAAGTCAGCAGGCGATCGGGGGTAAGCTGCAAGTCGGCATTGATAAATAACAAATGGTCTGGCCCTAGCACCTGTACCCGCTGCACCTGTCCCAGCCAGCTAAAGAACGTGTTGTCGGCTCGAACAGGTGCCCCACCCGTGGCATCTAAAACGGCAGTGCCGAACCTGAACTGCGATCGCAGACCCCAGGCCCCGGTTGGGTCTCGACGGGTGTAGTCTTGGCCAAAGCTCAACACGTTGCTGCGGGTCGGCGGCGTCACAATGCCCGAAATCAGGGTAGAACCATCGCGATAGCGATACCCCAGCGACAGGGCCAACTCTTCTCGCGGGGTACGAATCAGCGGCTGCCGCACCGAAGCCTCGTAGATATCGGTAGAGCCGCTAATACCCAGGCCAAAGCCAGGCTCCTGGGGGTCAGTAATGCGAAAGCTATTTGGCGCTAAGCGTACAGAAACTGTGCCGTTGGTCGGGCTAATGGGCACTTGGTAGTTCAGGTCATAGACCTGGGAGCCTCCGGTAGTGGTGCGATAGGCCGAAGCCGCTAGACGATCGCCCAAGCCAGCCAGATTTAAGTATTGCAACGTCGCCCCAATCCGGTACTGTCCCACACTGCGAGGCGATAGGGTATCGACTCCAATGCTTCCCGAAAAGGGATCGGCCTCTTGTACCTCGACCACCAGCAGGCTCTGCCCTGGCACGGTACCGGGCCTAAGACTGCCCCGCACCGAGTCAAAGAGCGGGTCGCTCGCCAACAGCCGCAGCTGGTCTTCCAGATGCAGCTGGTTTAAGGGCGTTTGCGCCCCGAGGCCCACCCGACTGCGCACGTAGTCGGCCAGCCGAGTAGTGCCGTCAACTTGAATGGCCTCAAGCCCACCCTCCATAATTTGGATTTGGACGACGCCATCGTCAATGGTTTGCTCAGGTAGCTCGGCTCGGGAGGTGATATAGCCCTGACTTAGGTAAAGCTGAGTGATCTCTGCTGCGATCGCTTGTAGCTCGGCAATGGTTAACAGCTGGTTCTCGAAGGGTTCCACCGCTTGGCGCAGATCCTCGGCAGTAAAAACTGTGCTGCCCGTGATGTCAATCTGACGAATCAAAATCTGCTCTAAATTTGGGTCACCGATCTCAGGATTTGGAGGCGGTTCAACCGGAGGGGCTGGTACAGTCTCTTCAACCGGTGGCTCTGGCAGGGGTTCTACGGGCACTCCTGGCTCAGGCAAACGGTTTTGGCTAGGGTCAGATTGAGCGACCCATTCGGCCATAGTGGCAGGCACAGCCTCAGACTGGTCGCCCGATGGTTGCGATGCAGTCGCATGAGTGAGCGATGAGAATATTAAAAAAACGCCAAAGATAGGCGCTTGAACAATAAAACCTAGATCTATCAGCTTGCCTGCGCAACTACTAAGGTTTCTGAGCATACGGGTAGTTTCAATAAAATAGCCTTAATCAACAAGTTCACGGCCACTCCGCATACTGCTTAGAGCTATAGCTCAAATGCACTAGAGTGCAAGCTGCGCTATTGCGTAGCTATTTAGAAGTTGTCAGACTATACACAAACCTAGGCTAGGCATCAGGAGAATTACTCAAGTTCTTCATACTCAGCCATGAGTTTGCCAATTTTTAACCTTAAAACCTAATCAGGCCGTCTTGTGCCTGTATGAATAACAGGGGCACACTGCCAGAAGGTCGAAGGTCTACGTTCTCAGCTAGTAAAACTGCCTTGGCATCAATCTTTTTGTACTTACGGTCCATTGGGGTTCGCGCCCTTCACCATCCGTTGGCTTTGGCACAGACTAATACAAGGTATATGGGCCGATGGTCGCAACGGCGTGGAGAAGGCAGGGCTGCGACAAAACCTGCCCATACCAAGGTAGGTGTGGAGAGATAACCTGTGGGAAAGGATAGGCCACTACATAAACTCGATTTGAATTTCGGCTTTGGTGAGGTTGGGGTTTTGGCCAAAGACGGAGACGGTGACGAGTTTGGGACTGGCTTCGGAGATGAGCCGAAAGGCGGATTGGCCAGACTGGAGGTGGAGGGAACGAATGTGGGTTTCTGCGGTGGCATCCATGATGGGCACTGGTCTACTAAGAGGAGACACATTGAAACTCTCTCATACAGAGGACTTCCTAAGTCGATAGCGGACGATGAAAGACAGATCGCCCTCGTCGAGTCGTCCGTTTGCTGAGATCCCAACGGGGCCTGACCCAGTTGTGGAGGTTCCGCTGGACATCCAAGGCCGCTGCAACCCGGATTGGGTTTTTGCGTAGAGGTTTTGACGTCGACGATAAGCGCTGAAGCACGGTGCTATCTGAAAGCGACTCTCGCCCATTTTTCGCGACCTGTTGACTCTGGCAGTAAGGACAATCCATGAAGCAGAAGGAGTTGCACTACAGTCATTCTATTCATCACTGCCTAGCAGACCAGTGCCCAAGCCGCTGAGCCTCAGTCTCCCTCTCATCCTCCGATCGATAAATGCGATCGTCAGCTTCACATTTGAAGTGTTAGCCATTTTGAGTGCCAGTCTGTATTTGTTACGCAGGTCTAGTTAAATCATCAGGATAGGTTCTGTATCGTCAATCAATTTTTCAACCTTCTACCCTTTACTAACAGGTAGAAAAGTATTCTGAGCAACATTTTGTCAAGTACCTGATATCTCATCCACAGCCATCTTGGCTTTTAGGAGCCTGCTATAGCGTTTCTCTCACATTATCGCCTAAGTTTTTAAGATAGATGCCTAAAAGTCCTGTCGGATATAGATCTTAAGCACTCTTTAACTGTTTGAAAACCATTGCCTAACACAGTTTGGCGATACCCAAAAGCGATTTTTTTCTAATTGAAATTTTTCAATACGAGTTTTGCATTTGTTGACCATCAAGGTTTGTTAGCCCGTAGTAGGCCACTAAATTGGATATTGTAAATTTTTTTGTGCAAGGGATGTGCTTCTCTCAAAGCTTCCTCTATTGTGTTTAGTCAGGCCTGTATCGCAGGCGAGGTATTCCTAAAAGTCAACGTTTCGGCGGCTTTTTTAGTTAAAAAAGGCTAATTTTTAATAACTTTGCTTATGGTCATTAAGTCTTGAGCGCTTTCGTTCTAGCCGGTTGCCTGGTCGTTCATAGCTGTATTTATTAAGCGTTTCAGATCCTGCCTACACCGGCTTTCTGCAAAGAAAGCCCCCTCTTTTGATGGAGGTCAGTTGTGCTAGATCAGTCTCTCAAGGCTGACAACAAACAAGCTTCTGAACCCGATAAAAGTTACTTTGCCCCACCTACCGCCGCATCTTTGCCTAAGGGAGGTGGGGCAATCAGGGGGATGGTTGAGAAGTTTGCGGCCAACCCGGTGACGGGTACAGGCTCGATGTCAGTCCCGATCGCTACTAGTCCAGGCCGCTCTGGCTTTGGGCCTGAGCTTTCCCTGGCCTATGATTCGGGGGCGGGTAATGGCATCTTTGGCTTTGGCTGGAATCTGTCGGTTCCCTCGATTACTCGCAAAACCGATAAAGGGCTGCCTCACTACTGGGATAGCGAAGAATCGGACGTTTTTGTTCTTTCGGGGGCAGAAGACCTGGTGCCGGTGCTGAAGCAAGATGGCACCCTTGATGAAGCGCCCCACATGGGCTACCAGGTTCGCAAATACCGTCCCCGCATTGAGGGTTTGTTTGCCCGTATTGAGCGCTGGACAAGTCTGACGGAACCCAATGATGTTTTCTGGCGATCGCTCTCTAAAGACAACATTACGACGGTATACGGTAAGACCTTAAACAGTCGTATTGCTGATGCCGATGCTCCAGCCCATGTGTTTAGCTGGCTGATTTGCGAGAGCTATGACGATAAGGGCAATGCAATTCTGTACAGCTATAAGTCAGAAGATCAGGAAAACTCCGTCGGCATTGATGTCACCCAAGCCCACGAGCGGAACCGCACGCCAAAAGGTCGAGCTACCAATCGTTACCTAAAGCGCATCCAATACGGTAACCTCGCGCCCCGGCAGCCCAATGAAGACTTAAGCCAGCGCCAGGACTGGTTGTTTGAGACGGTCTTTGACTATGGGGATCACGATTCGGACAATCCCCTGCCCCAGGAGCCGAAACATTGGACGACTGAAACGCTACGCCAAGATCCGTTCTCGTCTTACCGGGCTGGGTTTGAGGTGCGAACCTACCGGCTGTGCCAGCGGGTGCTGATGTTCCACCATATTCCAGATCTACCAGATGGGTCTGCGGGCTATGACGGGCTGGTGCGATCGACCGACTTTAACTATTCCTATGAAGAGAACGCATCGGATGTGCGTGATCCGATCTACTCTCTGCTGCTCTCAGTTACCCAAAGCGGATATAAGCGTAATTCAGCTGGTGATGGCTATATTAAAAAGTCACTGCCGCCGCTGGAGTTTATCTACCGTGAACCCAAGATTGATGAAACGGTGCGAGAGGTTGACCGCGCAAGTCTAGAAAATTTACCCTCCGGCTTGGATGGCAGCCGCTATCAGTGGGTAGATTTAGACGGCGAAGGTCTATCAGGCATTCTGACAGAGCAGGGCAACGGCTGGTTTTACAAACGTAACCTCAGCCCCATCAATACCGTTTGGGATGAGGAGAGCGGTAAGCGACATCCAGAGGCCAGGTTTGCTGCGGTCGAGTTGGTGGCTAGTAGACCGGCCAGTGGGCTGGAGACTGGTGGGCAGCTGCTTGATTTGGCCGGAGATGGCCAGCTCGATCTGGTGACGCTGCGGGGGGCAACGCCTGGTTTCTACGAACGCACTCAAGATGCGGGCTGGGAAAACTTTGTGGCCTTTAAGTCGCTGCCGCAGCTGGATTGGGATAACCCAAATCTAAAGTTTATCGACCTGAATGGGGATGGCCATAGTGACCTACTCATTACTGAGGATGACTGCTTTGTCTGGCACCCTTCGTTAGCAGAGGAGGGGTTTGCCCCAGCGGAGCGGGTGGCTCAACCCTGGGATGAGGAGAAAGGCCCGCGAGTTGTCTTTGCCGATAGCACTCAGTCGATTCACCTGGCGGATATGTCGGGAGATGGGCTATCGGATATTGTGCGCCTTCGCAATGGCGAGGTGTGCTACTGGCCCAATCTGGGATACGGGCGGTTTGGGGCCAAGGTAACGATGGACGATGCCCCCTGGTTTGAAAGAACCGACCTTTTTAACCAGCGGCGGATTGTACTGGCGGATATCGATGGATCAGGGACGACGGATATCTTGTACCTCAGCAGTCAAGGGTTGCAGATTTATTTCAACCAGTCAGGGAATAGTTGGTCAACGCACTCGGTATTGAAGGCGTTCCCGGCGATCGACAGTGTGGCCTCGGTGACGGCTCTTGATCTGCTGGGGAATGGCACCGCCTGTCTGGTGTGGTCATCGCCGTTGCCGGGGGATGTGCGGCGGGGGATGCGCTATATCGACTTAATGGGTGGGCAGAAACCCCATTTGTTGGTGAAGACGGTCAACAACATGGGGGCAGAAACGGTGGTGCACTATGCACCCTCTACCCGGTTTTATCTGGAAGATTGGCAGAAGGGGACACCTTGGATTACGAAACTGCCCTTTCCGGTGCATGTGGTAGAGCGGGTGGAAACCTACGATCGCATTTCTGGCAATCGCTTTGTTACCCGTTATGCCTACCATCACGGGTATTTCGATGGTGTAGAGCGGGAGTTTCGGGGCTTTGGCCGCGTCGATCAGTGGGATACAGAAGAAATTGGCACCCTGCAGCTGGATGAGACTACGTCTGAGGCGACAAATCTAGATGCGGCCTCGTTTGTGCCCCCTGTGCTAACCAAAACTTGGTTCCACACCGGGGCTTACTTGGGACGAGAGAAGATTTCCCAACAGTTTGAGCGGGAGTATTACCGAGAGTCTGGAGCCTCAGACCCAGCCTTTGCGGCTTCGCTATTGCCCGATACGATTTTGCGGGATGAGTGGACGACGGATGAAGAACGAGAGGCGGCGCGATCGCTCAAGGGTCGCATTCTGCGGCAAGAAATCTATGCGCTGGATGGCTCCGACAAAGAACCTTACCCCTACAGTGTGTCAGAGCGAAACTATGAGATTCGCTTAGTTCAGGGACGGCAAACAAATCAGCACGCGGTGTTCTTCACCCACGATCGCGAGACGATTGATTACCACTACGAGCGCAGTTTCGTTCTCGACCCCACTGATCCAGAACCTGATCCCCAGAAGAAGCGGAAGATTTTTGACCCCCGTGTGACCCATGCCATGACGCTAGAGGTGGATGAGTTTGGCAATGGGTTGAAGTCGGTGGCGATCGCATACCCCCGTCGCGCTCCTGCCTTTCTAGAGCAGGGACAAGTTTCAGGACAGCCCAGCAAGGGCAAGCCTCAAATTACCTACACCGAAAATCGAGTGACGAATAAACCGGATGAAGCTGATTGGTATCGGATTGGTGTACCGATTGAAACGCGCACATACGAAATTACGGGATTAGAGGTGACCTGGTTGCCGTCGTTTGTGACTTTCTCTCCAGACTTGATCCGAGACGAACTTAAAAAGATTGAAAATCGGCTGCGAGAGGCTAATCCAATACCAAAACCGGAAATTGCTTACGAAGACGCTCCGACTGACGGTTTGCAGCGGCGGTTAATTGAGCGAATGCGATCGCGCTATCGTCCCAACAGTCAGGCTAGCACCGTCGATCCGGCTTGTTTACCGTTGGGTGATGTGGAATCTCTGGCGCTGCCCTGTGAAAGTTTCAAGCTAGCGTTTACGCCGGGATTGCTGACTCAGGTTTATGACAGCAGGATTTCAGCGCAAGACTTGGCGGTGTTACTGGAAACTGAAGGTCGGTATGTGCTGGAAGATGGAACCTGGTGGATTTCTTCTGGGCGACAGGCGTTTGATGCTGAGCATTTTTATTTGCTTACCCAAACAAAAGATCCCTTCGACCAGATCTACAGCAGTACCTACGACCCCTACTACCTATTGCCAATACTGACGGAAGACCCGCTTCAAAATCGGGTTCAGGTCAAAAACGATTACCGGGTCTTGCAGCCCCAGGAGATTACAGACCCAAACGGCAACCGATCGCAGGCAGCGTTTGATGCGTTGGGCATGGTGGTGGGTACTGCCGTCATGGGCAAGACCACCGAGAACCTGGGAGATTCCTTCGCTAATTTCAATGCCGATTTAACTCAGAGCGACATTCAAGCATTTTTTGAGGTCGAGAATCCACGACCGTTGGCGATTCAACGGTTGGGCACGGCAACGACGCGAATTATTTATGACCTGGAGCGGGTGCCGGTGTGCGCGGCGGCGATCGCCCGTGAAATCCATGTCAGTGAGCTGAATGGCGAACCCGCCAATGTGCAACTGAGCTTTGTTTACTCCGATGGCTTTGGACGGGAGGCCCAGACCAAGGTGCAGGCAGAGCCGGGGCCTCGCAATCCCAATGCGCCGGATTCGCCCAGGCTCGATCCGCGTTGGGTAGGGACGGGGGCGAAGGTATACAACAACAAGGGCAAGCCCGTCCGGCAGTACGAGCCGTTTTTTAGCCCGACCCACCAGTTTGGCATTGAGCAGTGGGGCGTCAGCAGTACGCTGTTTTACGACCCAGTGGAGCGGGTGGTGGCGACGCTGCACCCCAATCACACTTGGGAAAAGGTCGTCTTCGATCCGTGGCAGCAGCAGACGTTTGATGTCAACGACACGGTGACGTCTGACCCGCAGGCTGACCCAGATGTCAGCGGATTTTTGACGCGCTTACCAGAGAGCGCTTATTTGCCCACCTGGTATGAGCAGCGGATTGGGGGAGCGTTGGGAGCAGAGGAGAAAAGCGCGGCAGAAAAGGCGGCGAACCATGCCAACACACCGACAATCGCCCACCTTGACATGCTGGGGCGCACGTTCCTAACCATTGCCAATAATGGCGCGGCAGGCAAGTACGAGACGCGGGTAGATCTGGATATTGAGGGCAATCAGCGATCGGTGACGGATGCTCTGGGTCGCAAGGTGATGACCTACGTCTATGACCTGCTGGGGCATCGGGTTCATCAAGCCAGTATGGAAGCTGGGGAGCGCTGGATGCTGAACAATGTGGCGGGTAAACCCATGCGAATGTGGGATAGCCGCAACCATGTGCTCCGCACCACCTATGATGCCTTGCAGCGTCCGACTCAGTTGTTGGTCAAAACGGGCGGCGGTGCCGAAGTTTTAACGGAGAAGACGGTGTATGGGGAAGGGCAGGGCGATGCCAAAAACCATCGGACTCGGATTTATCAGCATTTTGACAGTGCGGGTGTGGCGACGAATGGGGCGTTTGACTTTAAAGGCAATCTGCTCAGCAGCACGCGCCAACTGGTGCAGAACTACAAAACCATTCCTGACTGGGCGGGCAGCCCTAGGTTAGAAACGGAAGTCTTTAGCAGCAGTAGCCGCTACGATGCGCTGAATCGACCGATTCAGCTGGTTGCGCCCCATAGCAGTAGGGAAAACACGAAACTGAATGTCATCCGTCCAGGATATAACGAGGCAAATTTGCTGGAGCGGATGGATATTTGGCTGGGCGAAACAGCGGAGCCAACAGGTTTACTCGATCCGCAGTCGGCAAATTTCCATGCGGTGACGAATATTGACCGTGACGCGAAGGGGCAGCGCACGCTGATTGAATATGGCAATGGGGTAAAGACTAGCTATACCTACGACGAGAAGACCTTTCGGTTGATGCGATTGCTCACGGTACGGGCAAGCGGCGGTTTTCCCCTACAGGATTTGAACTATACCTACGACCCAGTGGGCAATATCACCCGCATTCGAGATCAGGCTCAGCAGCCCACCTATTTCAACAATCAGGTGGTTTCGCCAGTTTGTGACTATACCTACGACCCGATCTATCGGCTGATTGCGGCTACGGGGCGCGAGCATATTGGGCAGGCGGGGCAATCAGAAACTAGTTGGAATGATGAGTTTCGGGTTAATTTGCCTCATCCCAGTGATGGGCAGGCAATGCGGAACTATACGGAGGAGTATGTCTATGATGCAGTAGGCAATTTTGAGCGGTTAATTCATCAGGCGGCGAATGGGAGTTGGACTCGTGCCTATGCCTATAACGAGGCGAGTTTGATTGAAACGGGTAAGCAGAGCAATCGGTTGAGCAGCACGGCGGTGGGGCAAAGGACGGAACCCTACACCTACGATGCCCACGGCAATATGACGAGTATGCCGCATCTGACGCTGATGCGGTGGAATTATAAGGATGAGTTGGTTGCGACTGCACGGCAGGCGGTGAATGAGACGCCACCGCCCAACATGGTGCCGGAAACGACGTTCTATGTTTACGATGCCGGTGGGGAAAGGGTTCGCAAAGTGACGGAGCGGCAAAATGGAACGCGCAAGAATGAGCGGATTTATTTGGGTGGGTTTGAGATTTATCGGGAGTTTAAGATTGATGGAAATGACATTAAGCTAGAGCGCGAAATGCTGCATGGGACGGATGATAAGCAGCGGATTGCTTTGGTGGAGACGAAGACGATCACGAACCCCGGAGACGAATCTCCTGAACAACTAATTCGGTTTCAGCTAAGTAATCACCTGAGTTCGGCTTGTCTCGAATTGGATGACAAAGCCAATGTCATTTCCTATGAAGAGTATTACTCCTATGGCAGTACGGCTTATCAAGCGGTGGCTAAGAGCATCCGATCGGCTGCTAAGCGGTATCGGTATACAGGTAAGGAACGGGATGAGGAGACGGGACTTTACTATCATGGGGCGCGGTATTATGCGCCATGGTTGGCGAGGTGGACAAGTTGCGATCCTAAGGATATCAAGGCTGGTCTCAATCTATATATTTATGTTCAACTCAATCCAATTATCTTCTTCGACCCCGATGGAACTGAGGAGAAACCCACTGGATCAGATTCTCTAACTAAGGAGAGAATTACAAAAATAATGTCTGAGTCAAGAGATCTTAACGATCTCAAACTCCGTCTCGGTCTTGGGGTAGTAGCTGATGATCAACTTGCAAATTATCTATCTTCCAAAGGCTTAACAGCTCCAACAAAAAAGCAGTCTGAATATCAGTATCAAGGACCTAGTGTTAGCGCTACTCCAAAAGGTCAAGAGATTGTAGGGAAAGTCATTTATTATCCACACCCAGAGGGTGGTTTTGTTGCGAAATATGAGCGAGGAACAGCATCTGGATTAGAGCAACAGCAGGAAGAAGCAAATTGGCAAGCAACTAAACAAGCTGTTTCAGGGTTGGCTACCGCTGCTGCTGGCTTAGCAGCAGGTCGCACTCAAACAAGCAATATTAGCAATTCCCTAGAGAACAACCCTGGCAAGCCCACGCCAGCAATTGTTGCAGGCTCTGGCAATTCAGCAGTCGGCGGCAAAACAATAGTAGATCAGCCTGCAGCAGTATTGGCAAAACCTAACCAACCGCTAGGAGCTAAAGGTCCACCAAGCCCTAGGAAAACCGATGCTTGGGGTACTCATACAGGTGCAGCAAGTGGGCGTCCATTTTCTCCCGGCGAGGCAGGTGTTCCTATTCGAGATCTCTCTACAAAAGGTGTTCGGGTTACACCTAAAGGAGTTGAAGTGGTTAAGGCTCATCTAGATCGATTTGGAGCAGATCCTCAGAATGCTGCACAACTTCAACGCTTAAAAGATATATCTGGCGGTAGTATTCAAGCAACTTCAGAGGATCTAAATTTCTACACTCATGAGCTGCGTGAGTATGTGCGCTATCGACAATTGGGCTACAGATCTGGGGTTCCCAGCAACTCAGATGCTGCACATAAACTTTGGAATGATACCCATACAGCAACATTGGAAGATTACGGGATATCAGATCCTAGTGTGTTATATCACCCATCAACCTCAAAATAGTGCTACCCCCAGGTTTTGTAGGGTTCGTTAACGATCAGCGTAACGAACCCAATCCTAAAAACTATCATCGGAGTTTTAAGGAGATTAGCAGTGATTAGGACTTGAGCATCGAGTGGATTGATCATTTCATCTAACTTAGGGAAAGGGATGTTTTATGGCTGATATTCGTATCGACACTAGCCGCCTCACTTATACCCAGTTCTTGATTCCCCAACTAAGTTCTGCGCCCATTGATGGTGCCAACACACCCACAATACAACTCGCACCCGGCGAATACAGCATTCAGCAAGTCCTTGGCCTGCCAGCAAGTTTCAGCTTCCAAATCACACCCGATGGGCTAATCGACTACGACACCGCCAGCGACGGTTTTTTAAGTGGCCGAGGAACCACCACCCTGCTCATTCAAGGTTTCACAATCACCATTGATGGCAGCGCCCTCTCTCACGACCTGCTCTTTCAAAGCCTATTGGGCAACAGCGACGTTCTATCGCGCAACCAGACCCACGAGTTAACGTTCTTGCCCGCCGCAGGCTACTCCTTCTACACCGCATCAGGCATCGCCGCCGACTTCCGCTTCGACCTCGACGTTACCGGGCAGGTCATCCTCGACCCACGCTACGCAGGTTTTGCCACCGCCAATGGTCAAACCCTCACCCTCACGGGCTACCGCATCACTATCGATGGCAGTGCCCTCTCCCACGATCTGCTTTTTCAAAGCCTATTGGGCAACAGCGACGTTCTATCGCGCAACCAGACCCACGAGTTAACGTTCTTGCCCGCCGCAGG
>PYGV01000295.1 GCA_003022385.1 filamentous cyanobacterium CCP3 | reverse complement strand
GGCCTGGGCTTTTTTACCTACACAACGGTGGGGGCGGGCTACCTATCGGGCGGTTTAGCAATGGTCATCACCATCGTGCTGATGATTGTGCTGGATGTGGTGCATCCGCCTGCGGTGGCCACGTCGCTGAGCTTTGCGCTGCGATCGGGCAGCGAGAATAACTTAATTCTGTTTGGCTTGGCGGTGGGCATTACCGCCACGCTGGTCATGCTCGAAAAGCTGTCGCTGTGGGTGCTGGCCCGCCACAGCTCCTAGCGCTCCATCAACCTATTTCCTTTGACCCAGTGAGGGCCTCCCCCTTCAGGCGATGCTAAAATCGCCGATCATCCCCAGGATAGAGAGCGTAATTGAACGATTTCTACCTTTGGCTTTGTCATGCGCCAACTGTTGATTCAAGTGCCCTGCGGCTGCGGCAGGGTCGTGCTGCAAAAGGCCAAATCTTGCCAGGGCACCAACCTGGCCCAGTGGCAGACCGGGGGGGACAATCCGCAGGATCTGGTGCTGGTGCATGTCTCCAATCAGCGGGTGGAGCCGCTGCTGGGGGCGCTTCAGGATCTGCCTGACCTCGCCATTACCCTGTTGCCGCAGGGGGTAATGGCGCTGCACCCCCCCGCTGACCAGGCGGCGGAGCAGGTTACCCAGGTCGAAGAGTGCAGCCCAATCGAGATTTTTCTGGCCGGGCTGCAGAGCGTGGGCTCGTGGAAAGGATTTTTGAGCTACGCCGCGATCGCAGGCGTCATCGTCTGGATTGGGCTGTACACCAACACCAACTATCTGCTGGTGGCGGCGATGCTGATTGCCCCCTTTGCCGGACCCGCCATGAACACGGCGATCGCCTCGGCCCGGGGCGATCGCCACCTGATTGGCCGCAGCGTGCTGCGCTACTTCACCGCGCTGCTGGTCACCATTGCGGTGGCGGCGCTGCTCAGCCTGCTGTTTCAGCAGCAGATCGCCACCCCGCTGATGATCGAGAACAGCCAGATTTCGTCGGTGGCGGTGCTGCTGCCCCTGGCGGCGGGGGCGGCGGGGGCCGTTAACCTGGTGCAGTCTGAGCGCAGCAGTCTGGTGTCGGGGACGGCTACCGGCATGCTGGTGGCGGCCTCGCTGGCTCCCCCGGCAGGTCTTATCGGCATGTCTTTGGCCATTGGCCGCTGGGATATGGTCGTTAGCGGGGTGTTTTTGCTGCTGCTCCAGCTGGGCGGCATCAACCTGTCGGCAGCGATGTTATTTCGTGCCTTTGGGCTATCGACCAAGGGGGCGCGATACCAGCGGGGCCAGCGCGGGGTGTTTCCGCTGGCGCTGGGGGTGAGCGCGATCGCGATCGCCGCCCTGCTCACCTGGCAGTTGGGCAATCCGCCCAGTTTACAGCGCTCCAGTCGCGCCCAGCGGGCCAATGCCGCCGTACAGAGCGTCATTGGACAATTTCCTCAGGTCGATCTGGTGGAGTCAACGGTGCGATTTACCCGATCCAATATTCAGGGCCAAAATACGCTGCTGTCGGAGATTTACGTGCAGCGACAGCCCGGCAGTACTGGGTCTGACGAAGCGATTCAGGCTGAGCTGACCCAGGCGATTCAAGCTTACCTGCTTGATCTAGGGTTTGATGTGACGCCCCTGGTCAGCATCAACGTGCTCGAAGCCCCTAACACCAATCAGTAGCCCATCGGGGGCATTAACCCCTGGAGATAGAGTCTAAATCCGTCATTTCTCTATAAACTGACAAGAATCTTGCTGTCTATACTCGATGAATTTTGACTGCTCTCCCGTCTGGGAAAAGATTCAGGCGATGGCCAATGGGTTTTTGGCTTTATTGCCCAACATTGCTCTGGCCATTGTCGTATTTATAATCTTCTTCCTAGCCGCTGGAGGCATTCGCACAGCGGTCCCGTCAGCGGGAAGGCCGGCCCCACCGTCGAGGCGAGGCCCCCAAGCCACGCAGCATCGGAGGTTCGCTGCGGCAGCTGGCCGAGGTGCACTCTACGGGCAATGGCCGGTCGGCTAGGGAGTCTTGATGGCTGGTCAACCAGGTTGCAATGAAACACCTTAAACTCAGCAAATTTTGGGACAACCTGCGATCGAGCTACTGGTTTTTGCCGTCGCTGATGGCTGCCGGGGCGATCGCCCTCGCGTTTACCCTGCTGGCCATCGATCGCTCCAGCGCCATTGACATTAGCAACACCAGCGCCTTCGGCTGGATTTACCAGGGCGGAGCCGAGGGGGCAAGGGCCATGCTGTCGGTGATCGCGGGGTCAATGGTTACGGTGGCCGTCACCGCATTTTCAATTACCATCGTGGCGTTGCAGCTGGCGTCATCACACTTTGGGCCTCGCCTGCTGCGCAACTTCATGCAGGACCAGGGCAACCAGATTGTGCTGGGCACCTTTATTGCCACCTTTATCTACTGCCTGCTGGTGCTGCGCACCATTCGGGGAGAAGACTACCAGCTCTTTGTGCCCCACCTTTCGGTGACGGTGGGGGTTGTGCTGGCTATGGTCAGCATTGCGGTGCTGATTTACTTTATTCACCACGCCTCCACCATTATTCAGGCCTCCCACGTCATTGTTGACGTCAGCCATGACCTAGAGCAGGTCACCAACCGCCTGTTTCCAGAAACCCTGGGTCATAATCTCGACCAGCCGGACGAGGGTGCCAAGGATGTCCCGACCGATTTTGAAGCCGCGGCCCACCCCGTGCGGTCTGAGAAAACCGGCTATCTGCAAGCTATTGAAAACGAAACCCTGATGCAGGTGGCCCGCGATGAAGACCTTGTGCTGTGGGTTCACGCCTTTCCAGGTGCTTTTGTGATGGCAGATAGCCCTCTGGTAATGGCCTATCCAGCCGATCGCATCACCCCGGCTACAGCAAAGCAGATCAATCGAGCCTTTGTCATGGGCCGCGAGCTGACCAAGCAGCAAAATGTGGCGTTTCCCATCGAGCAGCTGGTTGAAATTGCGCTGCGGGCGCTGTCTCCCGCCGTCAACGACCCATTTACAGCCATTCGCTGCATCGATCGCCTGGCCGAGGGGCTGGCCCGACTGGCCGGTCGCGAACTGCCGTCGCCCTACCGTTACGACCCGTCGCACACGTTGCGGGTCATTGCCGCCCCAGTCAAGTTTGAAACCCTAGCCAACGCCGCCTTCAGCCAAATTCGTCAGTACGGCAGCGCCAATAGCGTGGTGGTAGGTCGGCTGATGGCTGCGATCGCTACCATTGCCCCCTACACCCGGCATTCCAAACAGCGCTATGTCCTGCAACGGCACCTTGAGGCCATCTGGTGCAGCAGCCAGCAAAACCTCAATCATCCCCAGGACCTGGAAGCCGTAGAAGAGCAGTACCGCACTGCTCTAGCGGCGCTACAGCATCCCGAGACACCCATCCGCTCTAAGCTCTAGCCAATTACCCTGGCTCGAAACGGTGCCCCTAGCTCAGTCATTCACGGAGACCGGCCTCAGCGGCTGTCCTTCCCACAAATACAGGCCAAATACGGGATCTAAGGAAAAAAAATCTTGCCCTAACAAACCCGCTTTCTATCTATAGACGGACATAATGTACTGCCATTGTGCAGATAACGACAGCCTTAAAACCAACTACAACGATTGTGAACACAAACGAAATCTCGAGAACAATCGACTATTGCTTGAACATTGCTTCAGCCAGGAATTTTTAGTTCCTGATGCATGATCGACATGCTTTCAGTTGACAGCTTTTCAAGACAGTCGTACTGAAGAAATTGGAGCTTACAATCACTATGGCTAACCCATTTGACAATCAAGCACATTTGAACGCCGATACGCGCACCAGTAACGGCACGCCTAAACGGCAAAGGAGACTTTTTCAAAGCACCCTCGCCATCGGTTTGATCGCCGGTTTAATGGGCGCTTGTGCCGAAGACGCACCTGTCACTCAAACGCCTTCTGGGGCAACCAATGTGCAAACTGAAGATGTGGCTGGTGAGACTGAGAGCTATATTGGTCAAGTCGTTACCGTTCGGAGTGAACCCCTGGAAGTTGTGGATGATAGCTCCTTCACCGTCGGTGATGAACAGTTTTTTGGCGCCGAACCCATTCTAGTTATCAATGCTTCGGGTGAACCTCTGCTGCTGCCTGAAGACGACGATGTCGAGGTGCAGGTCACCGGAGAAGTTCGCAACTTTGTGATTGCAGACGTTGAACAGGAGTTTGGCCTAACTCTAGACCCCACTCTCTACACAGACTATGAAGAGCAGCCTGTCATTATTGCTCAATCCATCGCGCTGGCCCCTGAACCGGGCGAAATTACCAGCAATCCTGAGCAATATTACGGCGAAACGTTAGCCGTAACTGGTGAAGTGGAAGATATTCAGAGTGGCTCTGCCTTCACGCTAGATGAAGAGCAGTTATTTGGGGCAGAAGACCTGCTGGTCGTCTATGCCTCACCCAGGGATGGAGTCCAGCAGCCTCTACCCGCAGTTACTGACGGCGAGGACGTTGCGGTCACCGGAGTACTGCGTGCCTTTGTGGTCAGCGAGTTTGAGCGTGATTACGACCTGGGCTGGGATCTAGAGCTGCAGGAACAGCTAGAGGCTGAATACAGTAACCGACCGGTTCTGGTAGCCACAGGTATCTATCCTTCGGCTATTCCCGAAGACTAGTATCAGCTGGCATCACTAATGCGATGGTCTTTAGCTATCAACCAGCCTGAGACCATCGCATTTCCTTGTCCCGCCATCATCGGCTCCTTAAAAGCAAGTACAAAATGAGTGGTTCTCAACCAGCGCGATCGACTGACCAAACCAGTATCAACCAAACCAGCGCTGACCAGCCCCAAACTGTACCCCAACCGCCTGAGGGCAAAGACTGGCTCAAGTGGCTTGGCCCCAGCTTTATCCCACGCATTGCGGCCCTCTATGGCTACGCTCTTCTGTGGGCGCTGGTGGCAGCGGTTGTGCTCAAGTGGTTTATCAACCGCGAGGTGCCTCAACCACCGCATGCTGCCTGGGGGCCTCAAACCCTCGGCGTTTACTTTTTGGGCAGTGGTGCTGGCGGGGGGCTTCTTCGGGGTCTTTGCTGCGATCTACCTGCTTCAGCTCGTCGGTGTAATCAGCAGCGGCGGTGCCTAGGGCGGGCTCTGAGCTAAACCTCCAGCCGTACTGGGGTAATGCCCTCGCGCAGGGGCTGCTGCTGTTGGGTCCAGACCCGCTGCACCAAGGGACCAGCCAGGGGCGAAAACGCGCTCAGCCCCTGGCGCAGAACCCCAAACCGACGCAGCAGTTCTCCCCGATTGGCCTCGTGGGCCTGTAGTTTTTGGGCCTGCACAATTTCGGGTTCGCGCTCGGCCTGAATGCGGGCCAGGGCGCGATCGATCGCCGCCGAATCCTCAGCCTGCTGTAGCGCGGGCACCAGGTGGTTGGTGGCGACAATTACGTCGCGCAGGGCCAGGTTGATGCCCTGGGCGCGCACGGGCGACATGGGGTGGGCGGCGTCGCCCAGCAGCAGCAGGCCGGGGCGGTGCCAGCGATCGCAGCGCCCGACCAAAACCGACAGCCGCATGGGTGACGAAATCTCATCGCCCACGGTGCGGAAGTGTTCGACCAGATGCGGCGGTACGAGCGCTGCAAAGGTGGTGGCCCAGTCTTTTCGCTCGGTGGGTTCGTCGGGCGAAATGGCCCAGGCCAGGTGCAGCTGGCCTGCTTCGGCTCCGTGGAAGAGGCTAAACACTCGTCCCTTTTTCACCACGGTGCAGAAGCGGTTGTCGGCCTCGTAGCCCAATGGGGCGGGCAGCTTGAACCACAGCACATCGATGCTTTTGGGTTGGGTCTTCAGCTCTAGTTCGGCCCGCTGGCGAATGGCTGAGGCACGGCCATCGGCACCGACCACTAGGTCGGCCTCTACGGTACGGCCATCGGTTAGCAAAACGCCGGTAACGCGCTGCTGGGTCCAAAGCAGGTCTTTGACGGCTGTGCCAGCGATCCACTCAAACCCTGGCTTGGCCTGGGCGGCCTGCACCAGGGCGGTCAGCAGGGGCGGTTGGGAGACCAGCGTACAGGGGCGAGCCGAACCTAACGGTTCGTTGGCGCGGAAGAGGCGGCGATCGCTGAGCCAAAATTCCCAGGCGCTCAAGGGGCGGTGGGGGATGGTTTCCAGTAGGGAAGCTAGGCCCATCTGGTGCAGGGCATCGAGACCGCTGGGCATCAGTCCCTCGCCGCGAAACTGGCGCTGGAAGTCGCGGGCGGCTTCGATCAGGGTGACGGGGATGCCGCGCCGGGCCAGCATGAGGGCCAGGGTGGCCCCGGTGGGGCCAGCGCCAACGATCGCAACTCTAGGCATGGGTGTGCTATTGGAAACTTTGTTCAGAATAGCGCTCGGCAGCGAGCCGTAGGGTGGGCAATGCCCACCATCACCT
>PYGV01000294.1 GCA_003022385.1 filamentous cyanobacterium CCP3 | reverse complement strand
GTAAGTCTTGGCATCGCAACTCAGTTCCCGTCGCTCTACCCTTAAATAGTAGATCTACTTTCGCCTCAGAGTACTAGCCCAAACCGCAAATAGTTCGACAAGCTCACTACAAATCCAAAATCCAAAATTCTGCCCGCCAACTTAGCCCGAAGCCTACATCAAACACTTAACCAGGTGCTTAGCCAAAAGCCCAGGCTCAGCAGCACCCCGCTCCAAAAATGAAAACCAATGGCAAAAAATTTAGCGTTGAACACCCTCTGGGGCTGATCGTGAAAACGGGTGACGTGGCGACTTAGCCGCCAGGCCGAGGGTAAGCTGGCAAAGACCAGCGCCGTCCAGAGGGGAAAGACCTCGGTGAGCAAGGCCAGAACGACGATCGCAAACACCATCCCGCAGGTCCAGGGAATCAGCGCCGCCCCCCGCCTGGTGCCCAGTCGCACAATAGGCGATCGCTTGCCCGCCGCCAGATCGTCTTCTACCTGGTGAAAGTGGGAGCAAAACAGCACCAGCGTCGTGGTCAGCCCCACGATGATCCCCGCCAGCTGGCTAGCCCCCGACCAGCCCTGGGTTTGGCTGTAGTAGGCTGCCCCCATGGCCAGCGGCCCAAAGCTAAAAAAGCACAGCACTTCCCCCAGCCCCTGGTAGCCCAGGCGAAACGGAGGACCCTGGTAGAGGTAGCCCAGGCCGCAGCAGAGCAGAACGAGCACCAGCACAGTGGGGTCTTGCTGAATCAGGGCGATCGCCACGATGCCCGCAATTCCCAGCCCCAAACAGAGGTTAGCCAGGGCAAAAACTAGCTTTCGATTGCGGGTCAGATTGACAACAGAATGCGCTTTGTTGACATCAATGCCGGTCTCTGAGTCAAACACATCATTACTGAGGTTTTCCCAGGCCAAAATAAGCACCGCCGACAGCATAAATAGCGCAAAAATACCGCTGTTGAACTGGCCTGTTTCGGCGTAGGCGATCGCGCTACCCACCACCATTGGCATGATGGCAACGCTATACATGGGGGGCTTTACAGCTGCTAGCCAGAGCTTACGAGCAGCGGGATCTACCGATTGAGTGGTCATGGCACTGCAATTACTCCAGGCCTAGCATATCGCCTAGCCGGACAATGATTACGACCAATTTTTGAGCGCAAACCCGATCGCCCCTCGATAAATACGTAGATGTAAGTCTAAAAAGTTACGTGATTTTCCATAGTGAGTTCTTAATAACGCTTGTGCATATTAAAGTCACAGACATCTGCCTCGCTGAGCAGAGTCTGGTGCATCTACACCCAAGGAGACTCCCGCTATGTCCAGCCGTGGCTTAAATCTGTGCACCCTGTCCGGTAACGTGGCCGCCGACCCCGAAGTTCGCAACGTTGAGCGCAGGGTTGGTGGCAGCACCCAGGTCGCTGAGCTGACCATCTACGTCGATCGCATTCCCAGCCGCAAAGATAACGATAGCTTTACCGTCAGCATCAGCGTGTGGGAAGGCTCCCCCGCCTGGCGCAAGCTCACCCACATCAAGAAAGGCTCGCTGATTATTGCCAGCGGCGCGATCGACGCCTCCCCCTACATCAGCAAAGTTGACTCCCAGGCGCGGGCTGGGCTACAGCTCAAAGCCACCGATATCTTCTTAGACACATCGCCCAAGGTTGAAGAGGCGAAGGCAGCACAGGAGTTCTAGCAATTTCAACTATTCTGCTGAGTCTCGACAAGGGGGTGGGCATCCTCTTCACAGGCCGCTCGATGTCGAAGACGGCAGCAGATCAAGCATCCACGGAGAGAGCGCCGTGGGTTGAGAGCGGGGATGCGGATTTTTCCGCATCCTTTCCTAATGCTTGCCCTCCAAAAGCTGAACTCAAGTACTTGATTTGGCCTGCTGCTTGCGGTAACTGAGCAGCCAGTTCACCATTGTGGCTCGCCGCGTCAGCCGAGGAATGAGCTGGTCGATGGTATAACCCTTGAAGCCCAGTTCTTCTTTGAGCAGCTGCTTGTGTTCTGGCGGAATCGATCGCGTCAGCTGCACCGTGGCTGGGCGACTTTCAATAAAGTTGGGCGGCTCGGGGTACTTTTCGGCCCAGGCGGCTTCCACCGTCGAGGCATCCCACCCGTTTGCCGTTTCACGATAGCCCAGGCCTTGCCACACCAGCCGGTTCACAGCGTCGTCGTCCAGGTCGTCGTTGAGAATGGCCCAAAGGGTATCGTCGGTTAGCGGAGGCATGGCGAGTTATCCACCTGGCGAGCTGTCACTGGGGTTGAGCTAACCCAGGCCCATTTTAGAGTTTGGCCGAGTAATTTTGAACGCCTTTCTGCGTCTGGGATGCCGTTAGGGCTGCGATCGCTTGCGCCCGTCATTCAGACCTGATGTGCGCATCCAATTCATTATCCCGTCACACTGCGACCGCAAAACACACCTAATCTTTAGAAACTATGGGGAGTGGGAACTGCGTTTTTGTCGATGGTCATGCTGTCAGCCTGGAGAATTTGTTATGCGACGCCCTCACCGCCATAATCACTTGCTCGGTATCACCTTTAACCTGATCAAGTACTTCTTGCTGGGGCTAGCGGGCTGCACAATCGCCTACATTGTCGCCCTGGTCGTTGATCTGCCCCTGCTTGCTGGGGCGATCGCGTTTTTGCTAGAGCAGGTTTTGGTGCGATCGCTGGTGCTGCTGGGCTGCCTGTGGGCGATCGCGGTGATCAACGAATCGGCTCGCTCTTAGCCGACGCTGGCTGAAACTCACCCTTTTCGCTAGGGTTAAGGAGTGTAAAGCTAGCCTGAGTCGTTTGAGAGGCAATGCCCGTGACTACCGTTCTCGCTACCCCCGCCGTCAAAACCTGGTCATGGCAGGGGTTGTCCATTCGCTACCAGCAGATTGGCACCACGGGTACTCCGGTGGTCTGCATTCATGGATTTGGGGCCTCTAGCGATCACTGGCGCAAAAATTTGCCGGTCTATGGCGAGCAGTATCAGGCCTACGCGATCGACCTGCTTGGCTTTGGCCTCTCCGACAAGCCTGCCCCCAACGATCCCCTGCCCTACACGTTTGAAACCTGGGGCCAACAGATTCTTGACTTCTGCCGTGAGGTCATCGGCCAGCCCGCGTACCTGGTGGCCAACTCGATTGGCTGTATTGTCGCCCTTCAGGCTGCTGTAGACGGCTCTGAATGGGTCAAGGGCGTGGTTATGCTCAACTGCTCTATTCGGATGCTGCACGAGCGTCGCCGCAGCGAAATTCCCTGGCACCAGCGCCTCAGCACCCCGATCGTGCAAAATCTGCTGGGCTACGCGCCAGTGGGCCGCTTTTTCTTTTCCCGCATTGCCCAGCGCCAGGTGATTCGCAACCTGCTGGGGCAGGCCTACCGTCGCCCTGAGGCGATTACCGACGAGCTGGTCGAAGCCATTCTGACTCCCGCGCTTACCACCGGAGCTGCCGACGTATTTCTAGCCTTTGTGCGCTACTCCCAGGGGCCATTGCCCGAAGATCTGCTGCCCCAGCTCCAGTGCCCAGTGTGGATTATCTGGGGCCAGGACGATCCCTGGGAACCGGTAGCGCTGGGTCGTGCCCTGGCTGACTTTCCGGCGGTAAAAGCGATAGAAGAACTGGCGGGTGTGGGTCACTGCCCTCAGGATGAAGCCCCAGAGCTGGTCAATCCACTAGTGCTAGGGTGGTTGGGTGACGCGGAAGCCGCCTGAGCCTCTGGGCGAATCATGGTTACAACTGGGCGCATTTTGAGTAGTTGCGCAGATGTGTTCAGCCCACCGGGTCAAACTGCCTTGCCTTGTGGGATAGGCGTCCCGCCTGTCCGGCTGAAATCGGCGATCCTGCCCCTCACCTCAGCCATCGCTCAGCGCTCTCAGCCGCCCCTCATTTCTAAAGTGTCTCTAAAGGTTGCCATCAAACCCAGCCAGCCTTCTTACCATAAAGACAGATTACAACCGCAACCTATAGACGCAACCTAAGAACTGTCTCCCTCTGGCCGCCGCTACCCTGACCTCAACAAAGGACCCCTACGATGGCCGACTACCAACCTGCCGATTCTGGCTTTGCCCTCGATCGCGACTGCAAAACCCTTGCCCGCCACGTCCTCGAACAGCTGCACAGCTTTGGCCCCGAGGCCCAAGACCTCAGCGCCCTGATGAACCGCATTGCCCTGGCCGGCAAGCTGATCGCCCGCCACCTCAGCCGCGCCGGGCTGATGGAGTCGGCCCTCGGCTTTACTGGCGAAATCAACGTCCAGGGCGAAGCCGTCAAAAAAATGGATATCTACGCCAACGACGTGTTTATCTCGGTGTTTAAGCAGAGCGGTCTGGTCTGCCGCCTCGCCTCCGAGGAGATGGACAAACCCTACTACATCCCCGAAAACTGCCCGATTGGGCGATATACTCTGCTCTACGACCCCATCGACGGTTCCTCCAACGTCGACATCAATCTCAATGTCGGCTCCATCTTCTCCATTCGGCGACAGCAGAGCGATGACCTCGACCACACCGGGGCTGACCTGCTCCAGGACGGCCATCAGCAGCTGGCGGCAGGCTACATCCTCTACGGCCCCAGCACCGTGCTGGTGTACTCCATCGGTCGCGGCGTCCACGCCTTTGTGCTCGACCCCAGCCTGGGCGAGTTTATTCTGGCTACTGAAGACATTCAAGTGCCAGCCCACGGCCCTACCTACAGCGTCAACGAAGGCAACTTCTGGCAGTGGGAAGACGCCATTCGTGACTTTACCCGCTACGTCCATCGCCACGACGGCTACTCGGCCCGCTATACCGGGGCGCTGGTCGCCGACTTTCACCGCATCTTAACCCAGGGCGGCGTGTTCCTCTACCCCGGCACGACCAAAAAGCCCGAGGGCAAACTGCGGCTGCTGTACGAAACGGCACCGCTAGCCTTTTTAATTGAGCAGGCGGGCGGACGGGCCAGCACCGGCCACGAAGACATCATGAGCGTGATGCCCGGTGAGATTCACCAGCGCACTCCCTTTATTGTGGGCAGCACCGATGATGTTGCTCTTGTAGAGTCATTCATTCAAGACCACAGCCGCCGTCAAAGTACCTTGCTTAGCACTTAGCTCAAGCTGTGTTCTGTTAAACCTGCCTTAAGCTTTTTGCTCCAGGCTTGAACTGTAGTCAGTTTTACCGTTGATAGCCCAGCTCGTTACTTTCAATACGCTTTCGGTGTTGGTTAATTAAGACGGTCTGTAGTCTGACTAAATTTGTAAAATCTGCTGTCAATATAGATTGCGGTTTCTGTTACCTATACGTAGTCATGACGCGGCTTGAGGTGCCCCAGCGGTGCTCCGCAATTCAAGCTCAACATTTGGTTTTAACGCTTAACCCCCTAGCCTTTTACCCCACACGATTATGGTGTCTTTGCTCGAAAATCCGCTGCGCGTCGGTCTTCAACAAGACCGCATTCCTGAACCGCAGATTTTAGTTATTTTTGGGGCCTCAGGCGACCTTACCCAGCGCAAAATTGTGCCCGCTATCTATCAGATGCGGCGCGAGCGGCGACTACCCCCCGAGTTGACTATCGTGGGCGTGGCCCGGCGCGAATGGAGCCACGAATTCTTCCGCGAGCACCTGCGGGAGGGGGTCGAAGAGTTTGGCAACGGGCTGGGCTTTGAGGCGATTTGGCAAGACTTTGCCCGCGGCCTGTTCTACTGCCCCGGTGACATTGATGACCCCGACTTTTACAAATCGCTCAAGACCTTTTTGGCCGAGCTTGACCAAACGCGGGGCACCCAGGGCAACCGAGTATTTTACCTATCGGTAGCGCCGCGCTTTTTTGGCGAAGCCACCCAGCAGCTGGGGGCCGCGGGCATGCTTGAAGACCCCGATAAGCAGCGGCTAATTATTGAAAAGCCCTTTGGCAAAGATCTCTCCTCGGCGCGAGTGCTCAACCGGGTGGTGCAAGATGTCTGCAAAGAGCGGCAGATCTACCGCATCGACCACTACCTGGGTAAGGAAACGGTTCAAAACCTGATGGTGTTTCGGTTTGCCAACGCCATCTTTGAGCCCCTGTGGAACCGGCAGTTTGTCGATCATGTGCAGATCACCGTGGCGGAAACCGTGGGCTTAGAGGGGCGGGCAGGCTACTACGAGACCGCCGGAGCCCTACGGGACATGGTGCAGAATCACCTGATGCAGCTGTTCTGCCTAACGGCCATGGAGGCCCCCAACTCCCTTGATGCCGACAGCATTCACAACGAAAAGACCAAGGTGCTCCAGGCCACTCGCCTCAGCGACATCGACGACATCAGCCAGGCGGCGGTGCGGGGTCAGTACTCGGGCGGCTGGATGAAGGGGCAGGCGGTGCCGGGCTATCGCGAGGAAGAAGGGGCCAACCCCGAATCGACGGTGCAGACCTTTAGCGCCATTAAGCTTGAGATCGACAACTTGCGCTGGAAGGGAGTGCCCGTCTAC
>PYGV01000049.1 GCA_003022385.1 filamentous cyanobacterium CCP3 | reverse complement strand
GCACAGCGGCCCCCAGGGCCGCAGGGGCAGCGCGTTGGGCCATGGGCTCAGTGGGCTGCACCAGCCGCCGCGACACGGCCTGAAACTGAGCCGTCAGGTCAGGCAGGGTTTGGGTGTCGGCCAGCAGCTGATCGACGGCCTCCATTAGGTCATAGAACTGCACCGTAGTGAGTTTGACATCGAGCGGCGGCTGGGCATTGATATCGCTGAGGGGTTCACCCAGGGGCTGCTGATGCACAAGCAGGTGGTGGTAGTCACTCTCCCCCGGCTTAATTTCTACGATGGGAGGCGTTGTGCCCCGGTCCGGGTAGGGCACCCCGCTGAGCAACTGCTGCCCGTAGCGGCTAACGGCGGCCACCAGGCTATCTAAAAACTCCCGCCCACCGGCCAGGGTGGCATCGGTGGCACCGGGCAGGTGGCACTCGGCATTCATGAGCACCGCCAGGGGCGAAAGGGGGTCGTTGACGTCGGCGCTCAGCCCCTCTAAAACCAGGTTGCAGTGGGGCAGGGTGTACTGCCGTTGAACGGTCATGATACTTCTCCGTCAAACAGGCTACTCCAGAGGCGCTGGGGACCAAGCACCCCCGAGCACAGCAGCAGTTGTTGCAAAAGCTGAACCGCTAGCTCGTCGAGCTTTTCGTCGGTGCTGTAGGCAATCACCCCAGCCCGGCGGGAGTTCATGCGAGCCCGAAAGTGGCTGCGAAAGCGGCTGAGGTAGTCGGCCAGGCGAAAGTGATGCTGGGGTGAAAGCTGCCTGTCGGCCAGCTGTTGATACCCCACCAGCAGCTGGCGCACCAGCACCGTCAGCCGTCGCGCCAGAGTGCAAATGATAATCACCAGAGCCTTGGCCTCCTCAATTGAAAGGGGGCGGCGCTGGCTGTAGCGGCGCATTGGGTTGGTGCCCCGCAGCAGCCACAGGTGCACACGGTTTTTTACCAGACTCTCCAGGGCTAGCTCGCGGGAAATGGCCAGCATGGCCTCGCCGCCGCCCAGATCGAGCGCCTCGATCGCCAGCAGCAGCAAATCGAGCTGAATGCGCGCCCGACGCGGGCACTCGTCGTTGGGCAGGCCTGGATTGGTGAGGGTGTCGAGCACCAGGGGAGGCTGGGGAGCAGGCGGGCTATCTACTGGCATTCAGGTTCGAGGTTATTACGAACAGCATTCTATCAAAACACAGTTAGGCCCCGCCCGTCCGGAGAGATTGCCGAACTTCTGCCTTCGCCGTAGGCGTCTACGGTAACTAATCCAGCGGTTAGGAAACTAATGTCCCATCTACCCATCCACCCATCTACTCAATTCGCATCCGCCAGTTTAGTCATTCCCTTCACAAACCACTTGCCATCCTGGCGCACGAGGTCGTACTGCATTCTGAGCGTGTCGTCGTAGGCGGCGCTGGCATTTTCAACGCCAAACTCGAACAGCCGCGCCTTCTCAGACACAACGGCCACCGCCTGGAGCTGGTCGGCGGTGGGGTCATCTGGAGTCACCGACTCCACCTCAACGTTGTGCTCATATTCCCAATACCAGCTTTCTTGAACGGCGGCATCGGCCCGACGGGTCCACTGAGTCAGAACCGGCTCTAGCAGAATATCGTCAAGGCGATCGCCCTGGTAGTCTTCACCCAATGCCTGCCGCTTGATTTCTAGCCAGTCGTTAATCACCCGGCTGGCCATATCGTTGACGCCAATTTCGGTGGCAGCTGGTGGCGCTTCTGGAATCTCAAAGGCCGGCTGGTCAACGCGAATGGCTAGAGGTTGACCCGATATTCTCGGCCCGCTAAAGGCCGATGTGACCCAGCTCAGCGCCCGCATGGTGCCAAAGCCCAGAATGCCGACGCCGACGATGCCTGCGGCCCCTACCAGGGCGAGGCGTCCCCAGCGCGGGGCGGGGCGGCGATCGCGCGAACTGGGCGCTATCCCAGGCGGAAAGGCCTGCCCCGGCGCCAGGGCCGTGTCGGCGGCGGCGACTGCCACCGGGCGAGGGCCAATGGGAGACGGGCTGGCCGTTTCGCGATCGCCCGCTGCCGTCATTTTCCCCTCTGGGGAAAGCTGGGCTACCCGCTCGGCCACCGAGAGATCGTCCGGCTCATCATCGCGAAAATCAAAGCCTGCGGCCCTGGGGCCAGCCGAGTCACCTGGCTGAGTCCAGGGATCGGGCGGGCTGTGGCGGCGGCTGCCGTTGCGGGTCAGGGCGCCACTGCCGATCGGGGCCGAGTAAGCACCATTGCCGTTGCTGCCGTAGCCCCGCTCGGGTCGCGCCTCGGGCCGGGCTGTTGGGGAGCCGCCATGACGGGACGGCGTAACCGGCATCGTGGGAGCCCCAATCGGCAGCGATCCCTCAATTGTCGGAAACGGTTCGACAGAAAACTGTGCGGCAGTGCCCTGGGGTGACGTCCCAAGCTGGGGCGCAGGGATCTGCGCCCCAGCTTGGGACCAGCGAGGCTCAGCCGCACCGGGGCTGGATGGCATCGTCTCCAGGTAAGCCTGCACCTGGGCATCGGCAAAATAGTCTTTGAGGGTGGCCTCCTGGTCTTTAAAGTCGCGGAAGTGAGGAAACAGCTCGTCTTTGAGCCAGCGCTCGGCGTAGAGGCACAGCCCCGGCAGCAGGTCGGGCGACTGGCGCGAGTGCTCGCGGATATAGGCCAGCGGCTCATACTCCTGGCTGAGCTCCAGGGCGCGGTTGGCCTCTTCGGTCTGGCCCAGCAGCAGGGCGCACACGGCCTGCTCCAGATGCACGTCTTGCTGACCGCCCAGGCGCAGCAGCAGCTGCTTGGCCCGGCGCACCAGGGCGGGCTGGTGGCGGGCAAACCCTCGGGCCAGTAGGGCGTACACCGTCAGGTAGGTGGCCACGGGAGATGGGCGGCGGGCCTCGTGCTCAAACAGCTCCTGCTGTTCTGAGGCGGTCAGGTAGTCGCGCAGCTGCTGAATAAACCGCAGAAAGTCGTCGATCGCGAGCCCCGAGAGATCGTCGTCGCTGCCCTCAATGCCGCCTCGATCTTCGAGCATAGCCTTGAGCAGCTTGAGCCCCTGACGGCGCTCGCGGGTCTGGTCGAGGGGCCGGGCCAGCAGCTCCAAAATGCGGTAGGGCCGCAGCTTGTACAGCTCGGTCTGAATTTCGGCCCGAATGGCCGGAAAGTGATTGCCCTGTGCCAGCAGTTCGTGGCCCGTTTGCAGTGATTCGGCGGCAATCTCGTACTGACGCTGCTGCCACTGCTCGCGGCCCAGCTCTAAACAGGCCAGGGCCAGGGTGAGCACCACATCGTCCTGGGCGGGGGCGGGGCTAGCCATCCCCCCGTTGGCGTAGGGGTTGCTGAGCTGAGGCTGACCCAGCTGCAGCACCTGCTCGTATTCTCCCAGCTCCAGCAAAATCAGCAGTGCTCCCACCAATTGGTCGGAGTCAATTTCAATTTTGGAGCTTTGGGCCTCGCTGCCGCCGGGTTCGGTCGCCAGCGACCGCAGCGCCGCCTCCCCCACGTCGGCGCTCACCTCCAGGCCCGGAATGCGCCCCTCGGTGAGCGGGTCTGGACCCATATCGCCCGTGTCGACAGTGTAGGCGCTGGCCAAAAACTTGCTGTCGTAGTCGCGGCGGCGATCGCGGTCCGACAAAACGGCGTAGGCCTCGTCAATGAGCTGTTTGCGAGCCTCAATGGCGGTGGCCGAAAATTCGCGTCGGGGTAGCTGCAGGCCGCGATCGCGGTGGGCCTGAGCTAGCTGATTGGCGGTCGACTGAATGGGTAACCCCAGAATTCGGTAGTAATCTAGCGGAATTTGCACGGCTCACGTCCCCAACAGCGAATTCACTCGAAATAGTATCCAAAAAGATTTGTTGCGGACTGCTCAACCCGCTGAATTTTTAACCGCCACTGGGGGCCAAAATCCATTCTTTATAACCTCAGTTAGCCAACCTGCGCTCCTGGATCTGCCCCTCTGTTCTTCTCTGTGGCCTAGTGCCAGCGTTGCCCCGAGGTCGGTTTACGGTCGATTGCTCGCCTATGCCGATTGTCACCATTCCATTCGCTGGTCCATTCGCTGGTTAAGGCCAGGGGAAATAGCTACACCCTATCGCGTTTGCCCCCAAACCAGGTCAAAAGTGAAGTTTATAACACATGTCCGCCTTTGCCGTCAGAGGTAGCGGCTATCCTTGAGCGATCCAGCCGATCAGACTGACCTCGATGGCGACGCCACAGGGATGGCTGGCTGCGATCGCCTCTCAAAAGGTCGTCCTTCACCCCAGGGCGTGTCATCACGTTTGCGACAGGCCTGAGCCCATCAGCGTTGCCACTCCTGTCCCAAAGCAACCCA
This sequence comes from filamentous cyanobacterium CCP3, assembly GCA_003022385.1. GTDB lineage: Bacteria > Cyanobacteriota > Cyanobacteriia > Phormidesmidales > Phormidesmidaceae > Nodosilinea. The sequence continues at coordinate 19,542 of PYGV01000049.1, read as the reverse complement.
AGCTAGGGGCTGTAAATGCTGATTTTCGGGCCATTAAAAACTCACTTAGAAGCGGCTCCTGAAGCACGAGCTTAAAGATTAAATAAAGATCCTCTGTCTCCGCTCTGGCAGGGTAGGTTAGCCGTGGCAGTAGTAAATAGTATGGTGCCCTGCGGGCTTGCCCTCATGGGGACGCTAAAGGCTAGGGAAACCAGAAGTAAGCCCCGGGACGGGTCTAAGGTTTGAATGCGGCTTTTGAGTGCGGCTCCTAGGTGCGCTTAAGAAGCAGCACGGAACACCGTTGCTGGGCAACTCTCTCAGTATGATAGTGGGCATATCCCGACCCGGTCTCTGCCCAGGAGGGATACTTTTCGGTATAGTCAAATGTTGGACATCGCGGCGTAGGACCCAGCAAAATCCATGGTTCAAGAACGGACGTTACCCCAATTTCAGGCTCCCCCGGCCCAAATCTCCCCCGAGCAAGGGCTGGTCCTTTACGAAGACATGATTTTGGGGCGCTTCTTTGAAGACAAGTGCGCCGAGATGTATTACCGGGGCAAAATGTTCGGGTTTGTGCACCTCTACAACGGTCAGGAGGCCGTTTCCAGCGGCGTGATCAAGTCGCTGCGCCCGGATGATTACGTGTGCAGCACCTACCGCGATCACGTCCACGCCCTCAGCGCCGGGGTGCCCGCCAAAAACGTGATGGCCGAGCTGTTTGGCAAAGAGACCGGCTGTAGCAAGGGTCGGGGCGGCTCGATGCACCTGTTTTCGAGCGAACACAACCTGCTGGGCGGCTTTGCCTTTATTGGCGAGGGCATTCCCGTCGCCCTGGGGGCGGCATTTCAGTCGCGCTACCGCCGCGATGCCCTGGGCGATGCTGGTGCCGACCAGGTGACCGCCTGCTTCTTTGGCGATGGCACCAGCAACAACGGCCAGTTTTTTGAATGCCTGAACATGGCAGCGCTCTGGAAGCTGCCGATCCTGTTTGTGGTGGAAAACAACAAGTGGGCAATTGGTATGGCCCACGAGCGGGCCACCTCCCAGCCCGAGATCTATAAAAAAGCCTCGGTGTTTGGTATGCCCGGCATCGAGGTCGACGGCATGGACGTGATGGCGGTGCGAGCCGTCGCTCAGGAGGCGATCGCCCGAGCCCGAGCGGGCGAAGGCCCCACTCTGATTGAGTGCCTCACCTATCGCTTTCGGGGCCACTCGCTGGCCGACCCCGACGAGCTGCGATCGAAGGCCGAAAAAGAGGCCTGGCTGGCCCGCGACCCGATCAAGCGATTTGAGGCCTACTTGGTCGAGCACAACCTGGCCGAGAAAGGGACGCTCAAGGAGGTGCGCGATCGCATTCAAACCACCATCGACGACGCCCTCACCTTCGCTGAAGAGAGCCCTGAACCGAGCCCCGACGACCTCTATAAATATATTTTCGCCGAGGATTAGGGCGAAAATCTTGGCCCTTGGGGATTGGTCACGTTGCCTATTTCCTGGGCGGTGGATTGCGGCACGACACTGGCCTGAGAGTTGCCTGGGGTAGCTGGCAGCGAATGCCCCATCCACCCGCCCACTCATCCACTCATCCACCCACTTACACCCAACTATGGCAGAAACCCTCTTATTCAACGCCCTCCGCGAGGCCATCGACGAAGAGATGGGCCGCGACGACACCGTCTTTGTGCTGGGCGAAGACGTTGGCGTCTACGGCGGTTCCTACAAAGTCACCAAAGACCTGTACAACAAGTACGGCGAACTGCGCGTGCTCGATACCCCGATCGCCGAAAACAGCTTTACCGGCATGGCGGTAGGGGCGGCGATGACCGGCCTGCGCCCGATCATTGAGGGCATGAACATGGGCTTTTTGCTGCTGGCCTTTAACCAGATAGCCAACAACGCCGGCATGCTGCGCTATACCTCCGGCGGTAACTACAAAATCCCAATGGTGATTCGGGGTCCGGGCGGCGTGGGGCGTCAGCTGGGGGCTGAGCACTCCCAGCGGCTAGAGGCCTACTTCCAGGCGGTGCCGGGGCTCAAGATCGTCGCCTGCTCTACCCCCTACAACGCCAAGGGTCTGCTCAAGGCCGCCATTCGCGACGACAACCCGGTGCTGTTCTTTGAGCACGTGCTGCTCTACAACCTCAAAGAAGACCTGCCCAACCACGAGTACGTGGTGCCGCTCGACAAGGCCGAAATCGTGCGGTCCGGCAAAGACGTCACCATTCTCACCTACTCTCGCATGCGCCACCACGTGATGCAGGCGGTCAAGGGGCTGGAGAAGAAGGGGCTTGACCCGGAGGTGATCGATCTAATCTCTCTCAAGCCGCTCGATTTTGACACCATTGGTCAGTCGATTAAAAAGACCCACCGCGTCATCATTGTCGAAGAGTGCATGAAGACCGGCGGCATTGGCGCTGAAATTATCGCTTCTATCAACGATCGCTACTTTGACGAGCTCGATGCCCCGGTGGTGCGGCTGTCATCTCAAGACATACCCACCCCCTACAACGGTAAGCTAGAAACACTGACCATCGTGCAGCCCAAGCAGATTGAGGCCGCCGTCGAAAACATGGTCGCCCTCAAGGTCTAGGGGTAGGTCTCAACCCGACCCCAAAACCCTGTAGGGTGGGCACTGCCCACCACCATTTCCAGGGAAGATCCTCCCCTTCGTACCCTCACCGCAGCACCCGCAATGGCAAAATATCGAGCTTGGCTAGGGGTTATTTTGGCGCTCACCATCGCCGCCGTGGTGGTGATCACCCAAATACCCACCCGTCTGGGGCTAGACCTGCGTGGCGGGTCTCAGCTCACCATTCAGGTGCAGCCCACCGCCGCCATTCCCTCCATTTCTGAACGGGACATGGAGGTCGTGCAGAGTGTCGTAGAAGGCCGAGTGAACGGCCTCGGCGTATCGGAGGCGGTGGTGCAGCAGTTGGGCAACAACCAGCTGCTGGTGCAGCTGCCCGGCGTCAGCGACCCCGAGCAGGCCGAGCGGGTGCTGGGGGGCACCGCCCAGCTGGAGTTTCGCGCCCAGCGAGCCGGAACCGACCAACAGCTAGCGATCGAAAATCAGGTTCTGCAGGGCCATCTGGGCGAGCAGGCCGCGCTCCAGGCCAGCCTGCCCGAGGGGGCTTCCGTCGAGGCTGAAACCCAGGTCCGCATCGAGCGGCTCCAGTCCGATATCCAGGCCAGCGAAGCCGCCATTGCCAATTTGTTTGAGCCCAGTAGCCTGGGTGGCGACCAGCTCACCGATGCGATCGCCGGTACCGACAGCGCCGGTCGTTGGGTGGTCTCCATTCGCTTTAACAACGAGGGCGGCAACCGCTTTGCTGAGCTGACCAAGGCGATCGCCGGTACGGGCCGTGCGATCGGCATTTTCCTAGACAACCGCCTGCTTAGCGCCCCCCAAGTCAACGTTCAGTACGCCGAAACCGGGATCACCGGGGGTGGGGCAGAGATATCGGGCAGCTTCACCGCCGAGTCGGCCAATGAGCTGGCGATTCAGCTTCGCGGCGGTGCCCTGCCGCTGCCGGTCGAAGTCGTTGAAAACCGCACCGTTGGCCCTACCCTGGGGCGCGACAGCATTCAGCGCAGCCTCTATGCTGGGCTGGTGGGGCTGGCCCTGGTGCTGGTGTTTATGGCGGTCTACTACCGTCTACCTGGCATACTGGCCGACGTCGCCCTGATTATCTATGCGCTGCTCACCTGGGCGGCCTTTAACCTGCTGGGGGTCACCCTGACGCTGCCGGGCATTGCCGGATTTATTCTCAGCATTGGCATGGCGGTAGATGCCAACGTGCTGATCTTTGAGCGCACCCGCGAAGAGCTGAGGTCAGACAAAACCCTCTACCGCTCGGTTGAGTCAGGTTTTTTCCGCGCCTTTTCAAGCATTCTGGATGGCAACGTCACTACCCTAATTTCCTGTCTGGCGCTGTTTTACTTTGGGGCGGGGCTGGTCAAAGGCTTTGCCCTCACCCTGGGCATCGGCGTGCTAATCAGCATGTTTACGGCGCTGACCTGTACCCGCACCCTGATGTTTTTGGCCATCAGCCTGCCCCAGTTTCGGCGACCCAGTCTGTTTTGCCCCGGTCTAAGCAGTGTTCGCCCCAATCCTGTTCGCCCCTAGGAGTGCCCATGAAGCTCAACATTATTCAGCAGCGCCGTCTGTGGTGGGCCATCTCCGGGGCTTTGGTACTGGCCAGCCTGGTGGCCATGGCCATTTCGTGGCAGCAGTTTGGGGCCCCGCTGCGGCCCGGGCTTGACTTTGCTGGCGGCACCCGGCTGCAGCTAACGCGCACCTGCGTGACGACCGATAGCTGCACCGAAGCGCTTGATCTATCGGAGGTCAGGCAGGTGCTTGGGCAGCAGGGGCTCGACTCCAGCAGTCTTCAGGTGCTAGGCGACGACCAGCAGGTGCTCTCTGTGCGCACCCGCACGCTGGATGTTGATGAGCGCACTACTCTGCAAAGTGTGCTAAACGAGGCCATTGGCCCCTTCGACGCCAGCTCTACCCAGATCGACTCGGTGGGTCCGGTGATTGGTAAGCAGCTGCTGGTGTCGGGGCTGCTGGCGTTGCTGGTGTCCTTTGCGGGTATTGTGATCTATCTCAGCCTGCGCTTTAAGCTCGACTACGCGCTGCTGGCGATTCTGGCCCTGGCCCACGATGTAATTATTACCGCTGGGGTGTTTGCCGTTTTGGGGCTGGTGCTAGGGGTCGAAGTTGACAGTCTGTTTATTGTGTCGCTGCTGACGATTGTGGGCTTCTCGGTCAACGACACGGTGGTAATTTACGATCGCGTGCGCGAGAACCTCAAGCTCAGCCCCGGCAACCACATCAACGACATCGTGGACAGCGCCGTCAACCAAACCCTGGGCCGCTCGATCAACACCTCGCTGACTACGATCCTGCCTCTGGTGGCCATCTTCATCTTTGGCGGCCAGACGCTGAAATATTTTGCCCTGGCGCTCATTGTGGGCTTTTTGGCGGGGTCTTACTCCAGTATTTTTGTGGCCAGCTCGCTGCTGGCGCTGTGGCGAGAGCGCACGGGGCAGGCTTACAGCAGTGACCCCGAGGATGTCAACCCTCAGCCCGAGGCGCAAAGCTAAAGGATTTGCCATGGCTATCCCCGCCTCTCCTGCGCCCCTGGAGCGTCTGCGGACAATCATGCTGCGCCGCTGGTGGGCGGTGAGTGCGCTGCTGTGGCTGACGGTAGCCCCGCTCAGCCTATGGAGCCTGCGGCCCGAAATTGCCCAGCTGAAGGAGTACTTTACCTGGTCAACGGTGCGGCTGGGGTTGGCCTACAACCGCCCTGCTGCTCTGGGGCTAGGGCTGTGCGTGGGGTTAACCGTGGCCCTGCTAGTGGCCGAGAGCCGCTATATTCTCTGGGGCATGACCAAGGACGAGCGGCTGCGGCTGGAGCGGCTGCGCGATCGCATCGCCGCCCAGGGACCCTCGCACCCGCTTTGGAAGCAAATTAATCGTGATTAATTGGGCCGCCGGGTTTGAGGACCTGCGGCGATGGCCTGTCCCTAACTGGGTGACATTGGTACCAAGATGTAATTTTATAGAACAAGGCGTTAACCCCAATTCCCCGGTGGAAAACCGGGGTTGTCCTGAATGATACGGGAGTAACCCGGCTCTAACTTTTCTTCGTTTCATCTACAGCAGAAGGCAGCGGTATCTCAATGACTCTACACAAAGACGGAATTGCCCCCCATGGCGGCACCCTGATCGATCGGCTGGCGTCGCCCGACCAACAGGCTCAGTTCCTGGGCCAGGCCGATACCCTGCCGCGGGTGAGCCTAGATGAGCGGGCCTTTTCTGACCTGGTGATGATTGCCATCGGCGGCTTCAGCCCTCTGAACGGCTTTATGAAAAAAGCCGACTACGACCCTGTGGTGACCGACATGCGCCTAGCCAATGGTTTGCCTTGGGCGATTCCGGTGACGCTGTCGGTCAGTGAGACGATCGCCGCCCCCCTACAGGAGGGCAGCCTGGTGCGCCTGGATGACCCCAGCGGGCGCTTTGTCGGCGTGCTAGAGCTAGAAGAAAAATATACTTACGACAAAACCCGCGAAGCCGTCAATGTCTACCGCACCGACGATGAAAATCACCCCGGCGTCAAGGTGGTCTACGACCAGGGAGACGTGAACCTGGCCGGCCCCGTGTGGCTGCTGCAGCGCGATCCCCATCCCCTATTCCCGGCCTACCAGATTGACCCAGCGGCCTCCCGGGCCATGTTCCGCGATCGCAACTGGACGACCGTCGTTGGCTTTCAGACCCGTAACCCCCATACACCGCGCCCACGAATACATCCAGAAATGCGCCCTGGAGACCGTCGACGGGCTGTTTTTGCACCCGCTGGTGGGGGCTACCAAGTCGGACGATATCCCCGCCGATGTGCGCATGCGCTGCTACGAAATCATGCTTGAGCACTACTTCCCGCAGGATCGGGTGATTCTTGCGATCAATCCCTCCGCAATGCGGTACGCTGGGCCTAGGGAAGCGATTTTCCACGCGCTAATTCGCAAGAACTACGGCTGCACTCACTTTATTGTGGGTCGTGACCACGCTGGGGTGGGCGACTACTACGGCACCTATGACGCCCAACACATCTTCGATGAGTTTGAGCCGACGGAGTTGGGCATTGTGCCGATGAAGTTTGAGCACGCCTTTTACTGCACTCGCACCGGGGGCATGGCAACCTCGAAAACCAGCCCCAGCACCAAAGACGAGCGGATTCACCTATCGGGTACCAAAGTGCGTGAGATGCTGCGCCGAGGCGAACTCCCCCCGCCCGAATTTTCTCGACCTGAGGTGGCGGCGGAGTTGGCCAAGGCCATGCGGGTTCCCGAAGCCATTGGCTAAGGTCAACGCTACCAACTAGGATGCAATCAACTCGGTGACACTGAAACGACGGGCGTTTTTGCAGCAGACGGGCCTGGCCCTGGGGGCGCTGGGGCTGGGCGGAACGGCCCTGCTGGCCAGTTCTAGCCAGTATCAGCAGGCCCTGGCCAAGCCTGCCCGGCGCAGGCTGGCCCTGCTGATTGGCATCAACGCTTACCCCGATCGCGCCCTTGACCCCGGCGTAGCGCAAGACATTGCCCTCAAGGGCTGCATCACCGATGTCGAGCTACAGCGGCAGCTGCTGATACACCGCTTTGGCTTTCAGCCCGGCGACGTGGTGACGCTCACCAATCAGGACGCCACCCGCGACGGCATTCTGACCGCCATTGACGAACATTTGGTGCAGCAGGCTCGCTCAGAGGATGTGGTGCTTCTGCACTTTAGCGGCTACGGCAGTCAGGTGCGGGTGGTGAATACGGAAGTCGCCACCGCGACCGCTGCGCTTGGAGCGGGGGGCGAGAGCGAAACTGTTGCTCAGGGAGGAGGGCAGGCCGCCTGGGTGACCGTAGACAGCCGCCTGCCCAGCGAAAGTAACCCGGCCCTGGGCGATCTGCTGGAGGCCGAGATTGTCGCTCGGCTAGCCCCCCTGGCCACCGCCAACCTCACCACTGTCATCGACGCAGGCAGCCAGGATGCGGGCTACCTGCGCTGGGGCAATGCCCGAGTCAGGTCGCGCCCCACTGTGCCCACTGGTCTGCTGCCGACGGCGGCAACGGAACCCCTTGACCTGACTGCGCCCTGGCCGGGGCTGGTGCTGCGGGCGGCCCAGGTCGGGCGGCTGGTACTGGAGAGTCACTGGGATAGCTTTAGCGCTGGGGTGTTTACCTACGCCCTAACTCAGAACCTTTGGGAAACCGAGCCTGACCCCACCAGCCAGCTGTTGCTGCAGCGCACCCGACAGCGGCTGCAGCGGTGGGTCGGGGCCGACCAGCAACCCTATCTGAGCGATCGCCTGCCTCCGCGCACTGGCCCACTGGTCTACAATCTGTTGCCTCAGCTGCCTCCGGCGGCAGGTGTGGTGCTGCCCAGCGGTGACAGCAGTCGTCCCCTGACGGCTTGGTTGGGGGGGGTCCCTCCCCAGGTGCTGCGCTACCTGCAGCCTGGCTCTCGCCTGAGGGTTGAGCTGGCTAAGGGGCAGTCGGTGTTGCTGGCGTTGGAGACGCGCACCGGGCTCAAAGCCCTGGTGAGATCCCTGGAGGGCGGCCTTGAGGATGGCGCTGGCGCGTTGTCCCCCTCGGCCCTGGCCGGACGGCCCATCTTTGAGCAGGTGCGACGACTGCCGCAGGGCATTGATTTAATTGTGGCCCTCGACGGCCAGCTCAAGCGGGTAGAGCGGGTTGATGCCACCAGCGCCCTGGCCGGGATTCCGCTAGTTTCGTCGGTAACAGCAGGCGAAAGGGCCGCTGACTGCCTGTTTGGCCGCCTGCCAATTGGGCCAACCTCTACCCTGACGGCCGCGCTGCCGGGGGGGGCAGAGGCGCTGCCCGGCAACGGGGGCGATGATCAGGGAGCCTCTAAGTGGGGAGAACGCGGCGCCGAGAGCAGCTACGGGCTATTTGCGCCCAATCGCACCCTGCTGCCCGGCACCATGCTGTCCCGTGACGAGGCGGTCAAAACAGCGGTCAATCGCCTGACCCCTTACCTGAAGTCTCTGCTGGCCCTCAAACTGGTGCGGCTGACCGAAAATCATGCGGCCTCGCAGGTGGGGGCGGCGGCGGTACTGGAGGCTGTGCAGCCCAAGCCCAGGCCTCTGCTGGTGCAGACCACCGAGCGCAGCCCCACCGCGACCTGGCCCGTGGCCATTCGGCAGGCTCAGAAGGCGGCTGACACCAACCCCATCATGCTGCCCCGCGACTGTCGGATTGGCTACCGTCTGGCCAATACTTCCACCCAGCCCCTGCACCTGCTCTGGATGAGCTTTGACAGCCGGGGCGAATGCACGGCCCTGATGACCCTGCCCGATGCGATCGACGACGATGGGGCCGAGGTGCCCCCGGCTGCGACGCCGCTGGATCCTGGTCAGATTTTCACCTTTCCGGCCAACGGCGCTGGCTGGGCCATGCCGGGGGCGGCGGTTTGGGTAGAGGCCCACATTATTTTTAGTGTGCAACCTCTTGAGCGCTGCCTGGCAGTGCTGGGCAACAACCCACCCGCTTTGGCGACGGGCTTTCGGCCCGTACGCCAGCCCCTGCAGCTGGCCCAGGCGCTGCTGCAAGACCTCAACGCCAGCGCTGGCGCTACCGACTACTATGCCCTGCACCACGATCGCTGGGCTACCCTGAGCTTTCGTTACGACATTGCCTAACCAGCTCTAGGGCGTGTCATCAATTCTGGTCGAAAACCCTTCAATATCAGCGGTGCCACGCCCGATCCAACAAAACGGGCTAGGGGCTGTAACCGTTGATTATGGAGTCTTTAAAGGCTAATTGATGACAGCCCCTAGGCAATCAGTAGCCCAATGCCGCCGCCCACGGCCAGCCCGACCAGCGCGGTGACGACCAAAAGGAGGCTGATTTTCTTGCTCGGGTTGCGGCGCAGCAGGCGATCGCCCAGGGTGGCCGTAGCCAGACTGCACAGCACCGCTAGCCCCACCGCCAGCAGGCTGTAGAGCATGATCTCCGCGATCGCTCGGCCGAGGGTGAGGTCGTCGAGGTTGTCGGTGCCCAGGTGGTTGAGGGCTATGGAGAGAGCCACGGCCAGAGCCGTGCCCCCGGCGATGCTGCCCAGCACCAGCAGGTTAGCGGTGAGCCAGCGAAATCGCTGTAGCGCCACCGGGCCAGCCAGCGCTAGGCTCTGAACGACGGCACCGATTGCGGCGCCCAGCCACACCCAGGGGCCAGCCAGGGCGGTCAAAATCATGCCGGCGGTGGCGTAGAGAAGCCCGCACAGCAGCCACAATCCGGCAATCGGACGGCGGAGGGCGCGGCCCGAAGGACGCGATCGCGAGGGGCGACTGGGGCTAGGGCGACGACGGCGCTGGGTCGGTGGGTTCATAGCAGACAGACCATTGACCTCTGATATCCTAGGCTCTAGTTTGCCAGGAAGCGGAGCATTGTGCAGTAACCTGGTCATAATGCCCTGTCATTTCGGTAATGAGCGTTCCTTTTACTGCGCTACTTCAAGGGTTGTTGGGTGCCTCTAGTCTGCTGGTCGGAGCGGTTTTAGGAATTGTCTGGCGACCGGCGCGATCGCTGACAGCAGCCATCATGGCCTTTGGCAGCGGTACCCTGCTCTCAGCTATTGCCTACGACATCACCCTACCTGCCTTTCAGAGCAGCGGCTTCTGGCCGCTGGTAATCGGGTTTGCCCTGGGCGGCACCCTGTTTACGGTCATCGTCACCTACATCGACAACCAGGGCGGCTTTATCCGCCACCCGTCGTCGTCGCGGCGCTTTCTCTACCACCACCGTCAAGACGAAGCCTCCGAGGTGCTCGATCGCATTGGGCACATCGAGATGCTCCACAGCCTCTCCCCCTCTGAAATGCAGGCCATTATTCCGCTGCTGAAGCCCCTCCAGGTCGAGCCGGGTACAGTGCTGTGTCTGGAGGGGGCGCCCGGCAATTCCATGTTTTTGATTGTGGAGGGCGAGGCCGAAATCTTTAAGGGGTCGCAGCGACTCGCCGCCCTGGGCGCGGGCGAGATGTTTGGCGAAATGGCCCTGCTGACGGGCGAAGAGCGATCGGCGACGGTGCAGGCCAAAACCCCCATGGAGCTATACGAACTCGACAAAACCGACTTTGACGCCATGCTCACCTACGCCCCCCAGCTCTCCAGCGGGCTGAGCCGCATCTTGGCCCGGCGGCTGCGCGAAACTACCCAATCGACTGCCAAACCCGTCCCGGTCGATGACGATCAGTGGCGGCGGCAGGTGCTCGACAGCGTCGAGGTCGATATTCCCATCTCTGAGCAGCAGTTCAAAGAGCTGGCCCAGAGTTCTGCCCCGCTGGCCATTTTGATCGGCACCCTGATCGACAACATTCCTGAAGCACTGGTGATTGGCTTTCACGCGGGCACGGGCCACACCGGGGCGTCGTTTTTGATGGCGGTGTTTATCTCCAACATTCCTGAGGCTATGACCAGCTCCATTGGTATGCGCCAGGCGGGCACCTCGGCCCAGCGCATCCTGGCCCTTTGGGGCGGTGCGGTGCTGCTCAGCGGGCTGATGGCGATGGTGGGCGGCCTGTTGGTCAACATCGCTACCGACTGGATGCTGGCGGTGGCCCAGGCCACGGCAGGGGGAGCCATTTTGGCCATGATTGCCAGCACGATGATGCCCGAAGCCTACGAAATGGGCGGCGGCTCGGTGACGTTTTCAACCATTGCGGGCTTTTTGATCAGTTTCTATCTGGCCTCATCGGCGTTTTAGGGCTCACCGTAAGACTGTGGGTAAGAAGACTGTGGGTAAGCCCAGCTCAGCGGGGAATATTGGACTGGGATGTGATTTTGTTAACGTGACACTTGCTCGGCGGCCTAGGGAAGTGTTTAGGATGCGATCGCTTAAATATACGATAGCGCTTTACTACTCTGAGGAAGGCTACAGCGTATCCTGCCCTGGACTACCGGGGTGTTGGTCGCAGGGGGATACCGAGGAAGAGGCCATCGTCAATATTCAAGCGGCAATTCAAGAGTATTTAGCCGCCTATAGGATTTTCGCTGTCTTGGCCCCAAAGGCGCTGTCTGCCCAGCCACTCACCTATTCTTCTGGCGGCAGCTCGGGCGGTAGCTCGGGCGGCACGGCGTCAATCAAATTGGCCTTAGACTGCTTCAGGTCTTTCCACAGCCGCTTAATTTCGTCGTAGGCATCGTTGGCCGACATCTTGCCGCCGGTTTCTAAATTGCACACAAAGGAGACTCGCTGGGCAAACTCCTGCAGGTTGGCGTTAAAGGCCAGCTGCTGCGGCGTAAATTCACCCCAGTACTTGCTGCGCGGGAAGAGAAAATTTTCCTTTGGAGACGGTTGATCGTCTGTCATGGCACCAGCAGATGAGGAATGTAGCTCTTACCTTACCTTAAAGAAGTTTTTGCCAATTGTCGGCGAATTGTCGGCGAATTGTCGGCGAATTAATGGCAAAAGGGGCGAGTAATGTTGTCTGCAACACCAGATTCCGTTTGCAAAAGGGCCATTTTGGGCTGATAGCGAGCTGAGCGGCCGGGCGGCGTGCCTAGGGAGCCAGCCACTGCTGGATTTGCGCTACGGCGACCTCAACGGTACTGGCGATCGCGATCGGCCCCGTAGCCAAACTCTGCCACAGCTCGCTGGCGCCGGGGGGCATAGCCATCAAAATGACGGGCCGCTGGGCCTTGAGGGCCAGGGCAATCTCGGCGGCGGTGCCTGGCCCCAGCCCGCAGGCCACGACTACCCGGCTCGACAGCACATTCACCACGTTGCGACCGTCGCCCAGCCCGGTCAGAATTGGGATGTCAACGTCGGCTGACATATCGGTGCCATCGGCCGAGGGCAAAATGCCCACGGTCAGCCCGCCCGCGGCCTGCGCTCCCCGACAGGCTGCCTCCATCACGCCCGCCGCCCGTCCGCCGGTCAGTACCACCCATCCGATAGAGGCGATCGCCTGACCCAGGCCGTAGGCTACCTCTAGCTGAAGAGGGGTAGCCGTGGCCCCTGGCCCCATGATGCCGATAACCGTTCGTGCCATGAGGTTACAGTGCTTAGCGCTTTCGCAAAAAAACTTGACGATCGATCCCCACCGTCGCGGGGTGCTGTCGTTTAGATTAAGTTAACCCACAGCGAAAATTTGGGTACGGTAAACCCACTCTGATCAGATCTGGCCGCTGCCTGCTTTAGTCCGCTGCTCCTGCGTTTGTATGTTTTGCCGTGCAATCTAACCCGTTACGCCTAAGTCGTTGTCGTTCTGCGCTGGGGCGCTGGGGCGGGCGGCTACTGATTACGGGCAGCCTTTTGACGGGCAGCTTCGTTTTGAGTTCGGCCCTGCCGATGCTGGCGGCAGAGTCGGTGACGGTGCGCCTGGGTCGGCTGTCGCAAACGGTAAGCTTGCACGATCTGGAGGCGTTTGCCGCCACCGGGGAGGTACCGCAGTCGCTGCGGTTGTACCGCCCGCTGCTCAATGCCAGCCTGCGGCAGGCCCTGGGGGGCGAAATTACCCTAGAACCCGAAGTGGGCCAGGTCATTCTAGACGAAATTTTGCACACCCCCGGCGGCGCGCAGCTGCTCGACACTCTGCGGGCGATCGCTCCCAATCTGGCGGCCACCGATCTGCGCGTTACCCTGGAGCAGGTGTCGAAGTCCGAATCGGGGTTGACCCTGCTGAGCATTTTGCGGGCAATGCCCCAGGACACCCTGGAAATCAATGTCGCCACTCTGCTCACCCTGGCCTCGCAGTTTCGTCTGGCGCAGATGGAGAGCAAAGCCCTCAGTCGCGTGCTGCGCAAGGACCCCGCCGCCGAAACGGCTGAGCCGGTACCGCTGCTGGGCACCGACCCGTTCTCGACCGGTCCCTCCGAGGTCGAACGGTGGGAGCTGGTGCTGCGCGATCACAACCGCGATCGCAGTATTCCCATTGACATTTACTGGAGCGAGGACAGCCACGGCCCGCTAGTGGTCATCTCCCATGGGTTTGGGGCCGACCGCCGCTTCTTTGCCTACCTGGCCGAGCACCTGGCCTCCCACGGGCTGACGGTGGTGTCGGTTGAGCACCCCGGCAGCAATGTGGCCGCCCTGCTGTCGCTGCCCGCCGAGGAACTGCCCGACGCGGCGGTACACAGCCGCATTTTGCCGGCCACCGAGTTTCTCGATCGCCCCCGCGACATCAGCTTTGTGCTCGACCGGCTAGAGAAAATTAACCTCTATTCCTACAGCCTGCGCGATCGCCTCAACACCGAGCAGGTAGCGTTTATTGGCCATTCGCTGGGGGGGTACACCGGTCTGGCCCTGGCGGGGGCAGATCTCGACCTGCGATCGCTAGATTCCTACTGTCAGACCCTCAACCCCGTCAACGTTTCCCCAGCCGACTGGCTACAGTGTGCCGCCCTAAACCTGCCCGTCAAGTACGCCAACCTGCGCGACGATCGCATCACCCAGCTGATTGTGGCCAACCCTCTCACCGGCCTTCTCTTTGGCGAGGCTGGGCTAAGTCGAGTGCGGGTGCCAACCCTGGTGCTGGCCGGTACCCACGATACCGTTACCCCCATGGCCAGTCAGCAACTGCGCCCCTTTATGCAGCTGCCCGCCAGTAAGCACCTGATTACCGTAGTCGGTGGGTCGCACCTGAGCGTTGGTGACCCCAACAACCTCAATGCCGACCTGGGCCAAATTCCCTTTATGCCGGCCCTGCCCGATGTCACCACCGCTCCGCTGCGGATTTTTCTGCAGGGGGTGAGCCTGAGCTTTGTCATGCAGCAGACCCCAGAGGCCGATGCCTATGCCCCGGCCCTCAGCCCCACTGTAGCCCACGCTTTCTCGACTACTACGCTGTCGCTGCGCCTGAGCCAAACTGTGCCTGAAGGGCTAGCCACCTGGCCTCGCCTGCGCCAGAGCGGCCTGCCCCGCCAGGATCGCCTGATCAGCTATCTGCCCTCGCTGCTGCACCTGGAGGCTACGGCTATTCAAGACCAGCTACAGGTACTTCAGCGGCAGATGGTGGCCTACCTGCGCCACACGCCGCCTTCGTCAACCGCCGTTTACTGGCCCTTCGTGGGCTCACCAGCGCGCATGCAGGCCAATCAGCCAGGCCAGCGCTCCACCACGCCGCAGTAGCCGGGCTAGTCTTGAGACCCCATCGTAAACCCGTCGGGCATGATGGTGCCCTGTACGTCAGTGCGCCGCAGGTTGGTGTAGTCGAGCTTGGCGTTAATCATCACCGCATCGGTGAGGTCGGCTCCGCTCAGGTTAGACCAGCTCAGGCGGGTTCGGTATAGAGTAGCGCCGCGCAGGTTGGCCCCGCGCAGCGAACTCCAGCTCAAGTTAGCGCCGCGCAGGTTAGCCCGAGCCAGGTTGACGTTGACCAAATTAGTGCTAGACAGCTTGGCTCGGCTCAGATCGGCGGCTTCAAAATCGGCCCCTTCCAGGGTGGCCCCGGTCAGCACCGCCTCGACCAGAATGGCTTTTTTAAAAATGGCGCGGTTCATCAAGGCGCTGGTCAGGTTGGCGTGCTCTAAATTAGCCTCCTGTAGGTCGGTGGCTAGCATGCGGCCCCGGCTCAGGCTGGCCTCGCTGAGTACGGCCCTGTGGAGAGTGGCGTGGTCGAGCACCGCTTCGTTAAGGTTGGTTTCGCGTAGGGTAGCCTCGCTTAAATCGGCCCGCGCCAGATTGGCGCTGCGCATGCCGGCTTCGCTGAGGTCGGCTCCTATCAGACGGGCATCGGCCAGGTCAGCCCCAATCAGGTTGGCCAAAACTAGCGTGGCCCGCTCAAAGCTAACGTCGGTCAGCTTAGCCTCACGAAAGTTGGCCCCCACCAGAATTGCCCCAGAAAAGTTGGTATTTTGCAGGTTAGACTGCCGAAAGTTAGCGCCGCTAAGGGTTTGCTGGCTCAGGTTGGCCCCAATTAGCTGAATACCACGAAAGTCGCGCTCTCCGGCGGCGTAGCGGTCTAAGAGTTCGGCAACGGTAAGTTCCGCAGGCACATCCAAAGGCTGAGTATTAGAGGGGGGAGTTTCCAAGAGGTTCCTCAACAGTGACGATAATGAGGGGGAGGGCGATTTCAGGGGAGGTATAGCGCCAATTTTGCCGAGGCAAAACCGCAATACTACCAGATGCCTTAGGATGACCAGAAGCCTTTTGGGGTAAACGCAAGGGCTGGCAGTATTAAGCCTATCTGAGGCAGCGTCTGCTGGCTAGGCTTTTAGGCCAGATGGCGTGGTCGCCAACCGGAGATGAGCGGTGGCAAAATCGGGGTTGTTAGAGTTTTGGTTTGATACGATCTCCCTAACCCGCTGAGGGCTTCTAAAGCCGCTTGTCAGCGGAGGCAAAGCCTGACTTTTTAAGCCAAACCTCAGTCTATAGTTTGTTAATTTCAACCGTTTTCTATACTTTAGAATGTGCAGTACCCTTTTCGATCTTGACTAGGAAGACTGGCGCCAATTCATCTTTTTTGACTATGCCCCGATCGCTGCTTGTGCTTCTGCGCCGCCGCCTGTTTTGGCTTACGCTGCTGCTCACGGTATGGCTACTGTGTAGTGGCCAGGCCCAGGCGGGGCCGATCGCCGATCGCCTGGCGGCTTTCCCTAACTGGGGCAGCAAGCCTGCTCTCGCGGCGGCCCAAGGGGACTTGGTCTATCCTGACTGGCTGCGAGGCGATTGGCAGTTGACCAGCACCCTGGTTGATCTGGCAGCTCCCCTGGCTCCGGATTTGGTGACCCCGGGCTTTGAGGGCAACGGCGATCGGCTGGGGCAGCCGGTGACCTGTCCGGTGCGTTTTGTGGCCACCCTGCCACGGGCCCAGGGGCTGCTTCCGAGCGCCACAGGAGCGCCCCAGACGGTGGCCGATCGCGCCTTTAACGGGTTGAGTATGGCCCGCGCCTACCTGGGCGAGGAGGTTGTGAAGGCGGTGAAAGTCGATGCCCAGAACCCAAACCGCCAGCTCACCCTGCTCAACGGCAACCGTCAGCTTGAGTCAACGGTGACCGCTCGCAGCATAGAAACGGCAGACGACCAATTCATTACCGTAGAGCGGTTTCAGCAGGTGTTTCGGGGTGGCGCTATTCTCTACTTCAACGAGGTCGAGACCACGACCGCCTATCGTCAGGCGGCTGACCGGGTGCTGGCCGATCAGGTGACGGCAGTTTATCTGTCGCCCCAGGACCCCGACTTTTTAAAGGCGCAAAATCGGCCTGTCGCCCTCTACCGCTACCGGCTGGAGCTGGTGATGCAAACTTAATTTAACGGTTCTTTAACGGAGAGCGGAATCGCAGTAGCATAATTTTGGGTTGCGAACGACCGTAACTCTACGTGAGTTCCATGCGAATAGGTTTGACGCAGTAGATTTAACGCGGTGTGTCTAAGGCAACCAACCGGTCACTGCTCAGATTGATTAACCTCAGCTGGGCTTGAAAGGGGCTGCTCAGGGCGGCGCAAACGCTTTAGGATACACCGGTTTGAAATGGCCCGTCATGGCGCTGCCAAGGTTTATGTCTAGGTGGACTGCCGCTGCTTCTATTTATCTGAAGTTTTACCGTCTCAACCCCCTCAAGGCATATCCCCCGCTACATCCCAGGCCAAAGCGTTGCAGCAGCGGCTGTAAGGCTGCGATCGCCTCGTTCTGAACCTGCTCAGCCTGTACCCTCTCAGTCTGGCCAGGTTCCCTGTGCTTACGCAATTTACTCTTCATTGGGAGCATGTCTATGCCCAGCCCTCGATTGAATCAGCCCCTGCCCGATGCCTCTAAACCCCGTCGGGTGGCGATCGCAGGCACCATTACCAACGCCCTGACCGGCGACATTATGCCCCAGGTCGTGGTGCGCATTACGGCAGCTCCAGCGGCCTTTGGCGAGGGGCTAATGGCGTTTTTAGTCGTTGCGATCGCCCACCGGCCCGACCTTCAGGCCCAGTACAGCGACCTGATCGCTAGCTGGCATCAAACCCTGAATCCTCTGACGGTGGCCCAGCGGCTGCTCGATCGCCTGGTGCCCGCCCTGGACCTTACCCGGCCCGATCAGACCACCAGCGGCGGCGACGGCCACTACTGCTTTTTTGACCTGCCCCCTGGCCGGTACCAGCTAACAGCTACCTACACCCTGCCCAACCGCTGCTATGGAATGGCCTCAACTCCGGTCGACATTGCCCAGAGCGATCGCCGGTTGACCTTTACCGAGGCCAATATCGCCGTTCAACCGTTGCCGGGGTCCTGTCCCCTGCCGGTGGTAGGCCATTCTCAGATGTCACCGTTGGGCCAACTGCAGCAGGAAAATGGGGCCATGGCTGCCGACCCGGCCGCTACCGCCCTGCCTAGGGTTGAAACTCGGTCTCGTTGAGCAGGGCCAGGGCGGTGCGCCATACCATATAGCCGTCCTGGTTGAGGTGCAGCCCATCGGAGGTCAGGTCGGTTCGCAGATAGCCGTCGCCATTGACAAACAGCGGGTACAGATCGAGAAAGTCAACGTCGGTTTCTATGGCCACGGCCTTGAGCTGGGCGTTGACTGTGCGAATTAGCTCGGGGGAAATAGCCTGCAGGCGATCGCGGCCTTCCCAGGTAGCGGCCTCGCCGCCGTGGGGCAAAATTGACTGTACCACCACCCGCGCCTGGGGATGGGTTTCGCGCAGGTAGTTGATCATCATGCGAACGTTGTAGACCAGGTCTGCCTCCGAGCCACCCCAGATCAGGTCGTTGATGCCCACCATAATGAACACCGCCTCAGGGGCCGTGTTGTCGAGCAGGTAGAGGCGATCGCGCAGCCCTCCCGAACTCTCTCCCGAAATGGCCTGATTGATCCAAGTTTTGCGCCCCGGCAGCATGTCGGACGGAAACCACAGGGTCAGCGAGTCGCCCAGCAAAATATTTTGGCGCGGGGCGTTAATGGCGACCGCTGCCTCCGCCTCCGCCGCCAGCAGGGCCACCCACTGCTCGTAGTCAAGGCTGTGGCGCGGCCCCAGGTCAGGCTCAAACGGCGCTACGGGGGTATAGGGGTCGGCGGCAAAGGCATTGGCCTGGGGCAGTACCGCATCTCCCGCCTGCCCCAGCTGCCGCAGCATGACCACGACCGTAATAAATAGCAGCCCGTTCATGACCAGCGAAAGCAGCGCCCAGGGCGGCACCCCCTGTAAACGGTGCAGCACTGAGCGCAGCTGAGGATAGGGTTGAAGCGGTGAAGCCACGGCAATAGTCCTACGAACCTGGAGCGAGAAAAGCTGTGCCCCTAATGGGTCAAATTGTAGATAGATTTTCTCCTACGAACCACCATCGCGACCAGTTTTTTTAACCCACCCTAACGCTCGGCTACACGTTAAAGCGAAACAGCATCACGTCCCCTTCCTGCACGACGTACTCTTTGCCCTCACTGCGCACCTGCCCCTTGTCTTTGGCCGTAGCGATTGAGCCGGCGGCGACCAGATCGTCGTAGGCCACGGTTTCAGCGCGAATGAAGCCGCGCTCAAAGTCGGTGTGAATGACCCCAGCGGCCTGGGGGGCCACCATCCCGGCGCGAATTGTCCAGGCGCGGGTTTCTTTAGGGCCGGTGGTGAAGTAGGTGCGCAGCCCCAGCAGCTCGTAGGTAGCGCGAATCAACGTCTTGAGGCCGCCTTCTTCAACGCCAAGGGCTTCTAAAAAGTCTTTGCGCTCCTCATCGCTCAAATCTACCAGCTCGGATTCTACCTGGGCTGAAATCACCACCACTTGAGCATTTTCGGCCGCCGCTACGGCGCGCACCTGTTCGACCCAGGCGTTGCCCGTGGCCAGGTCGTCTTCAGAGACGTTGGTGGCGTAGATGATGGGCTTGCGGGTGAGCAGCCCCAGGGGCTTGATGAAGGCTTCGGCTTCGGCGTCCAGCTCCACCTGGCGGGCGGTTTTGCCCTCGTTGAGTACCGGCAGGATTTTTTCTAAGATTTCTAGCTCGGCCTGAGCCTCTTTGTCGGCGCGGGCCAGCTTGCGAACGCGATCGATGCGGCGCTCAAGCTGGGCTAGGTCAGAGAGGGCTAGCTCCAGGTTAATTACCTCAATGTCGCGCACCGGGTCGACCGATCCTGAGA
>PYGV01000293.1 GCA_003022385.1 filamentous cyanobacterium CCP3 | reverse complement strand
CACCCACCTACCTCATCTACTCATCCACCCATCTACCCATACAACCCCGCCACCCACTCCCCGTAGCCGTTGTAAATCACCGTCGGCTGCTCCTCCCAGGTAAATAGGGCCGTGCTTTCACCCACTAGCCGCTCCTTTGCCTGCGACCAGCGGGGGTGGGGCACGTCAGGCTCTACATTGGCCTCAAACTTGTACTCGTTGGGAGCCAGCGTGTTCCAGTAGGTGGCGGGCTGCTCGGCCATAAACTCGATTTTGACAATTGACTTGGCCCCTTTAAACCCATACTTCCAGGGCACCACCATGCGAACGGGGGCACCGTGCTGCTTGGGCAGCGTGCGCCCGTAGACCCCCACCGCAAAAAAGGCCAGTTCGTTGGCCATTTCATCTACGGTTAGCCCCTCAGTGTAGGGCCAGGGTAGGTCGCGGGCGAAACCAAGATTGGGCCCAGGGGTGACAGCTGGGTCATAGAAGGAGGTAAACCGCACGTATTTAGCTGCCGCTGTCGGTTCCACCGCCGCCACTAAAGCCCGCATTGGAAAGCCAATCCATGGCACCACCATCGCCCAGGCTTCCACGCAGCGAAACCGATAGATGCGCTCCTCCAGGTCAAAGCGCTGGGTCAGGTCGTCCAGGTCATAGGTCGTCGGGTTTTTGACCAGCCCCGTCACCTCCAATCGCCAGGGATCGGTAGGTAGCGCCTGAGCCCTGGCCCAGATGTCTTTGCTGCCGCCAAACTCGTAGTAGTTGTTATAGCTGCTGGCATACTGCTGAGGCGTCGGCTGCCGCCCCGCGTCGGCAAACGCCGGATTGCGAGCTATCTCTGGCAGCGGTTCTCCCAGAGTGCGCGCCAGATCCGCATCCATGGTTGCAGAACGTCGGCACCCCCCAGCCGAGGCCGCCGCCAAACCTACTCCCGCACCGATTAGAGAAGTCATGAACCGCCGCCGTCGCCAAAATATCCTCTCTGGGGTGACCTGAGAGTGCGGCTGTTGCCAGTCGGGCTGAGCCTTAAAGAAAACCATGCTCAAGCATAAGGATGAGGGACGTAGCACTGGCGATCGCCAGCTCACTCTATCTTTTCATAGCTAATTCTGGGGTAGATGAGGCCGGGGTGAGAAAGCCAGCACCTGAGCCATGGTCAACCTGACAACACCCAATCGCGCAAAAATTTATGTAACGTTTCCACCTCTCCCCTGAGGAATATACGGAGATCAAATCCAGCTATCTCCGGGAATGCCACAATTTCTTCAAAGGGAAAATAAGGTTTCGGCGGGCTGCCCGCCAAAAAACAAATCGTTTAACCAAAAATTCATAGAGCTGTGGGCATTTCATGAATAAAGCTGGAAACCCTGCGAAATAAGGGCTGTCCTTGGCTCAAAACTGCCTCAGCTGGCTCTGATAGCAGCCTCAGAGGTCAATTTCTCACCGCTGCCACCGCTGCTTTTGAGAATAGAATCAGCAGATTCTATACTGGGTAGGCGAGTCCAGGCTAATCCGTAGTTCCGCGATTGTGAGTTTTCTCCTCTAACCTTAGGCTGATATCACGAGCACATGATTTTTACTGACCGTCTATGCGCCGTCTTGTAACCAAGCGCAATCGACAGAGACAGGGCGGCGGGCATTTGCCCATGCCTGCGGTCGGTCGGTTGATCACCTGGGGGTCAGGGCTACTCCGTTAGAGGCACAGTTCTCGGTTATCCAGTTGGATTTTGACATTTCCTGAAATCGCTATGGTCGCTACTTCTCGGTTTCAAGCTAAAGGCAACACTCTAGAACTGCTGCGGCAGTATCAAAGCAACCCTGACCTCAGCTTACGCAACCAGCTGGTACAGCTCAATATTGGTTTAGTACGCCGTGAGGCCTACCGTTGGCTGCAGCAGTCGACCGAAACCTTTGACGACCTGATGCAAGTGGGCAGCCTAGGCCTAATTCGAGCTATCGAGCGCTTTGACATGGGCAAGGGCTACGCGTTTAGCTCTTTTGCCATTCCCTACATCCGAGGCGAGATTCAGCACTACCTGCGCGACAAAAGCACCTCAATGCGCATTCCGCGTCGATGGCAGGCGCTGCAAAGCCAGTCAACTCGCGTGATTCGCCAGCTGCAAGTCGAGTTGGGCCGAGGCCCTACCGATGCAGAGATAGCCGTCGCTCTCGACATTTCGATAGCCGAGTGGCAAGACGTCAAGCTGGCGAATCGCAACCGCTCGCTGCTCAGCCTTGACGCCCCTGTGCAGGACGAAGAATCAGCTTGCCTGGGCGACCTCTTGCCCGACCTGAAATACAAGAGCTTTCAGCTGGCTCAGGAAGATCAAATTCGTTTACAGCAAGCGCTGCATCAGCTAGAACAGCGCACCCGCGAAGTTCTGGAGTTTGTCTTTCTTTACGACCTAACTCAAAAAGAAACAGCTGAGCGCATGGGTATTAGCGCCGTTACCGTATCGCGACGAGTCAAGCAGGGGCTCAACCACCTCCAGACCCTAATGGTCTCTAACGAAGACGAAATCGCTTAAATCACACTGTATCGGTAGGAAATGAGCCGTGCCGATAGAATTGAGCTATCGTTGAGGAACATCGGCTCAGGAAGCAAGGAGGCTTGGCCATGGGGGCGATCGCGTTTTTAGTATTGTTTGTACTGGGTTTTTTGCTGGCTACCGTGGGCGGCATCATTGGCCTGGTAGACGCGTTTCGAGTCAGCCCAGTATGGGGCCTGCTCTCGCTGTTTGTGCCCTTTGTGCTGCTGGTCTACTGCATTAAGTTTTGGGGCCGCAAGTGGGCTCGCAATAGCCTCATTATGAGCCTGGGTGGGTTAGGGGTCATGCTTCTCTCTACGCCCCTGCTGGGCGCTTTTATTGCCCAGCGAGCGGGGCAAGTGGGTACAACTATCGAAGAAAACATTCCTACCGAAGGCGCCGTAATTGAGCCGGTGCCAGTGCCCGACGAGCAGGCGGCTAACGGTGAAGAATTTGCTGAACCTCTGGTACCCGTTGCGCCTCAGCTATCGCCTATTGCTCGGGCCGATTTGATTCAATCTACCGACCCCAACGAGCGGCTACAGCAGATCAATAACAGCCGCATCGATCCCTTCGCGGCTGTGCCCGTACCACCGCCACTCCAGGTTGTGGCTCCACCCACCCCACCCGGTTCTCCATCCCCCGGTGCTGCGACTCCAGCGGGTACTGTCGCTGGCGGCGGCGGTGGCGCTGGCTCACCTGTAGCGGCAGCCCCTGGTACTCCAGGCGGCGCAGGCGCAGGGGCTGGTGCCGGGGCTGGCGCGACTCCTGGTGCCCCAGGCGGGGCTGGGCCTGGTACATCCCTGGCACCCCTGCCGGCTCTCCCTCAGCCTACTCTGGCCGAAGCGGTGCTTGTGACTGGAGTCGTAACCATTGGCAACGAGAACTTTGCGGTGGTAGAAACCTCTGCGGGTAGCCAGTATGTCAGGGCTGGTCAGCGCGTCGCTAATGGCCAGGTGCTGGTCAAGCGCATTGACGTGCGGGGTAGCGACCCAAAGGTAGTGTTTGAGCAGAACGGAATTGAAGTGTCTCGCCCGGTGGGGGCCGCTCCAGCGACCGCTGCCGACGAGCAACCGTCAGTTTAGGAGCTGGCTCCTCCTGCGCCTAACGACCTCTCCTCCAAGGTTTGCAGCAAGCCCAGGGTTTCGGCCCTGGGCTTTGCTGTGGTGCTACTGCCCTGCACCCCGTATCAAGTCGTGTCAGAATGTGAATTGCTCGACTTGGTGTGAATTATCTATGCCGCTTGAAACGGTTGTTTGGCAAGGGTTGTGGGGTGCGATCGCGATTGTGATAGCAGAGGCCCTACGGGATGTGTACCACGTGGTCAGCCACTACTGGCCCCCGCTGATGCGGCTCCACAACTGGCACCATCGAGCCTACAAAAAAGACTTTACCCCCGTTAGCCCTACCCTCTACCGCCAGGCCCAGCTCTACAACGATGCTCCCGAGGCCATTGTCATGGTCGGGGCCTTGGCGGGGCTAGCCATTGCCACTGGCGTGACTGGGCTATGGATCGGTTCGCTCTATAGCCTGAGCTTTTTGGTAGCGGCGATCGCCCGTTCCCAGGGCTGGCTGCTGACCACCGACCTGACCCACGAACCCGGCGAACTCACTACTATTCCTGGCAACTGGCGGGTCAACCGCACCTACCACTGGCGGCATCATTTTGACGACACCAACGCCTACTTTGCTGGCTACCTGACTTTTCTGGATAAGCTCATGGGCACTGCTGTTTCCCTCAAGGGCAAAACCGTTGCCGTGACGGGGGCCTCGGGCACCCTGGGCCGTGCCCTACTGCAGGAACTGGTTCGGCAAAAGGCTCGCCCCATTGCCCTCACCACCTCAACTGACGCCACCTTCGCCGATGGCATTCCCCGCTGGACATGGCAGCCTGGGGCCGAGGACGATCTCCGTGACGCCCTAAAGAAGGTAGACATTTTAATTCTCAACCACGGGCTGAACGTGCACGGCGATCGCACCCCAGAGGCCATTCACACTTCGCTTCAGGCCAATGCGCTCTCGGGCTGGCGGCTGATGGAAGTTTTCTTTAGTACCGTAGAAACCTCTCCCCAGCGGGCCACCAAAGAAGTGTGGGTCAATACCTCTGAGGCCGAGGTTAGCCCTGCTTTTAGCCCCCTGTATGAGGTGTCTAAGCGGCTGATGGGTGACCTGGTCAGCCTGCGCCGACTCGATGCCCCCTGCGTGGTGCGCAAAGTGATATTGGGGCCGTTTAAGAGCAACCTCAACCCGATTGGGGTGATGTCTGCTGACTGGGTGGCCTGGGCGGTAGTGGCGTTAGCCAAGCGCAACGTGCGCAATATTATCGTCACCATTAATCCACTGACCTATCTTGCTTTTCCGCTTAAGGAACTGACCCGGGGCATTTATTTTCGTCTTTTTACCCGCTCGAAGAGGACAGGGAGCAATTAGCCTAAGGTGACCTGGCCCATCCTCGCTGCTCGTAATTTTAGAGATGTTCTGGGGCTTCAAAATTGGGTGCTACAACATGGCTCCCATTAGAGCAAAACGGCCATCTAGCCGCTGATAGGCATTAAACGGTTTGACTAGCTGCGGTTAAAAAAATCGACCTGGGGCAGACGGGGGTCGTTGACCATGCCCAAACCCTGAAAATCCCAGCGGTTGATCAGAGGTTTGAGGCGGTCGGCGGTAATGGTCTCGATCGCAAATTTGTCGCTCAGCTCAGGGGCGTGGGCATTGAGATAGCTGAGGGCATCGTAGTCGGCGGTGAAGACGAGCAAAAACCCCGTCGGCAGGGGCTGGTCAGGGTTTCCTCGACCCTGGGGGCGGGCAACCAGGTAGCTGCCGTCGGCGCGCGATCGCAGCAGATAGTAAAGCTGAGAGACCATGGTTTCGCCGCCCTAGTTAATGTCCGATAGGCGAATGCGCGGGTCCACAAAGCTCAAAGCCAGATCTGCCAGCAGGTTACCAATAATCAGCAGCACCGCACCCATCATCAGGCTGGCCATGACCAGATACAAATCCTGGGACTGCACCGCCTCCAGAATTAGCCTGCTCAAGCCGGGCCAGTTAAAGTAGGTTTCAATAATAAACGAGCCACCCAGCAGGCTGGCAAATTCAAAACCCAGCAGCGTAATCAACGGGTTGACGGCATTGCGCAGGGCGTGGACGTAGACCACCCGGTTTTCGGAAAGGCCCTTAGCTCGCGCCGTTTGAATGTAGTTTTGCCGCAAAACGTCAAGCAGCTGGCCGCGAGTAATGCGCTGCAGACCAGCAAAGCTGGTAATGCTGAGGGCCAGGGTTGGCAAGATCAGGTGCCAGCCCACATCGACAATCTTGCCGTACCAGGTGAGGTCGTCGTGAATGATGCTGGTGCGCCCGCCAATGGGGAACAGGGGAGCCACGCTCTGGGCGAAGAATAGCAGCAGCAGGCCGGTCACAATGCTGGGCATGCCCTGCCCCAAATAGCTCAGCACCCGCAGCAGTTTGTCGAGGAAGCGATCTTGCTTGACAGCCCCCAAAATGCCCATAGGCAAAGCAATCAACCAGGTCACTGCGATCGCCGCCAGGGACAACAGCAGCGTGTTGGGTACCCGCTCCCACAGCAGATCGACCACCGGGCGCTGGTAGGCAAAGCTGAGCCCAAAGTTGCCGTGAAAGATCACTTGGTAAAGCCAGTTGAGGTACTGTCGCCACACCGGCTGGTCGAGGCCAAACTGGGTTTCAATCTGGGCCAAGGTCTCAGGCGAGAACTGGGGGCTCTGGCGGTACTGGTCGAGAAAGTTGCCTGGAGCTAGCTGAATTACAAAAAAGCTAAGCGCCGAGGCCAGCAGCAGCGTCAGCGCCGCCTGCAAAACGCGCTTCACCACGTAGAGGACCGTTTCGCTGGTGGCGAAGGCCACCAGGCGCTCCCAGGGACTTATCGACGGGCGGCGGGTAGAAGACTGAGCCATTCTCAAACACAGCGAGATGAAGAGTTATCTGTGGTGATTCTAAACCAATCGCGCCCGTCCTATGG
>PYGV01000048.1 GCA_003022385.1 filamentous cyanobacterium CCP3 | reverse complement strand
TACCAGCGCCACGTACTCGCCCGTTCTCAATGCCAGCATTGCGATGGCCCAGGTCGTCCCTGAATATGCCGAGTCGGGAACGATTGTCGAGGTTGGCCTACTGGATGGGATCAAGCGCCGGGTGCGGGCCACGGTAGGACCGCTGGCGGCCTTTGACCCTAC
This sequence comes from filamentous cyanobacterium CCP3, assembly GCA_003022385.1. GTDB lineage: Bacteria > Cyanobacteriota > Cyanobacteriia > Phormidesmidales > Phormidesmidaceae > Nodosilinea. The sequence continues at coordinate 23,760 of PYGV01000048.1, read as the reverse complement.
TAAGAACCGGGTGCGAATATGAACGAACTCACAGTCTTTCAGCCCTGGGATATGGCGGGGGCCGACGGTTTGGTGGCCGCGCGAGTATTGTTTGGCGACAGCGTAGATCACCTAGCCCCGTTTCAGTCGATGGAAACCACCCTGGATGGGTTGCCCTGTGCGGTGCTGCGGCTGTGCGATCGCAACTTTCGCGTCACCTACCCTGGGCCGTTTGATCAGCGGGTGGCGGCCCTCAACCTCAACCTGTGGGTAAAGCCGCTCGACTGGCTGGGGGCGATCGCCCTGCCAGTAGAGAGTTTGACTGCGATCGCGGCGCTGGCCACCGCTAGGGCACCTCACCGGCTCGCCCCCCTGCCGCTGCACCGAGCGGTGCCTGCCCAGGTGGCCCAGATTGCCGTGCTGATTTGGCATCATCCTCTAGGGAGTAGATCTGCATTGGAACTACACCTGGCTCGTCCCCAAATTGAAACATTTTGGACTTTAATTCAATCCTCAAACCACGGTTCAGTATCGCTCACTACAGCCCTCACCTAATTTGCATTGCACACTCTTGACATAACAAGTTAGCTGAACTGCTCTGGCTAACTCAGTTGTGCCAAGTTCGGCTCGGAATCCAGAGTTTTCCTATCGGTAAAACTTCACATCCGGACTTGAGTTTGGTTTATTCATTTCTGGCTTGGTTCCAGCTTCAATTAGTCCCCCAGATCAACCGCCGTGCTTCCCCTTGGCACAGTGACCCTTGGCACAGTGAAATGATTGCATTGGCCAGCTTTCTCGACCTATTTAGCCCGCTTGTATTTCACAGGTTGGTCGTTCCAATTAGTCAGTTTTTTCGTACAAATTAGTTGACAGCTAGGAGTGATTATGTCTCCTGAATCGCAAGAGTTTTTAGCAACTTTTGTCTCAGAGTCTTACTACTACTGGGCCTCTGTGCTCATGGTGCTAATTCACGTGGGCTTTTTAGCGTATGAAGGTGGCGCGGCCCGCTCCAAAAATGTTCTGGCCACCATGGTCAAAAACCTGATGACCCTATCGCTGGTGGGGCTAACCTTCTTCTTCTTTGGCTGGTGGGTCTACAACGCCTTCCCGCTGTTTCCGCTCCAGGGTGGTATTGTTGGCCCCTGGACTGACCCGGCCTCCGATGGGGTTGTGGGTGATGTGTTGGGGCTGGTGCAGGCCTCCTACCCCTGGTCACCTGCCCTGGGGCCAAACATTGCCGATAACCTGACTGGCGTGTTCTGGTTTGCCTTTGCGCTGTTCGCCATGACCACGGCCTCTATCCTCTCTGGGGCCGTCATCGAGCGCATCAAGATTGGGGCATACGGTATTTTGGCCATTGTTCTGGGCTCGTTCACCTGGGTAGTAGCTGCCGCCTGGGGCTGGAACCCCTACGGCTGGTTTTTCACCCAAATGGGCTACCACGACTTTGGCTGCTCTGCTGTGCTACACGCCGTCGCAGGGTTCTTTGCGCTAGGTGTGCTGATTAACCTCGGCCCCCGCATCGGCAAGTTTGATGTCCAGGGCAAGCCTCGCGTCATTATGCCCCACAATCTGCCTCTGACGATGGTGGGGCTGATGCTGATTTTTGTTGGTTTTTATGCCTTCCTGGCCGCCTGCGTCATCTTTGTGCCGGGCCAAACTGGCGCAATCACTATTTACGGAACGCCGATGACGCTGGCTTCTATTGGGGTTAACACGACTTTAGCCCTGTCCGCTGGTCTGGTGGGGGCCTATATGGGGTCAAAGGCTGATCCTTTCTACACCATCTCCGGTGGTCTAGCCGGGATTATTTCGGTGGGAGCAGGCATGGATATCTACAGTCCGGCGGTGGTCATTTTGCTGGCCTTTATTGGTGCCTATACCATGCCTTTTGTCGGCAACGCCATCGAGAAAGCTGGCATTGACGATGCCGTTGGCGCGTTTGCGGTACATGGCTACTGCGGTATGTTTGGAGCGCTGATGGTGGGCATTGTTGCCGCTGGTTATCCTCAGCCAGAGGGCGTTCCTGCAATTAATTTTGGTGCCCAGATAGTTGGGGCATTGATTTGCTCTATCCTGCTGGGCTTTATCCCTGGGTATGGCGTTAGCTTTGTGCTCAAAAAGCTGGGTTTACTGCGCGTTTCTGAGGCCGAAGAAATTGCGGGTCTCGATCTTGCTGATTTTGGCATCGGCGGCTACCCCGAGTACTCGATTCTGCCTGAGCAGAATGGTTATTCTACGATGCCTCCCATGGTGCCCGAGACAACCATTCATAAGGCTCTAGATGTGTAGTTTGTCAGGATGCTAAAAACTTTGAGGAGCAAGTAGCATGTCAAGCCCATTCTCTACGTTTGAAGAGTTTGAAGGAGCTATTGATGGACCCACTGGAGGTGCTATCTACACCTTTGCCAACAACCCGGCTATCAACACTATTATTTTGTTAATCTGCGTTGGGTTGTTTATCTGGTTTTTGGTTAGAACCTTTACAACCCATTACAACGTACCTGCGGTCGACAAATCGCTAAATCACCTCAGCGCTTTCATTGTGGCAGGGCTGCTTTCGATCGCGGGGGCAGAGTATCGTCAGATCAATCAGCCTTACCAGCCTGCTGAGGCCCAGCCCCAGGCGACGGTGCAGCGGTCGGGGGCTAGATCGGCCCTGGGGCTGCTGGGGCTGGCTAGCGTTGGCCTACCGCTGCGATCGCGAAGCACCAAAGCATCGCGCCGCAGGGGTCTCTACCGAGACATCACGTCGTCTCGATAGAGCAATAGCCCCGCAGTCCTAGCGTTTACCCGTAGCGTTCAATAGCGTTCCACATAAACCCACTCTTGCCCCGCTGGTGTTTTGCCAGCGGGGTCTTTTTTAGGAGCAAATAATGACGCTATTGGCCAAAAAGTTGGCTCTGGCGGTATGATTTGGCGGAGCGAAGCGCAGGACGCCTTTTTGCTGGTGAGAAGTAGTGATTTGACTGAATCAGCCTGGAACCAGGCCGAAGATCTAAACGCCATCGATGAAGCGTCCCCGGCGGGAATCGCCCCCAAGGGTCCGTCTCTGTCGGCCATCGCTCACCTCATCACGACGGCCATCGACGATCGCCGGGTGCGTGTAGAGGTCTCGCGCCGCGATCGCACCCTCTACGTCTTGCTTACCCAGGCCCAGCCGCCGCTGCTTGAGCAATACCTGCAGTGCATTCACGCTGCCGTGCGCGCGCTGAGTTTGGAAACCATTACCCAGCTCAAAGTCATCGACGGCACCGAGAAGCGCCTGCTCAACCGCTGGCAGTACGCCTATGACCTGCGGCCCAAGCTGTCTACGGTGACACCAAAGGCCCCGATGCCTAACCCGGCTGATCAGGCTCAACCTGTGACTCCGGCGTTAGCCCCGGTGGCTGATTTAGGACCAGATAGGGTTAGGCCGCGCGATCGCCGCTGGCGGTGGGTGGTGTTACCGAGTGCGATCGTACTGGGGTTTGGGCTGGCGGCTGGCGTTACCCAGTGGCGCTACGATCGGCAGCAGGCGAGCCGTACCACCGAGAATGGGAGCGTTTCAGCCGTTGATCGACCCGTGGCGGCGTTGGCGGCTCCCCTTCGTCCGCTGCGGCTAGCCGAGCGGACGACCGCCCTCGCCTTGCCCACCCTGGCCGCTCCCCCCACCCTGACGATCAAAGCGGTCGGCGACATCATTCCCGGCACTGACTACCAGCGCTACCGGCTGCCCGACGATTGGCAGTACCTGTTTGGCAGCATTCAGTACCACCTGGGCGATGCCGACATTACCTTTGGCAACTTCGAGAGCACCCTGACCGAGGTGCCCCGCAGCGCCAAAGACACGGGCCGCGCCAACACCTTTGCCTTTCGCACCCCGCCCTGGTACGCCAGCGTGCTGGGGGCCGCCGGGTTCGACGTGCTGAGCGTGGCCAACAACCACTCGATGGACTTTTTTGAGCAGGGCTTTGCCGACACCATTGCCCACATCGAAGCGGCGGGCATGAGGGCCGTGGGCCGCAAGGGCGAGGTTGTCGTGGTCGAAGCCCAGGGGCAACGGGTGGCCTTCATTGGCTTTAGCAACTACCCAGAGCACAACCGGGTGCAGGATCTGGAGGGCGCGATCGCCCTGGTAGAGGCTGCCAGACAGCAGGCCGACATTGTCGTCGTCTCCTTCCACGCGGGCAAAGAGGGCACCGACGCCACTGTCACCCGCGACCAGGATGAGCTGTTTTACTCCGAAAATCGCGGCAACGTGGTGCGCTTCTCTCGCACCGTTATCGACCACGGGGCCGATCTGGTGCTGGGCCACGGCCCCCACGTGCCGCGCGCGCTTGAGCTGTACAACGGCAAACTGATCGCCTACTCCCTGGGCAACTTTTTGGGCTACCGCAGCCTCTCGACGGTGGGGCCGCTGGGCACATCGCTGATCTTGCAGGCCAACCTCAACGCCGAGGGCAATTTTGTCAGCGGCCGCATCATCCCCGTCGCGCTCGATCGCAACGGTGTGCCCTACCTCGATGACCACTTTGGCGGCGTGGTGCTGGTGCGCCAGTTCACCCAGCGCGACTTTCCCCACACCCCGCTTGCGATCGACGACCTGGGCTACATCTGGCCCCAGACGTTGGATCGGTGAATTGTAGCGATAGCCATCAGGTTAGAACGTCTGTCAGACGAGGGTTCAAACGTTTGAATGGTTTCAGGCGTTATCGATCGCCTGAACCTGGTGACTCTGGCTGTAGCTCCTGAACCGGCTGGCCAGCGCTGAATTTTGGCGATCGCCCGTCACGCCAAAACCTGGCTAAAGGAGGAAGGCGAAGCGGTATGAACTGCTACCAACGACAGTGTTGAGCCCTGCGGTGGCCGCGTTAGTTTGTCTGAGGAATGTCGTCATTGCTGAGGGCAAGCGATCGCATCGGGTGATGGATCGCCTCAGCCCCGCGACAGTTGTATACACAATTAGCCCCTATGACTGACGAAAATACTCGACCTCAACAGGTCGGTGACCCTAAAGACGCTGAACCCGGTCGTGGCGCTCCTGGCAACCAGTGGGCCGTGCAAACCGCTCAGCCCACCGATGTCAACCCCGACGACGAAAAAATTCCATCCAACGTGGATGTAGAGCAAAATCGCCAGCAAATCGAAGACTACGCGGCCCAAGAAGAAGGCACGCTGCCAACCTCCCATGGGTTCGTAGTTGACGAATCTGGCAACCTTGATAACTTCCCAGTCGAACCCCCGATGTACGTCGAAGAGTAGCTGTGGCAATCGGGCTGCCTGGCAGCAACGCTGACTACCAGATTCTTCATTCTCAAAGGAGGCCTCATGCCAATTTCTATTCGCGACGACGCAGCTTACATCATTCTCAAAAAGATTGACGATGCCAACCAGGGCAACCCATCGGGAGATATTAATTTTTCTTCTACCGATTTCACCGGCCTGGGGTTAACCAAGTCTGACCTGCTAGGTCATCTAGACTACCTCAACCAGCGACAGTACATCGACGCCGAATTCACCGGCAACGCCTACGGCAACCAGGAGGATGTGCCTAGCGTGGTGGATTCAGATGAGGTCGGTTTCCGCGTGGCCAATACCTATGGTGCCGAAGACGGCCCCCTGCCCCACCTGATTACCTTTAAGCGAGCAACCCTGACCGAGAAAGGGAAAAGCATGCTCAAGGATATGGAGGAAAACCCGCCCAAGGATCTCGACCAAGGGCCGAAGGTGCCGCTGATTAACGAGCACACCCCATTCTTAGAAAAGGTCAAGGTCAAGGGCGGACTGCCCGACATCTACGATGCGCGCGACATCACCGAAACCGTCTTCCGCGTCATGCGCGATGTGATGACGACCGCCGAAGCCGACCGGGTGCAGGAAGAGCTGCACGATTCGGCACTGCCCACTGACGAAAAAGCCCTCCAAATGGAAGTGGCCGACCTTTGGAAAGACCGAAATCCCATCGTGGGTCTGCTGAGCCGCATTCGCCCCCCGCTGAAAGGGCCAGCCCCCATTGGCATTGACTCCAAATTGTTTTTGACGCGGGTAGACAATGAAGCCGGCGTACCAAAAACGGTCAACGCAGAAATTGTCGTCTCTGCCGTATTTTCAGCCACTAAGGATGAGCTCTCCCCAGAGCGCATCGAGGCTGTGAGCCAGTGGCTACCGGAAGGCAAGGTGCGTGAACTCTGGCAGGCGGCCTAGCGCAGTTAGCTGTAGCCAGTCTGGTAAGGGCAGTTTCTCTAAAAACGTTGGAACGTTCCAACGTTTCTCAGGCTTCTGAATGTCCTAACCCGATTGACTGTGGCTGTAAATTCCGTTAGTTGGAAGACAGAGAGGGTGCATCACTAGCAGCAGAGATGTACCCTCTTTTATTTGAATCGAGTCGAGCTCAAACGGCTAGCGCTGGAAGTTGGTCGGCCCGCTGTAGCCCGAGAGCTCAGCTAAACGCGCCAAACTTTGGGTACCTGAGTAGAACTCACCGTTAATTTCCCAGGTAGGGAAGCCGGTAATTTCGGGCTTGGAGCGGCACAGGTCGGGCTGAGGATTTTGACCATCTTCAGCACACTCGACGTAGTTAAGCGCCTGAGTTGCTTCAGCCCCAAATAGCTGCTTCTGGTCGTGGCAGTGAGGGCACCACCAGGCCGCATACATGGTGGCGCCGATATCGTTGAGGTGGTTGGCCAGGGCGACCTCAGCAGGGCCAGATGCAGTGGTAATCGGTGGCCCGGCCTGCCCGGCAACATCAGCACCGGGGCTATCGCCAGCGCTGATGGGGGCATAGACGGCGAGCGTAGCGACAATTGTGACTACACCGACAATTAGGCCGATAAAGGCAAGCTGACCCAGATCGTCCCAGCGGTTGCCCAGCAAAATAATCACAAACATCGAGAGGGCAAACAGCGCCGAGCCAATGCAGTAGGGACAAGCCGTCTGCAGCTCAAAGGCCAGGATCGTCATTAGATAGCCGCTAAACACCAGCATGGCCGAGGCCAGCATAAACATCAGCGGCCAGGTCCAGGTTTCCAGCTTCTGGCGCAACGCCTTGTTTTGGTCGGCGTTGACCAAAAGGGGGGCAACGGCCATCACCAGCATGGTGCCATAGGCCAGAAAGCCAAACAGCGTTAGGGGCTGGCCGAACACGGTACCCCAGGGGCTAGAGAGCACGCGATCGCACCCTTCTGTGGGGCAGGCACCGCCGCCCGTCAGCTTAGCAACGGTTAGATAGCCTGTGCCCAGAGCACCGATCAGGGCAATGCCTGCCACCAGCCAGCGCGACCAGCGATGAATCCAACGGCTCTCCTGACGACGACGTCTCATGATGCGTCTCTCTTCCACAACAATTGACCCAAATTCCAAATTCTCAACCCGGGTTAGCCGATCGCTTGCTGAAACGTGACCTACCCCTTGTCTATCTTAATGCCTAGGCCAGAGGGTGGACAGCCCGGTTATGGGACAACCCTAAGGATAGCGAATCAAATAAGGTGGGATAGCCGTCCCGGCTGTCCACGGTCAGGCAAGATGCCTGACCCACAAGAATTGCACCTTAAAAAATCCAGGTTCCTAAGCCAGTGTTTTCCAAGCCTTGTTACTAGAACGGCAGCCTTATGAGGTCATTACAGTCGGCAAGGGTAGGGTACCCTCCAGGGCTTGCAGGCTTTCCTGCATCGCCTCGACAAACTGCCCCACCCGAATTGGGTCAATGGGCTGATTGATATCGCCCTGGCGCTTGAGGGAACTGGCGACAATCACGCCGTCGGCGGCTTTCATCAGGGTGCCAATGTTATCGACGTCGGCCCCGCTGCCAATAAACACCGGGCGATCGCCCGCCGCGGCCTTGGCCAACTCCAGATCTTCGAGGCTCGGGGGGCTACCCGTGGCCCAGCCCGACAAAATAATGCCGTCAGCTAACCCCCGGTGAATAGTCTCCTGCACGGCTGTAGTCAGGTTGGGCGATCCCAGCGGGCGGGCGTGCTTAACCAGCACGTCGGCCAAAATTTTGACCGAACTGCCCAGCTCTTTGCGATAGCGCAGCAGGTCGTGGGCGCAGCCCTCGATCAGCCCCTGGTCGGTGGCCATCACTCCGGTTAGCACGTTGACACGAATGAACGTAGCCCCGGTGCAGGTGGCGATCGCCAGGGCGCTGCGGGCGTCATTGCGCAAGACGTTGATGCCCAGCGGTACCGTAATCAAGGTTTGCAGGCGCTGCACCACCAGGCCCATAGCGCTGACCACCGCCGGGTCGACGGGGCCTTTAGTAAAGGGGGCATCAAAAAAGTTCTCGATAATGATGCCGTTGACGCCGCCCGAGGCGAGGGCCGTGGCCTCTTGCTCGGCGCGGTCTACAACGGCCCGTAAATCCCCCTGCCAGCGGGGTGAGGTGGGCAGGGGCAACAGGTGTAGAACCCCGAGGACCGGGTTAGGGGTATTAAAGACTTCGATTAAGTCCACGTGAATTTTGCCTGGACTCGCAGAACGTAAAGAACAGTGAGTGATCTTAGCTCACCGCAGCACCAGCTACGCCAAACGCCAACCCACCCTATCAGCATATCAACCCCTGGGACCCGATTTAGGCCACCCCCTGCTTTTGTGTTGTATTATTTATGAGTGTTAATTTGTATTGCCCCCTGGTGCCATTGGCTAAAAGATTTGCTGGGCAATTCGTCAACACAGGATTGATGGATGCCAGAGCTGTAGTATCAGGGTGTGGCGTTAGGAATGTCAGCGTTTGCTAGCGTAGTGCGCGATCGCCCAGGGGCGGTTGAGTCATCGACCCCAAGCTTTTGGCAGAATTGGCGTGTTCATAGATTATACGAGACACAAAGGACACCATGGGGCTAAAGCCAACGGTTGCATTTAACCACCTGGGCTGCGAGAAGAACCGGGTCGATACCGAGCACATGCTGGGGCTGCTGGTGCAGGCGGGCTACCAGGTCGACGCCAACGAAGAGCTGGCCGACTACGTGGTGGTCAACACCTGTAGCTTTATCGAAGCGGCGCGGGAAGAGTCGGTGCGCACCCTGGTTGAGCTGGCCGCCGCCCAAAAGAAAGTCGTGATCACAGGCTGTCTGGCCCAGCACTTTCAGCACGAGCTGCTGGAAGAAATTCCTGAGGCCGTGGCCCTGGTCGGGACCGGCGACTACAACCGCATTGTCGAGGTGATCGAGCGGGCCGAGGCGGGCGAACGGGTGAAGCTGGTTTCGCCTGAGCCCACCTACATTGCCGACGAAACGGTGCCCCGCTACCGCACCACCGCCTCCAGCGTGGCCTACCTGCGGGTGGCCGAGGGCTGTGACTACCGCTGCGCCTTCTGCATTATTCCGCACCTGCGCGGCAACCAGCGATCGCGCACCATCGAGTCGATCGTGGCCGAGGCCCACCAGCTCGCCGCCGAGGGCGTGCAGGAGCTGGTGCTAATCTCCCAAATCACTACCAACTACGGCCTGGACCTCTACGGCAAGCCCCGCTTGGCCGAGCTGCTGCGCGCCCTGGGCGAGGTCGAGGTGCCCTGGATTCGCATGCACTACGCCTACCCCACCGGGCTCACTCCCGAGGTGATTGCCGCCATTCGCGAAACACCCAATGTGTTGCCCTACCTCGATCTGCCGCTCCAGCACTCGCATCCCGAGGTGCTGCGGGCCATGAACCGCCCCTGGCAGGGCCAGGTCAACGACAACGTTATTCACCGCATCAAAGAGGCTCTGCCCGAGGCCGTGCTGCGAACGACCTTTATCGTCGGCTTTCCTGGCGAAACCGAGGCTCACTTTGAGCATCTGCTGGCCTTTGTTGAGCGGCATCGGTTTGACCACGTGGGCGTGTTCAGCTTTTCTGCTGAAGAGGGCACCCCGGCCTACGATCTGCCCAACCAGGTGCCGCAGGCCGAGCGCGATCGCCGCCGCGAAATCCTCATGCTGGCCCAGCAGCCCATCGCCTGGGAGCACAACCGGGCCCACATTGGTCGCGTGGTCGATGTGCTAATCGAGCAGGAAAACCCGGCCACGGGTATGGCGATCGGGCGATCGGGCCGCTTTGCTCCAGAGGTAGACGGCCTGGTCTACGTGAGTGGGGCCGCTCCCCTCAACCAGATTGTGCCCGTTACCATTACCGCCGCCGATACCTACGACCTGTTTGGTGAAGTTGTTCCTGTCGCCTCAGCGCCAGAGCCTTCGCTGAGCCTTACTCACTGAGTTCTGTCTCCATCCGTTTGCCCCGTACCCTTTGTTCACCGTCCCGAGGAACCACTATGACCTTATCGTTCACTAGCCTGGGGTTGTCAGAAGCCCGCGTTAGCCACCTAGAGAGCATGGGCTATGCAGAACCCACGGCCATTCAGGCGGAGGCCATTCCTCACCTGCTCTCGGGGCGCGACCTAATTGGCCAGGCCCAAACCGGCACCGGCAAGACCGCCGCCTTTGCGCTGCCGCTGATGGAGCAGGTTGACCCCAGCAGCCCAGCCGTACAGGCCCTGGTGCTGACCCCCACCCGCGAACTCGCTATTCAGGTATGTCAGGCCATGCGCGGCTTTCGCATCAGCGGCCGTCCCAAGGTGTTGGCCCTCTACGGCGGGCAATCTATCGAGCGGCAGCAGGAGCAGCTCAATCGGGGCACTCAAATCGTAGTTGGTACCCCAGGGCGCGTGCTCGACCTGCTCAACCGGGGCAGCCTGTCGCTCAACAGCCTGGGCTGGCTGGTGCTCGACGAAGCCGACGAAATGCTCAACATGGGCTTCATTCAAGATGTCGAGAAGATTCTCAGCAAGGCCCCGGCCAACCGACAAACCGCCTTCTTCTCGGCCACTATGGCTCCCGAAATTCGCGAGCTGGCCACCAAGTATCTCCACTCCCCGGTGACGGTGACGGTGCAGTCGCCCAAGGCTTCGCCCAAGCAGATTCAGCAGGTGAGCTATATTGTGCCGCGCGGCTGGACCAAGGTGCGTGCGCTCCAGCCCATTCTGGAGCTAGAAGACCCCGAAACCGCCATCATCTTTGTGCGCACCCGCCGCACCGCTGGCGACCTCACCCGCCAGCTCCAGGCGGCGGGCTACAGCGTTGACGAGTACCACGGCGACCTCAGCCAGTCCCAGCGGGAGCGGCTGATGATGCGGTTCCGCCAGCAGCAGGTAAAGCTGGTCGTCGCCACCGATATTGCCGCCCGCGGCCTGCACGTCGATGATCTCACCCACGTGATCAACTTCGATATGCCCGACGCCATGGAAAACTACGTGCACCGCATTGGTCGCACCGGGCGAGCCGGTAAGCATGGGGTCGCCATTTCCCTGGTCACCCCCCTAGAGAAGTACAAGCTGCGGCAGATTGAGCGCCACACCAAGCAGCCCATGACCCTGATGAAAATTCCTACCCGGGCTGAAATCGCCGCCCGCAACCTAGAGCGGCTGCGCAGCCAGGTGCGCGAGGCTATTACCAGCGAGCGACTGGCGTCGTTTTTGCCCATCGTGTCGCAGCTCAGCGAAGAGTACGATCTGCGCACCGTAGCGGCGGCGGCGCTGCAGATGGCCTACGACCAGACCGTGCCCGCCTGGCAGCGGGAGCACCACAGCAGCGATGCAGAGGTGTCTGAGCGGGGAGTGCCGCTGCCTAAAAAGCGCAAAGGTTCAGCGTCTGAGTCACGGGAGGTCAGCAAGGCCAAAGAATAGCGGTCGGCGAGTCCTGAAAGGGGACTTGTTCCAAATCGGTCCCGATTTCTGGAATGCCGCAGCTACATGCTTCGCCAATCGCCTTGACTCATACCCTGCCAAAACTGCGTAAACCTCGGTTCCAGCCCAGCGGTTTGCATCAGGGCGAGCGGCGTTTGCCCAGCCCAGCCGGGAGGAGCCAGGGCGGATTCAGAACCACACCCGACAATGTCGCATGGATAGGGCTACCTCTACTTGACAAGAGGTAGCCCTATCCGTTTGCGTTTGATTGCGTATGCCAATACACAGCAGGGTTTATGAGGCATTCTAAGATTAAGAGAAGAACAGGTTAACCCTGGCCCACGGGAGGTAGCGGCAATGTTGGTCATGATGACGGATAACCAACTGATTTCACCCCAGGCGGTGTGCTGCAACTGCCTGATGGCCGATCGTCACGGTCAGCCCCGCTGGCAGCAGGGGGTACTGCGCTGTGGTCGGCGAGTGGCGGGGTTAGACCAGACCCAGCCGACCCAGTTTGAGTGCCAGATGGGCTTTCGAGTCGCCGATATTGAGTAATTGACGATACGCCCTGGGCTGCCCCAGCAAATTATAGATTTACGATATGGTAAGGCTATAGCCCGGTAGCCCTTAGAGTTTGTTTGGAGAAAATTCATGACCTGGAGCAGTTCCCCCAATCCCACTATTCTGGATCGCATTCTGGCGGCCCTGCCGTATATCTTGCCGGTTACCGCTGGACTACCCTACGGCCTGCAGCTGATTAGCCAGTTTCCGGTGTTTGGGTTTCTGCTGCTGCCCCTGGCTCCCCTGATTACGGTCTACGGCACCCTGGAGCGCACGATTCCGTTCTTTGGGCTAATCGTATTTTTTGCGCTGATTTTGCTGGTGGTGCGCAACGAAAATATCAGCCGGTTTATTCGCTTCAACACGATGCAGGCAATTCTGCTGAGCATTATTTTGGCGGTATTTAGCCTCATTCTCAGCCTGCTCGACCCCAGCGTGTTTGGGGAACTGCTGTTTAGTACCCTCTCGAATGTGCTGTTCCTGGGCATGCTCATTTCGGTGGGCTTCTCTCTCGTGCAGACTTTTCGCGGCCTCTACGCTGAAATTCCCACCATTTCAGATGCGGTACATATGCAGGTGCGCTAGGGGCTGTCATCAATTACCTGCTGGCATCCAAAAATGGGCGATTACGGCCCCTAGACTGGTTTTTTGTGCGCGGCAAGGCTGATGAAATCAGAATTGTAGCGAGAGTTGACATCACGCCCTAGGGCCTCAGCGCTACGGTGTTGTCGAGCATGCCAATGCCTTCGATCGCCACTCTGACCTGATCACCCACCGTCAGGGGGCCGACTCCGGCGGGGGTGCCGGTTAAAATGACGTCTCCCGGCAGCAGGGTCATAATCTCGCTGATGTAGGCCACCAAATAGTCGGGGCTGAAGGTCATTTCATCGACTGAGGCAGACTGCACAGGCGTTTCTTGATTGTTGAGAAAGGTTTGCAGTCTGGCCCCAGGGCTAAGTTCGCGCACAATCCACGGCCCCAGCGGGCAAAAGGTGTCAAAGCCTTTGGCCCGAGTCCACTGGCCATCGCGCTTTTGCAGGTCGCGGGCGGTGATGTCGTTGGCTATGGTGTAGCCCCAAATTTTGGCGCGGGCTTCGTCGGGGGGCACGTGGGCGCAGCGATCGCCAATGACCACCGCCAGTTCGCCTTCGTAGTCGACCTGGGCCGACTGGTTGGGGTAGTAAACGGGGGCCCCCGCCGCCGTTACTGCCGTCGAGGGCTTGATAAACAGCAGGGGTTCGGGCGGGGTTGCGGTGCCCATTTCGGCCGCGTGGTCAGGGTAGTTTTTGCCGACGGCCACCACTTTAGAGGGTGCGCAGGGGGCCAGCAGGTCGTAGCTACCGGGCAATAGCTCGACTTCCGTGGGCTGCCCCTGAAGCCACGGCGGCGCGTCGAGCACCTGCACGCTGCGATCGGGGCGCAGCAGCCCATAGTGCAGTTGCCCGGTCTGAGACTGAACCCTAACGTAGCGTTGCGCCATAATTTTCTAACTCTTGATTTTCTAACTCTGGGCCTGCTAATTCTTGGTATGATTGTAGATCCTTGTCTTTGCGCCAATACCTAAGGCGTGGGTAAGTGCAGGTGGCGATCGCCATTAGCGCTTATTTATGCCTATTTTTGGCTGCTAAAGGCCACTATGTCCACAAGGAGTGTTTATGAAAGCTTACATGTACGAAACCATGTACATTTTGCGGCCCGACCTCAATGACGAGGCTATTGATGCCACCATTGGCAAATACCAGACCATGCTGAAGGATCAGGGCGCTTCTATCTTGGAAACCCAGCACCGGGGCAAGCGTCGCCTCGCCTACGAGATCGACCGCAACCGCGAGGGCATCTATATTCAGATGAACTACACCGGGCCTGGGGCCGCGATCGCTCCCCTGGAGCGAGCCATGCGCCTCAGCGATGAAGTTATTCGATTTTTGACGGTTAAGCAAGAGTCTGACGAGCCTCTGCCCGCTGAGGTTGAAGAACCGATCGCAGAAGCTGCCGCCGCCAGCGAAGAAGAGTAACCATCGACCAAATTTTCACAACCTGCCGCTGGTCATTTTGCCCCCGGGGTGACAATGACCAGCGGCATTGTCTTGGGGGATGTTATCAATTCAGTGTGCCAACTTTTCTGACAGGTGTTATAAATTAGCAGCAACTTATGCTCCCTGATTTCTGAGTCTGCCCAAACCACTGGCGATGGCTGACTCAGGCTGTCGATACGTCCAGTTAACAAGCTCGGGGAGATTGGTAATTTAGGCTTTGGGGCATCGAGCAGTCGGTTTAGTTGTAGGTGTGGGAGTAGTAGTCTCGTGGCGCAGTCTTCATATTCAGACATGAACGAACATCAGGCTGAAATCGCCCGGCTTGAGTCGGAGCTGGCTATTCGCGACCAGCTGGTGCAGCAGCTATCGCAGGAGCTGTTTCGGCTGGTTAAGGGCAACGCAGGGTTTGTGCCCAGCCCTGAAGTGTCTGAGCAGCACCAGGCCGAGATGTCGGCGCTGCGCGAACAGCTGCGCGGTGTTGAAAAGCAAATTGACTTTTACCAGGGGCAGCTCGAAGAGCGCGATAGCGAAGTGCTGCAGCTGCGGCAGACGGTGCAGGAACTCACCGATCGCACCCGTATGCTGGAGCAGGTGGTGCAGGAGCTGCCCACGGTCTATCGGCAAAAGTTTGCCGATCGCATGGCCGCCGTTAAGCAGCGCGTCGCCGAAATTCAGCGCGAAAATCGACAGCTTCAGGCTGAACTCCAGAGCGTGAGCTACCGTTTGGCCATGCGAACTCGTCGCAGTCAGCGCCTGGAGCTACCTACCCTCGAGCAGGATGGGCTAGACGGCATTTCTCTGCCTTCCTTTTAGGTGAACGGGGCAGCTGAGCCCAAGACAGGGGCAAACAAGCGTTGACCCCCAACCAGAGATAAGCTGTAGCCAATCGGATGAGGATGTCTGTCAGACGAGCGTTTGAACGTTTTCAGGCCTGTTGATCTCCTCACTCAGGTGGCTGTGGCTCATCATTTGATCTGGCTCTGTCCCTCAGACGCTGGCCGCCCAACCACGTAGGGAAGCGGGATCTCTTGCAGGGTGCCCGTATAAACCAGCGCCCGGTGCAGCATAACTGCGACCTCGGCCCGACTGGCCAGCCGATTGGGCGCAAGCTGGTTGCGATCGGGGTAGTTAATCACCAGTCCTGTCTCTGTAGCCGCGACTAGGGGGCCGAGAGCCCAGGGCGGCACCTGACTTTTGTCTTTGTAGGGTTTTAGCGCCGTTGTCGCGCTGCTGCTAGATTTCAGCAGCAGGCCGTTGGCCAAAGCTACGATGACGTGGAGGCGGCTGATGGGTTGATCAGGCAAAAAGGTGCTGTCGGGGTAACCGCTGAGAAACCCCATTTGCACGGCCTGCTGAATGTTGCCGTAGGCCCAGTGGTCAGGGTCTATATCGGTATAAAGCGTTTCTTCTCCCAGGCGCGATCGCTCTAGAGGCAGGTTAAACAGCTGGGCGAGCTGAGTTGCAAACTCGGCGCGAGTCATGGGGGCGGCGGGGCGAAACGTGCCGTCTGGAAAGCCCGCGATCACGCTGCGCTGGTTCAGGTCGTTCAAAACTGGCCAGGCCCAGTGTCCGCTGTTGAGGTCGTCAAAGCCGGGCCGTCCCTGCACCAGCGGCAGATCGGGCCAGGCCTGCTGGGGCGGCAGGGGCTGGGGCAGCACCGGCAGCGGCACCGTCAACGGCGGGCTTTGTGGCCTGCGGCGGTTAACCAAAGCCTGAAAGCCCCTGACTCGGGCCGGGGTGGCGGCCGGCACCAGGGTAGACTTTGCCCTGAGGGGGTGTCTGGCGATCGCCGCAGCCAGGGCCAGAACCATCGCGATCGCCGCTAGCCCAGCCGGTGCCAGCTGGTGCCACCGAGCAGGCTTGGATCCAGGCGAGCGCTTCAACCTGGGCGATGGGCGAGACCATGGGCGAAATAGCGGCGGCATTGGAGGCAGTTAGGCAGCTACTGCTAAACTAGAGCAGCCGGTCACAATATTGACTGGGCTTGCCCACTATGATAAGTCTTGCCTAGGGTTTAGGCCCTTTAGGGACTAGATTTGAGGCCAGGCGCTGATTTGGCACATCAGTTTCGGCCCCGTCTCAGGGGAATAGTGCCCCTTCAGTCGCGCATCTGCTTAAGTTCATCCATCGGATTAGGAGCCATGGTCAAAGGGAGACAACAACACCTGGGAGCGGTTGCGGCGATCGTCTCAACCGCATCTATGGTTGGTCTGGCGGCGGTTGGCTACGGCCAGCGGCCAGTGGCCCAGGCGACTCATGCTCAGACCACCGCTTTACCTACAGCTAAACCGTCGCCCTACTACTATCCCCAGGCCAGTTCGCTGCTCAATGGCGTTCTGGTTCCGTTCAACTCTTTACGGGTCATGCAGCGGGCGATCGCCCTCGCCCCCAGGGGCGATATCGATCGCGTCCCCACTCTGACACTGCTGGCGGCTCCGCTGAAGACCACTGGCCTTGGCCCCATTCGCATTGGCATGGATCTAGACGATCTCGAAGCAGCGGGGCTAACCCCAGTGGCTATCGCCGAGGCTAGCAACGGTCAGTGCCAGTACTACCGCATTCAAGACTACGGCGAACCGATTGGGCTGATGGCCATCGACAATCAAGTACTGCGCGTCGATGTGTGGCCAGGCAGCCTGACGGCAACCCGCAGCGGCATCAGAATTGGCTCGACCGAGCGAGACTTAGTCCGCGCTTATGGTGAGCAGCTGGAGGCGACCACTAACCCCGCCACCCTCGGCAAAACCGTTGTTTTCACTCCCCAAGACCCCGGCGAAGACGTCTATCGCCTGGTCTTTGAAACCGACGATCGGGGCAAAGTAACCCAGTTTCGATCCGGTCAATTTCCCTCGGTAACCTGGGCTGAGGGCTGCATGTAGGTCGCTTGTAGAACGCTGCATGCATAGCCATCGCCAGGACAGTTGGTTTACACCCCGCTGAGTTAGAAACGTGGATTTTTTAAGGTGCAATTCTTGTGGGTCAGGCAAGATGCCTGACCGTGGACAGCCGGGACGGCTATCCCACATTATTTGGTTCGCAATCCTTAGCAGGGCCGAACGACCGTTTGCCTCTACAGGATACCGGGTTTGATTCGGGTTCTTTGAAACGCTAACTCAGGCACCGAATGGCCTCCAGCATGCCTTTTGCCTTGTTCAAGGTTTCCTGGTATTCAAGTTCAGGCACCGAGTCGGCGACCAGGCCAGCTCCAGCCTGAACCGCAACGCTGTGGCCACCCTCGGGTAGCGCCTGCACCACCATAGTGCGAATGGTGATAGCGGTGTTGAGCTGCCCCTCGAAGTCGTAATAGCCGTAGACCCCAGAGTAGGGGCCGCGACGGCAGGGCTCCAGGTCGTGAATAATCTGCATGGCGCGTATTTTGGGCGCGCCGCTGACGGTACCCGCCGGGAAACAGGCCTTGAGCAGGTCCCAAGCGGTTTTGCTGGGGCTGAGCTGGCCCACGACATTGCTGACGATGTGCATGACATGGGAGTAGCGCTCAATCACCATCAGCTCATCGACCTGCACGGTGCCGCTGAGGCACACCCGGCCCAGGTCGTTGCGGCCCAGATCAACTAGCATGACGTGCTCAGCCCGCTCCTTAGGATCGGCCAGCAGATCGTGCTCGTAGGCGGTATCTTCGGCGGCGGTTTTGCCTCGGGGACGGGTACCGGCGATGGGGCGCACGGTGGCAATGCGGGGCTGGTCGGGGTCGTCGGCCAGGGTGGCCTTGACCATCACTTCAGGACTGGAGCCAATCAGCTGCCAGTCGTAGAAGTTGAAGTAGCACATGTAGGGGGAGGGGTTGATCTGCCGCAGCGATCGGTACAGGTCAAACGGGTCGCCTCCGTAGGTGGTGCTGAGCCGCTGAGAGATCACTACCTGAAAGATATCACCGGCCTGGATGTGGGCCTTAGCCCGTTCAACGCTGGCGCAAAACTCGGCGGGGGTGCGGTTGCTGATATAGTCCACAGGCGGCGTGTGGCTAGAGGGCGGGTGCCAGGGCAGCGTCGCCGAGGCCGTTGATAGAGGCAGCGTGAGCTTGTGGAGCAGCTGCTGAACGCGATCGCAGGCCCCTTCGTAAGCCGCCCGTATATCCAGCCCCGGTTCGCGCAGGTCAGCGTAGGCCACCGCCCAAATCTTGCGCTGTACCTGGTCAAAAATCAGCAGGCTGTCAACCTGCATCCACAGACCGTCGGGCAGATCGCTGTCGGCCAGCGGATAGATCGGCACCGTCGGCTCAATCCAGCGAATCAGCTCGTAACCCCAGAAGCCAAACAGACCGCCAATGCCGGGGGGCAGGGTCGGCAGCTTAACCGGACGGTAGGGGGCGAGACAGGCGGACAGGGTATCAAAGGGGTTGCCCGCGTGCTCCACAACGCTGCCGTCGCGGTGGGTTTGGGTCGACTGGTCGCCCCGACTTTCTAAAACCCACAGCGGGTCACAGCCCAAAAAACTATAGCGGCCCAGGGTTTCGCCCCCTTCCACTGACTCCAGCAAAAAGCTGTAGGGCTGTCCGGCGCAAACCTTGTACCAAGCCGATACGGGCGTATCTAGGTCGGCCAGCCACTCCTGGTAGACCGGCACAAAGTTGCCCTGGGTGGCGTAGGCCTGAAACTGCTCAAAGGCGGGGAAAATCATGGCACTCATTCTACTGCCCTGGCGGGGGTACGACAGCACCCCAGATCGCCGCCGGGTCTGGATAGCAAAAGGGGCCTAGCCTAAGCTATGCCCCTCACAACACAACAGTCACAGTTAGCACTCAGCAGAGTTTCTTGCCTGGTTTACAAGACTGAAACCGGGCGAGAAAAGCCTACACTTCGTAGGGAGTTTTGCCGCTAAATTTAATGGTGGCCGGATCGGGGTTGGCGCCAATGTTGCGGCCAATGCTGTTGACGGCCCCACGGCCTTCATTCACCTTCTCAGGGAAGACGCCGTCGGCGGGATGCAGATACTGAGTTTCGCCAGAGGCGTAGATGCGATAGACCTTGTAGTTTTCAATTCTGGGCTTAAATTTGGTGCGCAGCTGGCGCGTCAGGGCCAGGCACTGCTCTTTGCGGGCCAGGTACAAGAGGTTATCCCCTTCGTTCATGATGGCCGCACCACCGGTAGGCATCTCAAAAACCTGCTTCTTGGGGCTGGTCCAGGTGATGGCGTACTTTTCTTCAACAGAGGCCTTGGTGAGGAGACCGCCGGTGCTGCCTCCAAAAATAGGTGTTTGACCTGTCAGCGTTTCAGTCATGAAATCCTATCTCTCAACCACTTAATGGGCGTTTGATGGGAATCGTATCATCGCGAGAGCAGGGGGTAATACCAATTGTTGAGGAAGTGTAACAGTTCTTCAGGAAGAAACGACTGGGTAAAGGCACCGTGGATCCGTTGACGACAGGGGTTTCAGGTTCAGGGTGCAGGGGCAGTCGTAAACCTCGCCCCCTGAACCTCAGCCCCTTAAGCCGACCAGGGCTCTTGGAAGTCGGCGTACAGGGTGAGCCCCCCGTCGATGTAGAGAGTTTGGCCGGTAATGTAGGCCGCCTCATCGGAGGCGAGAAAGGCTACGGCGGCGGCCATTTCTTCGCTGGTGCCGGCCCGCCCCATGGGAATGTGGCTTTCGACCTCGGCCTGTTTTTCAGGATCTTCGGTCCACTCTTCATTGATGGGGGTAACGGTAGCCCCAGGGCCAATGCCATTGACCCGAATGCCTTTGGCGGCGTACTCCAGGGCCAGGGTGCGGGTCATGTTGCCCATGCCCCCTTTGCTGATGGAATAGCTGAGGTACTGGGGCCGAGGGATGATTTCGTGGACGCTGGAAATGTTGATAATGCTGCCGGGACGGTTTTGGGCCAGCAGGTGCTGAATAGTCTCGCGGGCACACAGGTAGGCCCCGCGCAGGTTGACTCCCAGCACTTTGTCAAAGCTGTCGATCGCGATCGCATCGGAGGGGCTTTCGAGCTGCACCCCTGCGTTATTGACCAAAATATCGAGCTGGCCAAAGTGGTCCACGGTCTGCTTTACCAGGGCGATCGCGTCTTCTTCCTTAGAGACATCGCCCTGCAGCAGCAGGGCTTTAACGCCGCAGGACTCGATGTCTTTGCAGGCTTTTTCCATCGCCTGGCGACGGGTGTCTTCGGCCCCATCGCTGTCGCTGCGGTAGTTGATCACCACGTTGCAGCCCTCTTCGGCCAGGCGAATGGCAATCGATTGACCGATGCCCGATGAAGCACCAGTAACAAGGGCCGTTTTGCCAGTTAGTCCTTTCATGGGATTAGCTCCGTGGGATAGTCGATTAAGTAAGTCAGCTCATAGAGGGACAGCCGGGTTGTTCCTAACCAGGCGTCACAGGGCAACTCCCCTCGGGTGAGCATACTAAAGCCTAAAACTTTGGTATATCCGTCTGGGGGGTTAATTGCTCCCTAGAGCAGCTTGACCGTCATTGATTAAGGAGTTATTAAGCATGTACGTTTTAATTGGCGGTGCCGGCATGCTGGGCCTGGAACTGGCAAAAACCCTGCTCGATGAAGGACACACCGTAGCTGTCGTCGACACCGACCCGCTGGCCTGCCAGTACGCCCGCGAAAAAATTGGCGTCATGGCCTTTGAGGGCAGCGCCGTCAACACCACGACGCTGCTAGAGGCGGGCATTCGCAAAGCCGATGCGGTGATTGCAGCCCTACCCGAAGACGCGCTCAACCTGGCGATCGTCACCCTCTCGAAGCACTATGGGGTGCCCCAGACGGTGGTGCGCATGAGCGATCGCGACTTTGCCGAGCCCTACCAGCTGGCCGGGGCGACCCACACCATCAGTACCACCGAGCTCACCATTAACCGCATGGTGAGCGCCATTGAATACCCCCAGGTCGAGGCCATGATGCACTTTGAGCAGGGCCAGGTGGAGGTATTGAAGCTGCCCATTCCACAGCAGTGCACGATTGTGGGGCGCTCCGTAGCCGAAATTGCCCAGGACTCGCGGTTCCCAGCCGGAACGCTGATTATTGGCTACCAGGCCCACCCCCACGAAGACTTAACCATTCCCAATGGCAGCACGATTCTGGAAAGCGGTTCAACCATTTTGGCAGTGACAAAACCTGGCCTGGTGCGAAAAATGCTCGATTTTATGGGGCTTTGTACCTGATGCGTCTTTAGAGCTAGAGAACTAGCGGCGGCGGGTCAGGCGGCGGCCCTCGGCCACAGCCTCATTGCTGCGCTTAACGGCATCTCTCACGGCCTGCAATCCACGGGCAAGTGCTGAACGCATGGCTCAATCTCCCATCAAAAGAACTAAAGTCATAATGACTACGCTTAAGCTAGCAGGCGCTGGCTCGGGCTGTCAATTTAGCTAAAGGAGTAGGTTCTAGAGGTCAGTCATCCTTGAGGGAGAGCAGCTTTTCGTTCAGCACTCTAACGTAGGCCTGGCTGGTTTCCTCTGACAGCAGCCCCTTACGCAGGGCGTCGTTGACGGCCCCTTTTTCGGCCAGGTAAAGACGACGGCGCAGGCCGTCAAGGTGGCTCTGGTCTTCGAGATGGGCCGCGTCGTTGAGGGTGCGCTGGTTGTAGAAGTCGCGCAGGTCGCGATCGGCGGCGGCAATTTGGGCCTGGTAGGCGGCAAACAGCTCTTCGTAGAGGTTTTTGGGCAGGCTGCCCGACTGCAGTAAGGTGGCTAGCTCCTGCTGGGCGGCTTTGGCCGCAATCAGGTTGAGCTGTAGGGTTTCGAGGCGCTGCCTGGTGAGCGAAGGGCTGCTCAGCCGCAGCCGCCTGACCAGAAAGGGCAGGCTTAGCCCCTGACCCACCAGCGACACCAGCACGGTGCTAAATACCAGAGCGACTACCTGCTGCCGCCCCGGCAGGCTAGCGGGTAGGCTCAGGGCCAGGGCCATTGACAGCGACCCTTTGACATTGCCTAAAATCAGCACGTGCTGCCAGCGCAGGGGCAGCGGGCGATCGACAAAGCGCAGCAGGTACAGCAGTGGGTAGGTGGTCAGAATGCGGCCAATCTGGTAGGCCGCGATCGCGAACAGGGCCGCCGGAATCGTTTGCAGCAGCACGCCGGGGTCAACCTCAATGCCCACCAGCAAAAAGATAAACGTGTTGACTCCAAAGCCCGCATATTCCCAAAAGTTGAGCAGCGTTACCTTGGTTGAGGCCGAAGTCTGGCGAAAGCCCAGTTCGCCAATGACCAGCCCGGCAATCACCACGGCGATCGCGCTCGATACCCCCAGCGCCTGACCAATCTGAAACGTGCCCAGCGACACCGCTACCGTCAGCAAAATATTGCTGAGGGCATCGTCGAGCTGCTGAAACAGGCCCACACACAGGTAGCCCAGCCCCAGCCCCAGCGTTCCGCCACCCACAAAGGCAATGACTAACTGCTGCATCCCTTCCCAAGCGGTAAACGAGCCCTGCAGGTAAATGGTGGTCAGAATGCCCAGCAGTACCAGCGCCGTGCCATCGTTAAAGAGGCTCTCGCCCTCTACAATCGTGGCCAGTCGGGGGGGCACCGGCACCGTTCTAAAGGCGGCAATCACCGACACCGTGTCGGTAATCGTCAGAATCACTCCGATTGCGGCGGCGGTAATGGTGGCCAGCCCCAGGCCCCACTGCAGCAGGGCCGCCGTGATGATGGACGCCAGCAGTACCCCCGGCCCCGCGATCAGGGCAATGGGCTTAATGGTGCTGCGCAACCGGCTGATGTCAGTGTTGATAGCGGCTTCAAAGATCAAAATGGGCAAAAACAGGTTGAGAATAACCTCCGGGTTGAGGCCCACCGACCCCGGCAGCAGCGATTTTGTAATCGTCAGCCCCGCCAGCACCAGTCCCACGACGTAGGGAATGCGCAGCCGCCGAGTAATCAGCGCTACCACCGTAGCCACCAGCAGCAGCACAATCAGGGCGTTGACCAGGCCGGTGACGTCGTTGGGCGGAGCAGATTGGGTCGGCAGCACATCCATCCCAGGAAATACCTGGGCCAGCGGCCAGGACAGCATTGAAGTTATACCCATGGGGCTAGACAACGGCTAAAACGCTAAAGCTATTCCCCATCCTAGGGGGTGAACCTGCCCTCAGCGTGACGCAAACAAAAATTGCGCATCCCCGTTCGTCAGTGCTCAGAGCGGTGCCCAGGCCGTAAGATGGGCCAAGGGGCAAGCCGTCAAGGCGGGTGTTCCCTATTTACGGGGTGGCTGGTTACACTGGGGTTAAGCCAGCAGCAGCTTCAGATCGCCGGGTCAGGCGGTAGGCATCTCGTCCGCTTGATTCTTCGCTGAAGTTAGCTGGTGTTGTAAAGTCGTCTGGGGGCTTTGGGGTTTTGCAGATGAGCGACCAAAATTCGTACGAACTGCTGGGGCTGACCGAAGCCTCGACCTTTGAAGAAATTCAGGAGGCCCGCGATCGCCTGGTCGATCAGTATGCCGAAGAGCCCAAGCAGCAGGCTGCGGTAGAAGCCGCCTACGACGCCATTTTGATGGAGCGACTGCGGCTGCGTCAGGAGGGCAAGATCAAAGTGCCCGATCGCATTCGCTTTGCCGAAAACGTGCCCGAGCCACCCCCCCCGACCAAGAC
>PYGV01000292.1 GCA_003022385.1 filamentous cyanobacterium CCP3 | reverse complement strand
TTCTGGAAGCGGGCCATGAACTTGCGATCGATGTGGTCTTTCCAGCGGTGGGCCAGGGGCGACTGGATTGAAAAGGGGCCGCGATCGGCGATCGCGTTGCCGTTACCCGTCTCGATCAGGCTGAGAAACTGACGCTGGGGTCGAAAGGGCTTGAGCGGCTGGCCCGGGATATAGCGGCGCAGGCTTTGGGTCAGGGGCGGCCCCTGGCGCACGGCAAACACCCCGGCTTTGGGGCGGGGGTGGTGCACCATCGTCGCCACATCGCCGACGGCAAAGACGTTGGGGTGAGAGAGAGTTTGCAGGGTATCGCCCACCTGAATGAAGCCCTCGTCGGTAAGGGAGAGGCCCGAGGATTGCAGCCAGGCGGGGGCGGCGGCGCTAGTGACCCAGAAGAGGCGATCGCAGGCCACTGTCAGCCCAGATGCCCCCTGCACCAATCGCTGCCCGGTGGTTTCGTTCAGCGATATCTCGACCACCGCTTCGTTGAGGTGGAGATGAATACCGCGCGACCTGAGCACCTGCTCCAGGCGGCGGCGCGTCCAGCGGTTGCGCTCAGCGGCCAGTTCCTGCCCCCGGTGGAACAGGTGCAGGGTGAGGTTGGCGGGTGATTCGCCCATATCGTTGAGCAGCTTCACCAGCCGCTCGTGTAGGGCAATGGTCAGCTCGACGCCGCCCACGCCACCGCCTACGACCCCAAGCGTGAGCGGCTGGTGGGGATTTGTTTCGACGCTCTCCACCAGTTCCCGCCACTGGCACAGCAGCTTGGGCACGGGCTTGGCTGCAATGGCGTATTCGGCAGCTCCGGGTACCGTCAGCGTCGCCGGGGTGCTGCCCGTGTCGATCGACAGCACGTCGTAGGCGAGGGGAGGATGGTTGGCGCACAGCACCCGCTGGCGGGCCAGGTCGAGCCCCACGGCGCGATCGACCACCAGGCGACACTGGGCAAAGCGAGTGAGGGGGCGCAGGTCGATGTGAGCCTCGTCAAAACTGTAGCGCCCGGCCACATGACTGGGCAGCATGCCCGAGTAGGGCGTATCGACCAGGTCGCTGAGCAGGGTTAGCCGTACCCCTGGCAGAGGGGCCATACCCCAGCGTCTCAACACCAGGGCGTGGGTATGGCCGCCGCCCACTAGCACCACGTCGGTTGTAATCGGTTCAGTCTGCATCACGGCCTGTCGCTATCCATATCACTGCGCTCCATTGCACTAAATGTATGCCTGCGGGCGCCATCCGTGCCTGCCAGTTGGGCGATGGAGGCAACACACCACCTCGATAGGCTAGTCGTTATGGTGAACACAAGGAGGCTGACATGCCTTTACATCGACTTGAGGCTTACTATCCTGACTACCGCGAGACCCTGGCTGACGGCCAAATGAATGATATTGTCTCCTATTCGGTTTACGCGCGGGGTGAGGACAAGGTCGGCACAGCTAAAGATTTGCTAGTCGATGATTCCGGCCGATTTCGGTATCTGGTGGTGGATACCGGACCCTGGATTTTTGGCAAAACCGTGCTGCTGCCCATTGGTCTGGCCCGCTTTGACTACGACAAAACCCGTGTCTACGTCGATGATTTAACCAAGTCTCAGATTGAGCATTTGCCCAAATATGACGAGAATAGGGTGGTAGACGAGGACCACGAAGAGCAGGTAAGAAAGGTCTACGAACCGATCGCCCAGGGCCGCTCCAATCGTCAATTTTTGGGCCAGAACTATGGCTCTACCGATCGGCCTGACGAAACGGCGGGCGACCTGCGCCGCATGCCGCCGCTCGGTCACACGGGGGCCACTAGCGCCGATGAGGGCGATCTGCGCCGGATGGGGCCGCTGGCAGGGAGCGATCGCACCACAGTAAGTTCCACTATGGAAGATCGCCAAACCGCTATTCGCCACCACGACTTGCCCCGGCACAGCCCCAGCATCTACGACCAGGAAATGGGCTACTACGGCCTCAGCGACGAAGACAACCACGGCCTTTTGCGCTCCTATGAGGAGCGTTTGGTCGCGCGCCGTTATCAGCAAGATTAGCCCAGCCTGGCATAGCGTAAATGATGCCGCAGGCTGTGCGGCTAAAAGTCAACACCCCGCTTGAGGTCAATGCCTTTTTCGGCATAGTGCTTGTGGTTAAACACCTCTGAGTGGGTGCTGGCCAGCTCGAAGTAGGCGGGCCGATTTTTGCAGCGCCCGGTGATAATGACCTCGGTGCCGCGAGGCTTGCGCAGCAGCGCCTGCACGATCGGTTCTTCGGGCAGCAACTCCAGATCAACGGTGGGGTTGAGCTCATCGAGAATAATGGTTTTGTAGAGGCCGGAGGCGATCGCGGTTCTAGCAATTTCCCAACCCCGCTCGGCCTCGACGTAGTCGATCTCCTGCTGCTGGCCCCGCCAGACGATCGCATCGCGACCACAGCGCTGGTGGTCGACCAGGTTGGGGTAGATCTTGCGCAGGGCTGCGATCGCCGCGTCTTCGGTGTAGCCGTTGCCCCCTTTGAGCCACTGAATAATCAGCACCCGGTGGGAAAAATCCTGGCTGATGCCGCGACCGATCGCCTGCAGCGCCTTGCCCAGGGCGCTGGTCGATTTACCCTTGCCCGAACCCGTGTAGATCTCAATGCCCTCGATGCCCTCAATGCCCTCGGGTTTGGGCTGGGGCTTCATTTCGGAGTGCAGGTTGGCGACATCGAGCAAAGGCTGGGGGGCACCGCGCCCGGTAGCGATGATCTCCAGGTGGTCGGGCTTGTGGCGCAGGGTGCGGGCCACTTCATCGACATCGAGCAGGCCCAGGTCGAGCACTGGGTTGATCTCGTCGAGCACAACCACCGAGTAGAGACCCGAGGCGATCGCGCCTTTAGCCACATCCCAACCCCGCTGCGCCTCCTGCTTGTCGAACTTGGTGATGTCTTCAGGGCCAAAAAACTCGGCCCGCCCGGTGCGCACCTGGTCGATTAGGTGGGGAAAGCCCCGCTGCAATGCCTCAATAGCGGCATCTTCGTCGTAGGTGCGGCCCGGCCCCTTGAGAAACCGCAGCAGCAGCACCCGGCTCTCTAAAAAATTTTGAATGCCCAGGCCTATCGATCGCAGCACCACCCCCAGGGCCACCTGCGACTTGCCCTTGCCCTCGCCGTCGTAGACGTGAATTTGCCCCGTCAGCCGCTCGTTGCCCTGCTGAGCGGTGCGAATGCCAATGCCGGTTCTAACCATGGGTGTTGCGTATTGCGTAGTTATTGATAGGGGCGCTACAAAATCTTAGCGAAAGCTGGGTCGAGGTTATACCCTTGATAGTGCACCAAGAAGCCCCGGCCAGACCCCGGCGTTTGTCGCCCGCCTATGCCCCTCAACGATGTACTGTCAGAACTTGGCATGATGCCGCTGCGGGCGATCGCCTTTCAGAGTCTGCTGCTGATGGTGGCGATTGTGCTTGAGGCGATGGTGCTGCGCCAGCAGCTGCGCCTGGGCTACCGCACCAGTATGCAGTACGCCGCCACCATTAACCTGCTGGCCACCAGTCTGGGCTGGGTGGCATTTTTAGCGATCGAGGCGGTGCTGCCGCTGTCGTTACGCAGCCAGGTGATTAGCTACGTGCTGTTTAACCGCTTCTACACCAACGACTGGATCGATACGCTGCCGGTGATAGTAGTCATGGTGGCGATCGTCGCCTTTTTCATCACCTACTGGATCAAGCTTCAGGGTTTGCTCTGGCTGCTGCAGCTGCTGGGCCAAAAGCCTATCGATACCACCCCTGAGGCGATCGAAAGCAACCGCCGCCAGCTCTACGCGCGGGCCCGCCGCGCCCAGGTCGAAGGACAGCGGAGCAACTCGCCTCGAGCCCTGGCGGTACTACAGGCCAACGCCCTCAGTTTCACCGCCATTCTGCTGCTGCTGCTGCTGGTCAATCAGACCGGGGTGGTGGGATGGTAGGAGGGCTGTTCAGTTTTCTGCGCCAAACCTTAGTCGAGCTGGGCAACCTGCTGGGCAACCTGGTGCCGCCGCGCTACTTTTCCTGGCTGACCGTCATTTACCTGAGTCTATTTTCGTGGCTGTTGTCAATGCTGGCCCGCCTGCTCGACACCACAGCTTTCACCGTCGGGCTACTGGCGACCATGAGCTGGATTTTTTTGGCGATCGGGGTCGGCTGGGCGCTTGAGGCCAACAAAGCCCGGATTTTTGGCATCCCCATTGCCCCCTGGGTGTCGGGGGCCATTCTGTGCCTGTTTTTGTTTGGCTCCTGGGGCGGGCGCTGGCTGCAGCCGGCCCTGGTAACCTGGCCTCTGGTTTCCTTTGCGGTCATCGCGGTGCCAGCCCTGGTCAGCTGGGATTTTTCGTTCAAAAATCCGTCCCCCGCCGAGCGGCAGCGGCTGGCGCTGCTGTTTTGCCTCAGCCTGCTGTTTAGCAGCTGGTTTCAGTTTTACTTTCGCATTCAAACCTGGGTGCGCGACTACCCCAGCCTGGTGGCCGATAGCGTTGAAAATAGCGCCTTTGTCTATCGCATACCGGGACAGACGGTTGCTCTACCCGCCGGGGTCACCCACCTGACCGTGGCCGAAGAGCTACTGCGCGAGCAGGTTGACAACAAGCCCTGGCCCTCGGTCGAGCGCTGGCTGCTCAACCTCGACGGCCAGCGCCGGGTGATGCGGCAGCGGGTGCGTAGCCAAACGGGGCGCACCGGCTCCCTCGAAGATTCGCTCTGGCAGCTCGATTTGCAACCGTTGTCTAACGGCGATGGCTATACTCTCAAACTGTGGGCGATCTGGTCGGGGCCAGCGGCCAGCCCCAGCGGCTATTACTTAGAAAAAACCTGTCTACTGATGCCCATCAATCGCGGCGGCCTGGTGCCAGAGAACACGCCACCGGGCTACAGCACAACCCAGTGGGCCAGTCTCACCTGCGACCTAGAAACACCACGGCTGGCTGGGCATCCTAGAGGGATAGGCGCAAGAGACCAGGTTTGAAGCCAGTTTTGAGGTCCCATTTGTGAGGTCAGTAGGAGCGTTGAGACCGATGGTGCTATCTCGAGTGGGGGTGATTGCCCGCACGGTATTTTTAGAGGTGATTCGCGATCGCATTCTGTATCTGATCGCCCTGTTCGCTTTGGTCATGGTGATAGCGCGGGTGCTGCTGCCCGATATCGCCGCCGGGGCCGAAAACAAAATTTTGCTCGACCTGGGGCTGGCTGCCATTCACCTGCTCAGCGTGATTGTGGCCGTATTTGTCGGCACGGGGCTAATCAATAAAGAAATTGAAAAGCGCACGGTACTGGTTCTAATTGCCAAGCCCGTCAGCCGGGCCGAGTTTATTGTCGGCAAGCACCTGGGTCTGACGGCGGTACTGGCCGTGCTGATTGCCGCCCTGGGGATCATTTTTGTGGTGCTGCTGGGGGCCAGCGGTGTGCCCTTTTCGCTGGGCAGCATCGGGCTGGCCCTGCTGTTTATGGCCTTGGAGGCGGCGCTGCTGGTGGCGGTGGCGATTGTGTTTGGGGTATTTACCAGCTCGCTGCTGGCCACCCTGCTCACGTTTGCCGTCTACCTGATGGGCCACCTCAGCCAGGATATGGTGGCCTTTGGCGAACTGAGCGAAAACCCAGCGGTGCAGCGTCTGACCAACACCCTCTACCTGGTGCTGCCCGACCTGGAGCGCCTTAACCTGCGCAATGCCGCCGCCTACGGCATGGAGCTACTGCCCTCGGCTGCCACCCTGGGAGGACACGCCCTCTACGGCCTGCTCTACACCGCGCTGCTGCTGGCGGTGGCTATTCTAGTTTTCTCGCGCCGTCAGTTCTAATACCAATCGTCCATGCCGCTGACGCGGCACCCCCAACGATAAAAATAGCCATAGCTGTTCCCTGAGCGGAGTCGTTTGTCCTGTGGACAGGCTTCGCCAACGCGCTAGCGTCTCCCGCAGGGAGAAAGGGAACAGCTATTTTTAAGAACCAATCCTACTTGGCTACCCCCAATTCAGCAGGGCAGACGACCGTTTGCCCCCACTTATACCTATCAATTGGGGCTTTTGAATTCAGATTTGGCCCAGGGCGAGTTTCAGCGCGTGGTTTGCAGCGGTAATTGGGTTGCCCACGGAGCCGCTAGCTTGAACTGCTCCATAAACAGCAGTTCTCGTACCGCCGCCACTACCGCCTGGGGCTCGACCTGGCGCAGGCAGGCGTGGTGCCCCTCTGGGCAAACGCTTTTGTAGCAGAGGCGGCAGGGGACGTCGTGGAACAGCACCTGGTGGGGCACCTGCCAGGGGGTGTGCTGTAGGTTAGTGAGGGCGTAGAGATCAACCACTGGGGTACCGACGGCGGCGGCGATGTGGACGGGTCCAGTGTTGTTGGACAGCAGCAGCGGGGCTACCGCTAGCAGGGCCGACAGGTCACCTAAATCGAGCTTCCCCACTAAGGAATGGGAGGGGGCTTCCATTTGGATACGAATGCTTTCGACCAGGTCGCGCTCGGGCGGGGTGCCAGTGAAGAGAACGGTGAGGCCGGATTCGACGAGCGATCGCGCCACCTGGGCAAACAGTTCGGGCGGGTAGCGGCGGGAAGGGGCCGAGGCACCGGGGTGAATCACAATCCAGGGGGGAGAGGGCAAACAACCGTTTGCCCCTACGGGGGTGTCGTTT
>PYGV01000291.1 GCA_003022385.1 filamentous cyanobacterium CCP3 | reverse complement strand
CCCCCGCCATACCCAGACGACCGAGGCTCTGACGGTGAGCCGAGTGATTCAATGCACCGGGGCACAGGTGGACTACCGCACCTCCCCTCACCCGCTGATCGATAGCCTGCGCGACCAAAGGCTGATTTGCCCCTGCAATTTGGGCTTGGGCCTCGATACCGCTGTCGATGGAGCCGTGCTCGACGCCCAAGGCCAGCGATCGCCCTGGCTCTACACCCTGGGCACCCCCCGCAAGGGCCAGCTGTGGGAAACCATTGCCGTGCCGGAGTTGCGGCAGCAGGCCCAGGCTCTCGCTTCGACCCTGCTGCAATCGCTGCCGGTGCGGGTGCGCCCGGTGCCTGCTCGGGTTTATGCCATTCCCCAGCGCGACCTGGCCCTGGTGCAAGACTGTGGCGAGCCTCGCCCGGTGCTGCCTACCTCCACCTTGGTCTTTCGGCAGCTATTTGACCCCGAGTCGAGCACCTATACCTATTTAATTGGCGATCGCCAAACCCAATCGGCGGCGCTAGTCGATACGGTGCTAGAAAAGGGCGATCGCGACCTTCAGATCCTCAACGACCTGGGCCTCACCCTGCGCTACTGCCTTGAGACCCACATCCATGCCGACCACATCACCGGGGCGGGCAAGCTGCGCCAGCAGACCGGTTGCCAGGTACTGGTACCCCAAAACACCGCCGCCCGTGCCGCCGACCACAGCCTGGCCGATGGCGAAATTTTGAGTTTGGGGACGGTGCAGATTGAGGCGATCGCTACCCCCGGCCACACCAGCGGCCACCTCGCTTTTCTGGTGAACAACACCCATCTGCTGACCGGCGATGCCCTGCTGATTCGCGGCTGCGGTCGCACTGACCTGCAAGGGGGCGATGCCGGTACCCTCTACGACACCGTCATCCAGCGCCTATTTACCCTGCCGGACGACACCTGGGTCTACCCCGCCCACGACTACCAAGGCCGCACCGTCTCCACCATCGGCGAAGAAAAGCGACTTAACCCACGGTTTAGCGACCGCACTCGCGACCAGTTCATCACCCTAATGGCCCACCTGGGCCTGAGCTACCCCAAAAAGATGCGCCAGGCAGTGCCCGCTAACGAGTACTGCGGCGATTTTATTCCCCCCAGCGATGCAGAGGTGACTGCGGAAGTTCAAGACGATCGCGACCAAACGAAGCAGAATTTGACAACCAATGCTGAAATTTTCGAGAGCTACTTTGCAATGTATATCTAAACCCCTCACTCAATCACCTCCCGCCTTAACTCCGGAAACACCTTCCCCGGCACATAATCGCCATAGGTGCCCTCAAAGAGTTGCAGGCTGGCTCCGTTCCAGCGATCGTGCCGGTTGTCGTCCTGAGAACCAAACAGGGAGGCGATCGGCTCAACTTGGGCCTCGAAACTGGGGTCAAAAAAGAAGGGAGAGATGCGTTCGCGCCCCGACACATTCTTAAATCGGTGGGGTGGAGAGCGGTAGAGGCCGCCCGTGATGCGATCGAGCATGTTGCCAATGTTGCAGACAAGGGCAAAGTCCAACCCCTGCTTTGATAAAATCAGTCTTTAGGAGATCTGTATTATGGCCTTTGATGTCTTTTCCAAGGTAGTTTCCTAGGCCGACACCCGTGGCGCTTACCTTAGTGATGACCAGGTCGATGCCCTGATTAAATTGGTGCGCACCGGGGGCCTCGGTTAGCCGCTGGCATTGAAAAGCTCAAAGAAGCGTCAATTCGCATTATCAGCGACCCTGCCAACATCACCCCCGGCGACTGTAGCTCCATTGTCTCTGAGGTGTCGAGCTACTTTGACCGGGCCGCCGCCGCCGTTGCCTAACCTACGGACTAATTGTGGGCAGCAACCGACCCAGGTAAGATAGCAGCCGGGGTATGAGCGGAATTTGCCGACGATACAGGCTGTGGGCCACTCGGTGAATGCCCAGCACCAACCAGCCAGGGGAGAAGACTGCGGTGGGACTGGTCGGTGCAGCCTGCCCCTCAGGCTCAGGTCTACATGGGTCGTCGGGGTTGGCGTTGGTCATCGCCTCTAACCATTGCCCAGAGGCGAGTATTGCAGAAGATTTCTGAGAATGCTCCATTGTCTTTTAAGCATGAAGGACAGGACAGACACAGACCCCACAACTGGCATAAACAGGAATCACAGGAACCTAAATTGAAAAACAATTGAGAACGCATTAGATTTGTGACATACTCTTCACACGAATACACCGATGAATCAGTAGGATTTTGGGTGTATCAGGTCGAAGTCGGAGTAGCCATGCAAGTGGTATCGGCGTTTAGCAGATTTTCAGCCCTGGGCGATCTGGGGTTCTCGACCCTGGCACTGATCTGGCTGCTCGGGGTCTTTTTCCTCACCAGTGCGATGGGTATCGCTGCCGCTGGGCGACAGGGGCATTCAGCCCAATACCCACGCGTTATCCCTTGTCTGGCCTGCGGTCGGCTATCTGGCCACCTTTGTTTTGGCCATCTACGGCGGACTCTTCAGCGGCGGCTATGTCACTCTGCTGATGGCTACCTTCGTGGGCTGCTTTGGCCATACCTTTGGGGCTGCGTCATGTTCTTGGGCGCATTTTTGGGCGGGCGGGTGGTGCTATGCCGGCCCAATCGCTGGCTGCGCCGCATCTATGTGGAAACATTAGTATCTGCCGATATTGTCTCCACCAGCCTTCTCGATGCCCTCGATTTGCTCAGCCACCCAAATCGACTGGTCGCTACGCTACGGGCCTAGGCTGCTCCGTCCACCAGTCCCCTTTATTCAAAAAAATCAACTACTTAACTGTTAAGGATGGCTCCCTTGCAACTCACCGAACCAAATATCAAGCTAGACACCCCAGCAGACACCGACCCTTCGGCGGAAAATGATCCCCAACCTACCGGATCCCTGCTGCGCCGACTGTGGGGCGGCACCCTGGTTGTGGTGGGCTACCTACTTTCGCCCCTCTGCTGGTGGAATGACCTGGTGATCAACCTGCCCCTGGCCCTGGGCTTTGGCTATCTGGCCAGCCGCCCCTGGCCCGATGCCCTTGTACCCATGACCGGAGTGGGCTACTGGCTCACTAACGTGGTGGGGTTCGTGCTGATGCAGCACGGGGCTGTCACCGCCCTGCAAAAAGACGGGCAGGGGTCAAAAAGCCAATCTCTCCGCAACGGGTTGATCACCTCGACGGTCTATACAGTGGCGATCGTGGCACTAATTCAGCTGCACATCTTAGAGATGCCCGACTTTCTCAATGGCGACTTGATGGCTACGCTACACGCATGGCTGCCGGATTGGTTGATGGGGTAGGGTGAGGAGAAGAAGTTCTGAATTTTGAGTTCACGCCTTCAACCCTCACTTAAAACAAAACGCTCAAAACTGACCCTTAAAACTTCTCCCATTCACCCATGTCTCACGCGCAATTGGGACAGCCCTCGACGACCCTGGTTGCTCGGGTTGGGGGGGCCTGTTTGCCCTGGTTATTGGCTTTAGCCGGGTGTACCTGGGGGTACATTTCCCTAGCGATATCGTGGGGGGCTGGCTGCTGGCGATCGCCTGGGCAATTGGTCTACACCAACTCATGTTTTACTGGGGGCCGTGGCTGCGATCGCAGGTGTAGAGCTGATTTTCCCTCATCCTTTACTTCCCCACCCCATGCTTGCCGTCTCCTACCTCTCCCCCAACCTGCTGTGGCTTTACCAGGCTGTAGGCGACTACCTAAGCCGCCTGGGCTATACGGTGGATGTGGTGCAGGGGGAGGTTGACCCGCTGGATGATCCAGATCTGGCGGGCGATCGCTGGGATCTGTTCTTCATTTGCGGCTTGCCCCTGATGCGCTACGGGCAGCGGGTGCCCCACCAGCTGCGGCCCCTGGTGGCTCCGGTGATGAGCGCGGCTCGCTATGGGGGGCAGCCGGTGTACTTTTCAGATGTAGTGGTGCGGGCGGATAGTGCTCTGCACACCTGGGACGACCTGGCCCAGACCGTGTTTTGCTACAACGATCGCGGCTCCCACAGCGGCTACAGCCGGGTGGGCTATGAGCTGGCCCAGCGAGGGCTAGACTGGGGATTTTTTGGATCAATAGTAGAGTCCGGGGGGCATCTGCGATCGCTCCACACCATCCTCACAGGTGGAGCAGACTGCGCTGCGATCGATAGCACAGTCCTCGATCAGGCATTGCGGGACGATCCGACGCTTGGCCAAAAACTCCGCATTGTCGCCAGCCTCGGCCCCTCCCCCATGCCGCCGATCGCCATCTCCCAGCGGCTGGGCCAGGACGTGACTAAAGCCTTACAGCAAGCCCTCCTCCAGCCCGACGCCACGCTGCAACAACACCTGGTCCAGGCCGGAATTTTGCATTTTGTATCGGTAGACCAAGCTGCCTATAGGCCGGTTTTGGCAATGTATCAGGAGAGTAAGGAGGTAGGGGGGTAGGGAGCAAGCGGTTTTTGGTTAGAGTGTAAGTAGGCCATTTGCATTGGCGATTTCTACGCATTGACTGTCCTATGACCCAAGAACTGGTGGAGCTAAGACATAGCCTTTTAGAAGGTCGCTATGATGACGCCCTGGTGCTGGTGGATGAGCTAGAAGGCATGGGTAAGCAAGCCATTCTGCGCAATATCGAGTCTTTTTTAGTGCGGCTGCTGGTTCACTTAATCAAAAATCAGGTCGAGCAACGCTTAACCCACTCCTGGCTGGTTTCAATTTCTGACTCAATTTTGCAAATTAGTAAGCTGAACCTCAAAGACAACCAGACCAGCCACTACATCAAGGCCAGCGACTGGGACACCTATTTAGAAGACGCTCTCGAAGAGGCGATTCTACCCGCTAGCCTGGAGGCATTAGAAGGCAGGCTCAAACCCAATCCACTGGCTATTCGCATCGATCGCATTGCCCTGCTCACCTCAGCAGAACAGCTCTTGCATCTGACCTAAAGCACCCCTCGCAAAGCCCTACCCACCCAGATTAACGACGTTCTGGCCACGCTGCCCGGTGGAGCCGAGTGGTTTGAGGAAGGGTGAGGAGGAGTTTTGAATGTTGAATGTTGAGTTTTTAATTTCTGCTGTCCTAAAAGCGCTCAAAACTAAACACCCAAAACTCTTACCCACCCCCATTTCCCTCACGCCATCGCCAGCCGTCTCGGCTGCTCCGCCGCGTGGTGATACAACTGCCGAAACAGCGCCTGCTGGGTGTGGCTGCCGCCGAGGCGATAGAGATGGGGCAGTACCGGGCGCAGGTGGGCGATCGCACCCTCCCAATTTCCCTGGGCGTGGGCCACTAGCCCCTGGGCTGCCGGGACTGCCAGCTTGAGCCAGCGGGTTTTGGCCGGTTCATCCAGGCCGTGGCCGTGGCGCACCATGTTTTCAATCATCGTGCGGGCGGCGTCGGGGTATCCGGCGCGGGCCAGGGCATAGACATAGTGCAAATCCTGGAAGGGCAGGGCCTGCTCTGCCAGCCGCAGATGGAGGGGGCGAGCCAGCGATCGCCACCGTGACCCGACCTCTACCCCGGCCAGATCAAGCCGCAACAGCAGCGCGATCGCCTCCACCTGATCCTTCGGCGTGTGCTTTTGCGCCCGACCCCATACGTGGCTGTCGTAGAGCCTGAGCACCGTCGCCGTGTCGCCCAGGGCCAGATGGGCCAGAGCCACGTGCCACCAGTTGTGGGTGTAGAGCATCGAGTTGCAAGCACCCCAGGTATCGGCATGGGCTGTCATCCAATCCACGGCTTCTGAATGGCGGCCCTGGGCGTCGAGCACGTGGGCCACGGCGTGGTGTGCCCAGGGGTTGTGGCGGCGCAGTTCTGTCGCCTGCCGTCCCAATTCTTCGGCCTGGGTGAACTGGTGGCACTGCTCCAGGCCAAAGGCCAGCAGACTGTAGTACAAAGGAATTTGGCAGAGCACAGGCTGGGCCGTCAGCGCTACTTGCAAGAGCCCGTGACTGTCGCCCTGGTAGAAATAGTGGTACTGGGCCTGCTGCACCGCCAGCAAATCCTGGGGAAAGATTTGCACCAGGGCGACATGGTAGCCAATCGCCTGCTCAATCTGGCCCTGCCCCCAGGCGTGGATGCCACGAATGTAGAGCTGCTCCCGGCGAGAAACCTGCGCTACCCCGGCCAGTGCCTTTTTGAGGTGGGGCTTGGCCTGTACCTGGCCAGCCCAGTTTTCTTGGCCGAGGTAGTGGGCAGCGGCGTAGGCATTTGCGATCGCGCAATCTTCATCGGCGGCGATTGCTTTGAGAACCGCAGCTTCGGCCTCGCATCCGTACGTGAGCGCCTGGTCGATGAACTGGTTAATGGCCTCTACGGCCTGGGAAGAGCTGGTCGTCACGCCAAGGCCCTGAACATCGTGAATCATGGTTTGGGTAGCCGCTATGGGTATAGATGACTACCATCATCCATTAACTCAATTCAATTTCAAGTTAATCAGGAAACAATTGCATTCATTTCAGAAGCAAATCTCAATCTCATCCCTTAGACCTAGACTTGCTGAGCCCCTTTGATAGAGCTGGTCTAACTCCTGGACTAATGGCCAGTCAGCAGGATGAAGCGGATGCAGGTACGGGATTAGACCGGGTAAGTAAAGCCTAGGCAGCAGGGTTAGATGGATGGCAGGGGGTGGGTCTCAGCGGCCGGGGGCC
>PYGV01000290.1 GCA_003022385.1 filamentous cyanobacterium CCP3 | reverse complement strand
CCCCTGACCCAGCGCGCTCTTCACCTCAATCTTGCCCCCCTGCACTTCCACCAACCGGCGACAGATCGTTAGCCCCAGGCCAGTGCCGCCAGAGCTGCGGTTGCGGGAGCGATCGGCCCGCCAGAACCGCTCAAACACGTAAGGCACATCTTCCTCAGCAATGCCAATGCCGGTGTCGGCCACGCTCACGTAAACCCGCCCTGGCTGAGCCCAGGCATTTAAGGTTACCGACCCCTTTTCGGTGTAGCGCAGTGCATTGCCTAACAGATTGATCACGATTTGCTCAATCCGGCTAGGGTCGGCATAGACCGGCGGCAGGTCGGGTGGGCACTGGAGCGTAATTACCACCCGATCGGAGCTAACGAACTGATCGCTAAAGGGATGCACCACCGCCTTCAGCAGCGGGCAGAGAGCCACAGTTTGGGCCTGAATGGGCAGATAACCCGCCTCTAGTTTAGATAGCTCCTGGAGGTCATTGACCAGGCGCTGTAGGCGCGTTGTTTCCCCTGCCAAGCGCTGATAAAGTTCGGGTTCAGGGGTGACGGTGCCGTCGGCCAGTCCTTCCAGGTAGCCGTGAATGATAGTTAGGGGCGTGCGCAGCTCGTGGGTCAGGTCGCCAATCAGCTCGCGGCGGTGTTCCTCAACCCCCTCCAGGTCGGCAGCCATGCGGTTGAAGCTGCTGGCCAAACGCTGAATTTCTAAAATTTCTGACGGCGGTACGCGGGAGTCTAGACGGCCCGATGCGAACGATCGCGTTACCTCGGTCATTTGGTCCAGCGGGCGAATAATTCGCCGTGATACCCAGTAGCTCAGGCCTCCCGCCGTGCCGCCGCCGACTAAAATAGCCCACAGCATGCCTCGGCTCCAGGCCGCCTCAAACCCTTTGACCAACTGGGTCCGCCGCTGTACGCTCAGCACCCCGTTTTCGTAGCGCTCCAGCGAAATAACAAATAGCCGGGGCGTATAGAGGCGGCCAATAATGGCCAGAGTCAAAATGCCAATTCCCATCACCACCAGGTGAGAGAGAAACAGGCGACTGCGCAGGCTAACTTTGGCCATAACAAAAAACTCAGAGCTGAGCCTAGGACATGGGTCGATCAGACCTATAGGCTAGACCAGGGTAGCGTGTTCTGACCCAATACCCGTCTAGGGGGTCACCGCGACCGAGCGACCAGGCTGAGGTTGACCCTTGACCAGCATGCTTTTAGAGGAGAATCCTTATCAGGCAGGCGTGTTCTGCAAATCAGGCTGCTCTTCGGGCAAAATTGCCCCCTCTACGGGACAGACCTGAAGGCAAATGCCGCAGTCAATGCAGGTAGAGAAGTCAATCCAGTACCAGTCAGTGCCCTTGGCATTTTTGCCTGGCCCCTCATGAATACAGGCAACTGGGCAAGCATCGACACAGTCAGCTACCCCTTCACAGACGTTAGTCACAATGGTGTGGGCCACAGTTTCTCCTTACGGGCACAAAATAACGGACACAAAGCAACGCCCCGAGGATTGGACGCCTCCCCAGGCGGATAATTTGACCACCACAGCCTGTAGCCCTTTCCCATCGTTAATTAGGCAGAACAAGGGTGCGGGTGGCAACCATCCCCTACGTTAGTTCAGGGCTTCAATATCTGGCAACCCGCTGGGGCCGATCCAGGCGATGCGGCTAATCCGGCGCTGGCGGGCCAAGTCGCGAGTGGCGGCGGGCGCTTCATCGGTGGCCAGGTGCACCTCAGCTCGCACCAGGCTGGCCGAGGCCCGCAGAGTTTGGGCATAGGTAAAGGCCGCCGCCGCCGCCTGAGGCACCGTGGGTACCACCAGCCAGTCGCTGGGGGGCGTATCTTGGGGCAGATGACCCGTGGGTAGCAGGGTCTGATGCAGAGCCTCAATGTTGAGCACAAAACCAATGCCCGGAAACCCCTGGCCCTGGCCATGAAACACCCCTAACAAATTGTCGTAGCGGCCTCCCTGGCCCAACACCTGGCACCCTTGCTCAGGACCAGTGACCACTTCGAACACCAGGCCTGTGTAGTAGTCAAAGGGTTGAATCAGGCTCAGATCGAGGGTTAGGGCAGGCGCGGGGCGTTGACCGCCTAGGGCTAGTCGCTGGTCATCTTCTCCGGTTTGCATGACTTCCCGCACCAGGGCCACCAGCGACTTGAGTCGCCCTACAGCGGTTTGAGTATCACGATCCAAAGCAAGGTGCCCAAGCGCCTGGAGAACGTCTTCGGGATGGCCCCGCAGATCTAGTAGATTGAGCGCATGCTGGTGTAGCTCTGGGGGCAGGTCTAGCGCCTCCAGTGCCACCCGGTCGAGGGCAGCGAGGGCCTGGCGCACGGCCTGGCGCTGCTCGGGGGCAAAGGGAGTCAGCAGCGCCTGGGTCAGCTGCGCGTCGCCCAAAATTAAGCACCAGGAGTCGAGATGCAGGTTGTGGAGACAGTCCAGCAGCAGCAGCACGATCTCGGCATCGGCCACTGTAGCCCCGGCTCCCAGCAGCTCTACCCCTGCTTGGTAAAATTCTTGCTGACCGCCGTGGCTGGCTTGGGTAGCCTGGCGAAAGACGTTGGCATTGTAGTACAACCGCTGGGGATAGGTCACCCTGGCCAAGCGGGTAACGGCCGTACGAGCGATCGATGCGGTGAGCTCGGGCCGTAGTCCTAAGCGCTTGCCGGCTAAGGGCTGTAGTTCGATCACAGCAGCTTGATCGATGGCTCCGCCCGCCATCAGCGTATCCATCTGCTCCACGGTAGAGGTGATGATGCGGTGGTAGCCCCAGCGCTGAAAAACCTGCTCCAGGCGGTTTTCAATCCAGTGTTTTTGGGCGACATCTAAGGGCAACAGGTCGCGCGCCCCGGCTGGGGGTTGGTAGGTGATCACTTTTTCTTGCCTCCAAACAGACCAAAGAAACCGCCCCCTTTATCAGATGCCCCCTTGTCAGTCGATTTGGGGTTGGCTTTTGCATCAGCGGTTTTAGCACCGCTGACCGCCGCCCCAGAGGTTCGATCGACTCGGGCCTGAACCGCCTTTGCCCGTTCATCGTTGGGGTCAATCTCAAGGGCCCGTTTGGCATGGATACGGGCCATGGTGCCCTGCCCCGCTTTTAGGTACAACAGCGACAGATAGCTGTGGCAGGTGACGTCATTGGGATAGGTCTTGAGGGCCTCTCGCAGTTCTAGAATGGCACGACTGTAGTCTTTGTTGATCTCGTACTCCTGGGCCCGATTGACGTAGCTACCTAAGATGGCGGCCTGGTTTTGGCGAGGCGAAGGGGGGGAGGCCGGTTGCGTCGAGGTCGACTGAGAGCGGGGGTCGGTGCGAGCTGAGGTAGCGGGAGCACTGGTAGAGGTGCGATCGCTGGTGGTGCTGCGGTAGAGATACACCAGATTCAGCTCGCTGAGGACACCGATCACCTCAGAGATGGCCTCTAGCTGGTCAAACTGCTCCGCAGCCAGAGCGTTGACCGCCTGTCGATAGGCGGCATCTATGTGCGGTGCCTTAAGCAAGTCTTGGGCTGCCGTTGAGGTCACCGCTGGCGCCGTTCCTGTACGGCGAAGGGTTTGGCCTTTAAGCTTGAGAATGAGCCCGTGCTCGGTGCTTAATTTTTCCTGACTCAGCGTTTCGTAAGCGGGGTTGACCAGCTTAGAGAGAATCTCACTGGCCCGCTGGGCCTCAGCAGCAGAAGCCCCTGACAAACTGTCGGGGTGGAGCTTGCGAGCAATGGCTAAGTAGCGTTTGCGCACGGCTTTAGCATCGGCGCTAATAGGCACCCCCAGCACCGCATGGTGGTCGTCAAAGTCAGATTGAAACAGCCCTTGGTCTGGTTTCATGGTCATCTACTGGAGGGACGGCTTAGGAACTGTGTGCTCACGGGTGAAATTCTCTTCACTCTACTCAGCCACCCTAAGTTTAACCAGCCCCGGCGGTTTTTATTGGCAGAGGTCTGGCCAAACTGCGGATCAAGACGGCCTAACCTAGACCAGCGGCGGCAGCACCAGGGGTTTAATTTGCCCCAGGGTGTGGCTCATAACCTGGTGCAGGTGACCGTTGGAAGCCAGCAGCCGCCCAGCCATGACATCCATCGGGCTACCATCGTAGGCTGTTACTCGGCCGCCAGCTTCCCGGACGAGCACAATCCCTGCCGCAATATCCCACGGGGCCAGCCCGCGCTCCCAATAGCCATCGAGCCGCCCACAGGCCACGTAGGCAAGGTCAATGGCCGCAGCCCCGCCTCGGCGTACGCCCTGGCTCAAGTGGGTGAAGTGGCAAAATTCGGCATAGTTGTTGTCGGGGGTCTCCCGGCGATCGTAGGCAAACCCCGTCACCAGCAGGCTCTGGGCCAGGCGATCGGTTTTCGAGACATGGATGGGGCGACGGTTAAGGCTGGCCCCGAGGCCCGTTGCCGCCCGAAATAAATCATTGTGGATAGGGTCATAGACCACGCCCAGCACGGGCTCTCCCTCGGCCAGCAGACCAATAGAAACCGCGCAAAAGGGGTACTGGTGGGTGTAATTGGTGGTGCCATCGAGGGGGTCGATCGCCCACAGCAGACTGGCTTCACGACCTCTGATCACCCCAGATTCTTCGGCCAAAACACCGTGATCGGCAGGCAGATGGCGCTCCAGTACGGCCATAACAGCCGCCTCGGCCCCGCGATCGGCCTCAGTGACCAGGTCGCCCGATCGCCCTTTTTCATCAATGCGACTCAGGTTGCCCCAGTAGTGCTGTAGCACTGCTCCGGCGGCTAGAGCAGCTTCGGTGGCGCTGTCGAGCCACCGCTGTAAATTAGACTCAGAGAGCAGGGCCATAAGAGAAAGATTAAGAAGATTTAGCAAGCTTTAGGGTGCGATCGGGCAGAGAACTAATCGTCCTCTAGGGGTAGGCCCATGCGCACTTTGCCCTTGCCAAAATAGCGGCCAAACTGCAATTCGTACACTTCGTCTTCGTCCTGGGTTTCGGCCTGAATAGCGCTGCGAGGATAGCTAACGCACAGCAAGGCATAGCCCTGGCGGCGGAGGTCGGGCGACAGCCCCATGGCCTCGGGTTGGTCGACCTCGCCCTCGAGCAGGCGCACAGCGCAGGTGGTGCAGGCCCCGTTGCGGCAGGCGAAGGGTAGCTCTACCCCCTGACTCTCTGCCGATTGGAGAATGTAGCGGTCTTCGGGCACCTCTACGGTATAAATGCGACCAGTCTGGCGGTGGTGGACGGTGACAGTGTGGGTGCGGGCCATGGGAGTTAGCAGGGGCGGTGTGGAAACGATAGGGGTTAAGGGGTGGGGCGATCGCTCCTCAACCGGCTTTTCCCATGCTCGCACGAAAAATTGCCCCTGAGCAAATCAACCCTGCCGAATCCGAGAATTCAACTCTGCCTCTGTCATCGCGCCCCATTGTTTGCTACGATAGCCTCTCAGCGGTGATGAACCGCCCCCTGGAGAGATGGCCGAGCGGTTGAAGGCGCAGCACTGGAAATGCTGTTTAGGGGTGACTCTAACGAGGGTTCGAATCCCTCTCTCTCCGTTTTTACTGGGCTAGTGCCACTGACCGGTGTTAGCAGGCACCGCGCTGCGTCGAGCCTGACGGCGTTTATTGGCCAGGCGCTCCAGACTGAGCGAAATCACCCCCAGGGTGACCAAAATTACCCCCATCCACTGAATAAACAGCAGAGTCGATTTTTCACCTGGGGTGATGAGATAGGCCAAGAGCGCCGTAACCACTGGCCCGCTGGCCGCCACAATCGAAGCCTGAGAGGCCCCCAGCAGCTTGACGCCGTAATTATTGAACAGGTATCCCAACAGAGTCAGCAGCCCGAGCAGCCCGGCCCCAGTGTAAAGCCTGACTGGCTGGCTGGGTTCACCGGGGTCAAGCCCAAAGAATGAGCCCGCAATCAAAATTAGGCTGGTGAGAATAAAAATAGTCGAAAACTGCAGCAGGCTCACCGAGACCGGATGCAGCCGCTTAAAGCTCAGCTGCATAGCGATTAAAAAGAGCGCAAAAGCAACGCTGGCCAGCAGCGCGGCCCCAACTCCCCACAGCGAGACACCGCTGCCGGTAATGTCGCTGTAGATCCGGGGGAGGGCCGTAAACACAATGCCCATGCTGATGGCAAACATCACCACCAGCCGCAGGGGAGTAGGGCGATCGCCGAACAAAAACCAGGCCAGAGGCACTGTAATCAGCGGGTACATAAACAGCAGGGTTACGGCTACCCCAGGGCCAACATCGGCAATGGCTTTATAAATCAACACCTGTGACAAAAACAAAAAGCCACCGCTAGCGATCACCTGCATCAGTGGTCGGCGATCGCTGCTTTGAAAAAGCTGCTGTAGATCAGTTCCCACGCGAGGGTAGAGGCGCGGCGCGACCAGGGCCAGCAGGGGCACGACCACCACCATCCGCAACCACAGCAGCAGCAGCGAGTTAGGAATCGTCAGCGGCAGCACCTCATCGATGGGAATACGCCCAAAAAGCTGGCCACCATAGCCAATAATGCCGACGATGACGTTGTGTAGCGATAGGGCCAATGTCGAGAGCACCACCATCAGCAGGCCCATCTGCAGCTGGGCCTGGGTAGGAATGCCCGTCTCAGGGACGACAGCCCTGGTAGCGCTGGTTGCTGGGGGCCGAGCCTGGGGC
>PYGV01000289.1 GCA_003022385.1 filamentous cyanobacterium CCP3 | reverse complement strand
CTGCCCGCCTCAGCTACGCCGTCGAGGCGAGTCGGTGTATACCCACCCAGACCTACACCCGCGCGCCCCTGCGAGTGCAGCGCCCCCTGTATCCTGAGGGCGAGGGGCTGTGCCACAGCGTGCTGGTGCACACCGCTGGGGGGCTGGTCGGGGGTGACCGTCTAGAGGTGCAGCTAGCCGCCGCGCCGCGTGCCCAGGTGCTGATCACCACGGCTGCTGCCAGCAAAGTCTACGGCAGCAGCCCCGAGTCGCCGTCTGGCCAGGCGGTTGAAATTACCCTGGCCCCCAGCAGCAGCCTGGAATGGATGCCCCAGGAAACCATTGTGTTTAACCAGGCCCACTACCGGCAGCAACTGCGGGTAAACCTGGCCCCAGGGGCGATCTGGGTCGGCTGGGAGATCACCCGCTTTGGCCGCAGCGCCCGGGGCGAAACCTTTGAGCGGGGCCAGTGGCGATCGCACCTCGAGGTCTGGCGAGATGACCGACCCCTGTGGTGCGATCGCCAGCAGCTGGTCGGCGGTAGTCCTGCTTTGCACAGCCCCAACGGCCTAGCCGGGTACCCGGTGGTGGGCAGCTTTGCCCTGCTCGGCCATAGCCTCGAAACACCCCAAATCGAAGCCCTCCGCCAGCTCTGGCCCCCAGACCAAG
Source organism: filamentous cyanobacterium CCP3 (assembly GCA_003022385.1). Classification (GTDB taxonomy): domain Bacteria; phylum Cyanobacteriota; class Cyanobacteriia; order Phormidesmidales; family Phormidesmidaceae; genus Nodosilinea. The sequence continues at coordinate 6,003 of PYGV01000289.1, read as the reverse complement.
CGGGCGACGGGGGCGTCACGCGCCTGCAATCGGGCGTACTCTGCCGCTACCGAGGCCCCTCCAGCCAGGCAGCGCGGCGCTGGTTTGTGTCCGTCTGGCAATACCTGCGCCCCTACTACCTGGGGCGACCGGGAGCGGCCTCTCGGCTGTGGCCCCGCTAGCGAGGCAGTTTAGGGGACTGAAGCACGATCGGGATGACGAATTGCCGTCATTCCGACGGGATAACTTTAGTTGCTCCTTCCGGACAAAGGGTTGCCTTTACCGAAAGGGTAAGCCATGGAAATTCCCTGAAAATGATATGAAGACTCCTCAATTTTCTGGCTCTAAGCTGCCACCCTCCTCAGAGTACGCTCTAATTTTAGGGGCAGGCGCAACGGCGGCTATATCCATAGCGGCTCAGCAGGTGGCGGTCGCAACTCTGCCAGTGACGACTCTGGTGGCCCTGGGCCTGCTCAATCGATATCGCCTCGACCAGCGCCTGCAAGACAGCGAGACTGAGGGGTTTACCCTAGAGGAGTCCACGCCTCGATCGGCCCCAGCTACTCCCCAGCGCGTTACCGCTCAACCTCGACCCGACGTTATTTCGGCCCGGCCTCAAACGGCAGCCGCCTCGGCCCGCTTTTCGGACCAGCGTCACTACATTCATGAAACCCTGGCCACAAAGCTGCAGGCCAAGGCCGATTTCGCTGCTGTGCAGCAAGCCAGCCTGCAAAAAGTTGGCGCCTATCTACAGCAGATTCGCCAGGAAAAAGCCCTGTCGCTAGACGACGTCTATCAGCAGACCTTTATTCAGCCCTACACTCTCAAAGCGATTGAATCTGGCAATTTGAAACAACTGCCAGAGCCGTTTTACATTCGCGCCTTTATTCAAAAATACGCCTCCGCCCTGGGCCTAGAGGGGGCCAGCCTGGCCGCCGATTTTCCGACACTATGAGATTGCTCGGGCGTGTCGTCAATTTTGGCCTCACTATCGGCTCATCAACGCTGCCACGCCCGACTCCAAGAACAGGCTAAGTTAAAGCCCCGCCGCAGCTTGACCCCGCCCCAGCCGTGCAGCCGTAGCAGAAGGGGCGCGTCTGTATCTTCGTAATTAAGTCGAGGGAGTTAGCCGCCAGCAGATCGGCCACCGTTAGGGGCTGACCGCTAGACGATAGGGCGGGGACAGCTTCCATCTGGTTGAAATCGCAGTCGTAGAGAATGCCTTCGTAGTCGACCGAGAGCTGGTTGCGACACATCAGGTTGGGGACGGTGGCGGGGTTGTGGTGATTGGCCAAAAAACGCAGGTAGGGCCAGTAAAGGTCTTTGCCGTGCAGGTACTGCTTCACCCGGCCAATGGGCAGGTTGGTAATGGTGTAGAGGTGGTTAAAGACGATGCCAAAGTGCGATCGCAAATACTCTTCGTAATCGCTCTGTAGCCCAGCCTGGCTGGGGGTGAGTGAAAACTCAGCGCTGCGGGGCACGGGCGGGTTGTACACCAGATCCAGGCCTAGGGCTGGGTTGTGGCCATAGCCCAGCTGGTTGAGCCGCTGCAAAGCCCGAATCGACTCGGTATAGACCCCAGCCCCGCGCTGCTTGTTGACATTGTCTTCGAGGTAGCAGGGCAGCGAGGCCACCACCTGCACCTGATGGCGGGCAAAGTAGTCGGGCAGATCCTCAAAGCCCGGCACAAAAAAGATGGTCAGGTTCGATCGCACCATGACTGTCTTCCCCAGCCCTCGCGCCGCCTCGACCAGGGGGCGAAAGCCGTAGTTCATCTCCGGGGCACCGCCGGTCAAATCGACGGTGGTAATCTGCGGAAACCGGCGCATCAGCTCAATCAGCTGATCGGTCACAGCGGTCGAAAGCTCTTCGGCGCGGTGGGGGCCAGCCTCTACGTGGCAGTGGGTGCAGGCCAGGTTGCACTTGCGACCCAAATTGATTTGCAGCACGCTGATCGGCAACTTTGTCAGGGGCTGGTCGAGCCGCTGGTCAAAGGGGGTCACGGTAGCGGCAGGGGATGGGAGAGACTGAACCATGAAATTTTTGTCAGTAAAACAGCATTGGCAAAGCAATTACCAGGTTGGTCGGCTCAAGTAAACGCTCCTAAAAGCGAGGTGTGTCGACGGTCAAAGGCCGTTGCCTGGTGCAGCAGCTACCGCAGTTTAGCCACGACAGCAGCGGCATCTCTAGCGTAGCGGCTGCGAGCCAGCAATGGACCTAGCCTGGACTGAGATACCTGCCCTTGCTCTGCGATGGCCGACCAGCCCCATCATTAGACCTTGAAGGGCTGAAAATAGCCTGAGAACAGCACCTTTCTCCATTCAGTAATTTTTAATCATTCTGCCAGGTCCAGTTTTGTTGGACTACGACTGGCGGATACAGATATCAGTCGGCCCCGCATATGAGCCATCGTCACAGCCGCCCTAGGTCGGCAGCGGCTCTCCATCCACCCGGACCTGGTCGCGGCCATGGTTTTTAGCGCTGTAGAGAGCGTCATCGGCCCGCTTGACCAGGTCGGCGGAGCTACCGTGGATGGCAGGTAGGGCGCTGGCCACCCCAAGGCTGATGGTGACAATTTTGTCCACCGCCGATCCCTCGTGGGCAATCGGATGACCGCGCACCAGCAGACGAATGTCTTCGGCTACGGTTTCGGCTCCGGCCAGGTCGGTATTGGGCAGCACCAGGGCAAATTCTTCGCCGCCGTAGCGAGCGACCAGGTCGCCGGGGCGCTTGGCGGCGCGAGTGAGCAGGCGGGCCACCAGCCGCAGGCAGTTGTCGCCAGCCTGGTGACCGTAGCGATCGTTGAAGCCTTTGAAGCTGTCAATATCGGCCATAATCAGCGAAAGTGGACCATTTTCGCGGCCCATGCGTCGCCATTCTCGGTCGAGATATTGCTCAAAGCGACGGCGATTGGCGACCTGGGTGAGGCCATCCAAGTAGGCCATACGCTTGAGCCGCTGGTTGGCCAATGTTAGCTCGCGGTGCATTTTGGCCTGCTGAATGGCGATGCCTACCTGGGTAGCCAGGTTTTGCAGCAGTCGCACATCGGAGGTGCGCCAGGTCCGTGGCGATCGGCACTGGTGGGCAACTAGCAGCCCCCACAGGGTTTGATCTTCTAGTAGCGGCACCACGATTTCGGCCTTAATTTGAAAATATTCTAGAAACGCCAGCTGGCTGGACGACAAATTCTGGGTGTAGACATTTTCAACGGCCAGTCCGCGCCCGGCCTGGTAGTGGGCCAAAAATGTTTTGCCCACCGACCAGGGATCGCGCAGCGCCCAGCCCAGCATGGGTGGGTAGGCGCCAGTCTGTGACTCTTGAATGACCTTGCCGCTCATATCGGCTCCGCACTGGATCACAATGACGCGATCGGCCTCGATAAAGGTCTGCACCGAGGCGACGGTTTGGGCCAAAATGCTGTCTAAATCGAGCAGATGCCGAATGCGCTGGGCAATTTCGGCGATCAGCCGCTCCCGCTGCGACTGGAGTTTAATTTCGGCTTCGGCCCGCTTCTGGTCGGATATGTCGAGGGTAACGCCAGCCAGTCGAGGGGCGTGTTCACCGTCATCAAACACCTGCCCCCGAGCCGACAGCCAGCGGGTCTGGCCATCGCGGTGCAGCACTCGAAACTCGACGCTATAGCGCTGTTTGAGCTGTATTGACTGCTGCAGTGCTTCGTGTACGACAGCCTGATCGTCGTCGTGCAGGTAGGTAAACAGGGTGACATAACTACCGTCAAACTCGCCTGGGGCCAGCCCCAGCAGCCGCTCTTGTTCATCCGAGATCACGATGGTTCCCTGGGCCAGGTCCCAGTCCCAGGCCCCCATTTGGGCACCCTGGAGCGCCAGCGCCAGCCGCTCTTGCTGCTGCTGAAATAGGGCGACGGAGTAATGGCAGGCGGTGAGTTCAGCCCCGCTGGTAGATACCATCTCAGCGCTGTCGGGCAGGGTACAGAAGCCGTCTGGAGTCAGCAGCCCCAGCCAGTGGTGGGCCTGATCGACCACGGGCAGGTAGAGTTGCTCGGGGTGAAGGCGATTGAAGCTCCGGGGCCAGGCCAGGGCGGTACTGAGGGGGCGCAGCCGATCGAGCGGAGTCATCCAGTGAGTGACTGGGGTTTGGCTAAAGTTGACCTGGTGGGTAGCAGCCCGGGCGGCATTATCGTAGCTGAAAACCCCCAACAAAGCGCCACGGCAGTAAACCAGAGCGTAGGTTTTGGCAGCCTGACCCATTGCTTCGATGACCTGGTGCAAAGAGTCCGCTGCGTCCACGCTAAGGGGCGAGGGATCAATGGTTGCCGTTTGGGCAGCGGCGCTGATCAGGTCGTTTTCAAGCACGGATGCGGGAACCGGGATAGGTGAGTAATGGTGAGGGTATGAGCGATTGAGAGCAGTGGGGTAAAGGTTTGAAGAGGGGGCTAGAATGGCGAAGCGGCGGCATTCGGCGGCGGCGGATACCTCTGTTGCTGTAGTGCACATTACTCTAATACCTAGAATGCCCGTGGTCTGCCGCAGGTGAGCCATTATTGAGGAGGGCTTAACAACTGACCTAGGGAAGGGGTTGAGTATCTTTACCGAGATTAGGACTCAGAGCTTACTGGCCTACGTCCCAGGGCAAATCAGTTGAATCTCGGAAGTGGGCTGCGTTCGTTGAACCAGTTCTTTGGAATGGCGATGGGGAGTTCTCTAGGCTGAGTTATTTATACTAAAAGAACGTATTTGCCTAAATGAGCGTATTCTTCTGTCTGAGCTGTCGTTGATTCACCAAGAAACCCTGAACCTGCTGGAATGGCCTCGGCTGTGCCAGCATCTGTCCACGTTTGCGGCCACCAAGAGGGGGACGCTGGCGGCTCAGGCGCTGGTGGCCCCCTCTAACCTGGCGGCCAGTCAGGCGTTGCTGGCTCAAACCCAAGAGGCCTATTGGTTAGAGGAACACAATAGCGGCCTCAACTTTGGCGGCATCCGCGATGTGGGCGCGGCGGTGGAGCGGGCGTACCGCCAGGGATTGCTGAGCGGTGAGGAGCTTCTGGCGATCGCCACCACCCTCAACGGCGCTCGCCAGCTGCGCCGCACCATCGATAGCCAGCCGCCGGAAGATCTGCCGGTGCTGCAAGCCCTAGTGGCCGACCTCAGCACCCACCCCGACCTGGAGCAGCAGATTTACCACTGCATCGACGATCGCGGCGATGTGACCGACCGGGCCAGCCCCAAGCTCGGGGGCATTCGCGATCGCATCAAGTCAACCCGTCAAGATATTCAGCAGCGGCTGCAGCGCATTTTGCAGCGCCAGGCTGGGGCGATGCAGGAACCCTTGATTACCCAGCGGGGCGATCGCTTTGTGCTGCCTGTCAAAGCGCCCCAAAAAGATGCCGTACCCGGCATTGTCCACGACGCCTCGGCCAGCGGGGCCACCCTCTACATTGAGCCCCAGGCGGTGGTCGAGCTGGGCAACCGCCTGCGCCAGCTGCATCGCCAGGAAAAAACCGAGGAAGAGATTATTCTGCGCCAGCTCAGCGACGCGGTGGCGGCGGTTTACGACGACCTGGCTCACCTGCTGGCGATCGTCACCGAGCTAGACTTGGCCCACGCCCGCGCCCGCTACTCGCTCTGGCTGGGGGCTAACCCGCCCCGCTTTACCGAGCCCCACGAGCAGACCACCCTGCGCCAGCTGCGTCACCCCCTGCTGGTGTGGCAGCAGCGCCACGAGCAGGGCCCTGAGGTGGTGCCAATCAACCTGCTAATTCGCCCTGACCTGCGCGTGGTAGCTATTACCGGACCCAATACCGGCGGCAAAACCGTTACCCTTAAAACCCTGGGTCTGGCGGCGCTGATGGCCCGCGTCGGCCTTTACATTCCCGCCCGCGAGCCGGTAGAGCTGCCTTGGTTTGGGCAGGTCTTGGCCGATATTGGCGACGAGCAGTCGATCGAGCAGAGTTTGTCCACCTTCTCGGGCCATATTCGGCGGATTGGGCGGATTTTGGCGGCACTGGGGAATGGGGAAGGTGCGGTGGGTGAGGTGGGTGAGGAA
>PYGV01000288.1 GCA_003022385.1 filamentous cyanobacterium CCP3 | reverse complement strand
TCAATCTGCCCGCCCCTTACCCACCGGCAGCGCTGGCGGATTCTGATAGGGCATGGGAATGTACTGCACCGTCGGTCGCCCCATCATCGGCTGCGGGTAGAGATCCATTAGGCTGTAGATCTCTAGCGGCAGGCCCACCGTCACCGGCAGGCCCATGTCGGTGGCCTCTTCCACGGCGATTGGGTAGTCGTGGGTGACCTGGCCGGTGGTGAGGCGATCGATAATTTTGTCAATGTTGGCCGGGTCAACCTTTTGCTGAGGAATCGCATCTTCTAGCAGGGCGCGCACAAACCGCTGCACCTGGGCGATCGCTTTACGAGCCAAATCGGCCGTAACCAGGGTTTGGTCGTCAATCTTTTCGGGCGGCTTGGCCTCCAGCACCGCGAGAATACTGGCCGCCGCTACATTCCCCAGCTGTGGATCCACTGGACCCAAAACGGCGTTTTCGTCCATGACAATTTCGTCGGCGGCCATCGCCAGCATGGTGCCGCCGCTCATGGCGTAGTGGGGCACAAACACCGTCACCTTGGCGCTGTGGCGCAGCAGCGCGCGGGCAATTTGCTCGGTAGCCAGCACCAGGCCGCCGGGGGTGTGCAGAATTAAATCGATCGGCACGTTGGATGGCGTCAGGCGAATGGCCCGCAGGATCTGCTCCGAATCTTCGATATTGATAAACCGCGAGAGGGGAATGCCCAGCAGGCTAATCGACTCCTGGCGATGAATCAGCAAAATTACCCGACTGCCCCGCTGCTGCTCTAGATTGCGAATGGCGCTGAGGCGGCGCGACTCTACCAGGCGGCGCTGAATGGCGGGCTGAACGAAGGAAAAAATCAGAAAGATAAAAAACAAGCTGATCATAGTCATGAGCTGAAGAATAGATACAGCACCGATGCCAACGCCCTGACCATCGTGTTTGCCGCGATCGCAGGTCAGCTAGAATCAGCGGCAACTTGTTGGTTAGTAGAGCGTCGTGCTTCTAGCATCTCAGAAACTGAACGACACCGCTGGTTGGGACACCCAAACTCATGGCTCAAATCGATCGGCGTAGCGGCAGTCGTAGCTATGATCACACATGGAATGCTCAAGGACGTGGAACTGTGATTAAACCCTCTGTGGCGGTGCTTACCACTGGGCTCATGGCCTTTGCTGTGGCAGCGGGCCATGCTGCCGATCTATCCTTTGCCACTCCAGAGGGGTTATTTCGCCTGGAGACTGGAGGCGGCGATCGCACCCCTATGCTGTCCGGGGGCGATCGCGCCTTTAATGCCCTGACCTGGTCTAGCGATGGGCAGCGGCTGGCGGTGGTTCAAAATTACGGTGAGGTCTACCGGCTTGACCCTGGGGCCGATGGGTCAGAGCTGGTGTTTACCAGTGACTGCCAGCGTCCGCCTACCCTTAATCTGGCCTGGCAGAGCGATGGCGACCTGGTTATCTTGCAGCGCTGCCCTGCCTCGATTGCTGGCGGACCAGGTCAGGTCAGGCTTTTTCTCAGCACCGCCGCCGGAGCGCTAACCCCCCTCAATATTTCGTCTGAAACCCTGGAGTCTGACCTGTTTCTGGCTCCCAATGGGAATCAGGTAGCCTACGTAACCGGTCAGCACATCTTCGTCGCGGCCCTAGACGGCAGCCCCCCCCGCCGAGTGACCCAAACCCCCGGCACCTATGGCGCCGCCGGAAGCCCCCTGGCCTGGTCCCCCGACGGCACTCGCCTGGCCTTTTACGAAGGTAGCTACCCCTTCCAGCGACTGAACGTAGTAGGGGCCGACGGAGGCGATCGCCGCGTGCTGACGCCCGAAGCCAACTTCCAAATTTATCGCAGTCGTGTGCTATGGTCGCCTGACAGTCGATACATTGCCTACTATCGCCCCCACAACCCCCCGTTTAGCAACCAGGAAGTCGTGGCCCTAGTCAACGTCAACACTGGAGAAACCCAGGCGCTCACCCGACCTGGGTTCTACGACGCCCTGAGCTGGGCTCCTAACAGTCAGCAAATCGCCCTTGCTGTGGGGGCTCAAGCCGACCAGCAGACGCTTTTTCGCCTAGATTTGGTCAGTCAAGCGTTCACGGCTCTGACCAATCAGCCCCTGCAAAATATTCTAGACAGCCAGTGGTCGCCCACAGGTGACTGGATCGCGTTTACCGCTACTCCACCCGACGACCCCATGGGTACCCAGGTATTGCATCAGGTGCGCCCAGATGGCACCGAGCTCACCTCCCTGACCAATACCAATGAATACGTTTACCCGTTCGTCTGGGTTCCTGCGCCCCTAACCACAGAAACCCAGGGGGTGACTGAGACTCCCTAGTGGGCTTGCCCTAGCTGGGTTTGAATAGCGCTCTGACGCTGCACCGCAGCCATAGCCTGTTGCACAACCCCGACACCGGCCCCCGGCCTACACGACTCCTCGGTTAAAATTTGCTTCCACAGGCGGCTGCCGGGCTGTCCGGCAAACAGCATCAGCAGGTGACGGGTAATTTTGTTGAGCTTCAGCCCCTGGCTAACCCAGTGGTCAATGTAGGGCAAGAGCGCCTCAACCACCTGCTGACGACTGGGGGCAGGTTCATCTGCGGCAAAGAACCGTTGATCAACCGTTGAGAATAGATAGGGCTGGTCGTAGGCGGCTCGCCCTACCATCACGCCATCCACCCGATCGAGCTGTTCGCTGACCTGATCGAGTTGGGTAAAGCCGCCGTTGATTTCGATCCACAGGTGCGGGAAGTCCTGCTTGAGGCGGCGCACATCGCCGTAGCGCAGGGGCGGAATGGTGCGGTTGTCTTTGGGGCTCAGCCCTTGCAGCCAGGCCTTGCGGGCGTGAACGGTAAAGTGGCGGCAGCCGGTTTGAGCCACGGTATCGACAAAATTCGCCACGTCTTCGTAGCGATCGCGATCGTCTACCCCGATGCGGTGCTTGACGCTGACCGGCAGCGGGCTGGCCGCCATCATTGCCGCCACGCCCTCGGCGACGCGATCGGGTTGGGCCATCAGACAGGCGCCAAAGTTGCCGCTGCTGACGCGATCGCTGGGGCAGCCCACATTTAGGTTAATGGCGTCGTAGCCAAAGTTGGCAGCGACCCGGGCGCAGGTCGCCAGCATTTGCGGGTCGTCGCCGCCCACCTGCAGCACCAGGGGTGCCTCGCTGGGGGTAAAGCCTAGCAGGTGGTCGCGATCGCCGTGCACAATCGCCTGGGCCGTCACCATCTCGGTGTAGAGCAGAGTGCGGCGAGTGATCTGCCGCATAAAGTAGCGGTAGTGGCGATCGGTGCGATCCATCATCGGCGCAATACTGATCGGCACCTCAATGGCTGTCGCTGCCTCCGATTGGCGGCGATCAAATGGTGTTGATACGGCCATAAAACCGTGAAGTTTGGTCATCTTTGCCTACGCAGTCTAGCATTTTGGCTCTGGGCCGCTGGCGGCTTTAGACCGGCTGCGGCAGACCGGGTCTTGCGATAGATTGAAAGCGAATCTGTACCGTTCTATCCCGTTTTTCTACCCTGCTTCTAAAGGACTTCCCCATGACCACTGCCACCAACGTCCTGGGCACTGCCCTCGCTCCCTGCTGCACCTCACCGATGACCGGCTTTTATCGCGATGGCTGCTGCAACACGGGGGCAGGCGACATGGGGGTTCACGTCGTGTGCGCCCAGATGACGCCTGAGTTTTTGGCCTTTACCAAAGCCCAGGGCAACGACCTGTCCACCCCGGTGCCCGCCTTTCAGTTTCCGGGGCTCAAGCCGGGCGATCGCTGGTGCCTATGCGCCGCCCGCTGGCAGGAAGCTCTAGAGGCCGGGGTTGCCCCCCCAGTCCTGCTCGAAGCCACCCACGCCGCCGCTATTGAGCACGTGGCCCTGGCCGACTTAAAGAATCATGCCCTGGATAGCTAACTCAGGCACCCGGCACCTCAGCCAAATTTTTGAAATCAGCCTGGATCGTAGCCAGGCCCCCGGTACCTGGGTGAAGACCGCTTACGCCAGCCGTACTGCCGTGCCGCTGGCGGCCACCATCAGCATATTGCCGCCGTTGTTTATTTCCAGCGATTCGTAGTCAATATCGACGGCGATAATAGCGTCGGCCCCCAGATCTTGAGCGGCCTGCATCATCTCTTTGATTGCCGTGTTGCGGGCCTGGCGCAGGGAATGTTCGTAGGCCCCCGATCGCCCGCCCACGACATCGCGAATACCCGCAAAAAAGTCCTTAAAGATATTGGCCCCTAAAATAGCTTCGCCATTGACCAGACCGCAGTATTCAATGACCTGGTGACCGTCAACGTTAGGGCCGGTGGTTAAGATCATGGGTTGCCTCGGGTTAAATCGCTTTAGAACTCACCTGCATACTAATATCTAGCCACGGAGCCCGGGTAACGGGGGCGCTGCTAGAGATAAAATCTACCCCCGTCGCCGCAATGGGCTTCAGAGTCTCTAGCGTAACGTTGCCGGAGGCCTCGATCTTGACCGCTGGCTTTTGCGCCCGAATCCGCTCAACCGCTGTCTGCATCATTGCAGGGGGCATGTTGTCGAGCATGATGATATCCACCGGGCAGGCGATCGCCTCATCGACCTGTTCGAGGCTGCTGGTTTCAACCTCCACCGTCATGGGGTAGGGAATGGCCGGCCGAATTTGAGCTACTGCCGCCCGAATGCCTCCAGCGGCGGCAATGTGGTTGTCTTTGATCATCACTGCATCATCTAGGCCGAGGCGGTGGTTAATGGCCCCACCCACCCGGCTGGCATACTTCTCCAACTGGCGCAGGCCAGGAGTTGTCTTGCGGGTGTCGACCAGCTGGGCTGGGCTGTCGGCCAGCCGTTCGACGTACTGGCGGGTGGCGGTGGCAATGCCGCTCAGCCGCATGACCAGGTTTAGCGCTACCCGTTCGCCCGTCAGCAGGGCCGCCAGATTGCCGCTGATTTTGGCAATGGTGGTGTCTGCGGCACAGGCGTCGCCTTCATTGACTAGAGGCTCAAAGCTCAGATCCTCGTCAAGCTGCTGAAACAGGCGATGAGCAAAGGGTAGCCCCGCAATCACGCCGGGGGCGCGGGTCACCCACAGGGCTAGCCCCGGCTGCTGCGCCAGGTCTCCGAGCCCAATCGTGGTCCAGTCGCCGCGACCAACATCTTCATGCAGCCAGGCTTTTAAGTACTCATCTAGGCTGCTCTCGACGATCGCTACAGAGGGGTTAAGGGGCATCAGTCAGGTGGTTAAAGAACTTGAAACAACGCAGTGGCCTGGCGATCGCAGATCTAGCCGCTTAACAAGGCCGCAATTTCTGCCATAGCCAGAAATATTGTGCTAACTTACGAGTAATGCCGCTGTTACGGCAGCTAGCTCTACAGATTTTACCGTTTAGCACTCAGGAGGTGATGCCCATGCAAGAGAGTAGTAAACGTATGGGTCTTCAGGTTGAGATCAGTCGGCTGTGCGCCGGGGCTGTGCTCTAGCTTCAGTGTTGGTTGTCTCGACAACTAGCTAAGCTCTCGAAGCTGGCTGAACAGGGTTCCTCCCGGCAGTCAGGTTCAACCTAAGATCCCACTAGACCGCCCCTGCTTCGGAAGTTTGTCTTCCCCTGGCAGGGGCGGATAGCTTTTAAATAGGCACAGAGTAAATAGGCATAGAGCCAAAAATTTGGGTTGAGGCTTGCTGCCGCCGCTTCTACCATAGAGCAGTAGCCCACCCCTAGAAAAACTATGGCCGCTCTACTCAGCGATCGCGATATTCAAGCCCAGCTCAGCCAGCTTCCCGACTGGAGCCTGGACGGCAAAACCATCACCTGCACGCGCACCTTCAAAGACTTTGTTGCCGCCGTTGAGTTTGTGAACCAGCTAGTCGAGCCCGCCGAAGCTGCCGGGCATCACCCCGATTTGCAAATTTCCTACAACCGCGTCACCATTAGCCTCTCCACCCATGACGCGGGTGGGTTAACCGAGAAAGATTTTGCCATGGCCAAAACCATCTCTACCTTGGGGTAGATGCGGTGCTCAATCTGCTTTAGCGAAAAGATCATAGCCACTTAGACTGTTCTTAATTTAGTTAATCAAAGCTTGGCCAGAACACGTTTAGGCTTTAAGACGGCCCTCATTCTAGGGTTGTAGATATCTTTTATTCTCCTAACTGAAGGCAGCATTTCGTGACGCTTATTGCTGAAATGCCCTTTTAACTGGTGTGAGGAGAAAATTTACGAATGGCTAAGTTATTCTGGCAATCTTTGCTGGCTGTGCCCGCTGCTCTGGGCGCGGCTGTGGCTGTCTTTGGCTCTGCGATCGCAGCTGAAGCGGCTACCACCCAGGTCAGCAACTTCGACCAAGACTCTGTTCAACTGGCTCAAATTACCAGCGTGTCAGAGCTGACCGACGTGCTGCCCTCCGACTGGGCTTTCCAGGCGCTCCAGAGCCTGGTTGAGAACTACGGTTGTATTCAGGGTTACCCCGACCGCACCTTCCGCGGTCAGCGCAGCCTGACTCGCTTCGAGTTCGCCGCTGGTCTCAACTCCTGCTTGGATGTGATCGCGACCCTGATCGCTCAGTCGGGCATCAACCCCGACGACCTGGCCACCATCCGTCGTCTGCAAGAAGAGTTTCAGGCTGAACTGGCTACCCTGCGCGGTCGCGTCGATGCCCTCGAAGCTGAAACCGCTACCCTGCGGGCCCAGCAGTTCTC